>DATJJR010000008.1:0-85921 GCA_035492055.1 Rhodocyclaceae bacterium | reverse complement strand
CGATGATCTTGAGGGCTGGGATCGCTTGCGTGTGATCATCAATGCCATGACGCGCATGCGTTTCTGCACGGCGGATGGAACGATGGAGTTTCATGCCAAGGGCAAGCCGGATGATCCGCCGGCAGGTTACATGCCGTGGTTTAGTGTGCCGGATCGTGCGAGTCGTACGCATACGCTGGTATGCGGGCACTGGTCAGCGTTGGGGCTGCGCATGGAAGATAAGTTGCTGGCACTCGATAGCGGCTGTCTCTGGGGCGGCCCGCTCACTGCGGTGCGGCTTGAGGATCGGGCCGTGTTTCAGGTGCCTAGCCGGCAGCCACCGACGCAGTGGGGCGACTGACTTCCGTCTCGATCAATGTGTGCTGGATGACACGGTGCACATGCGCGGAAAGCGCCCGCCGATCCGTATCCGCAGACGTTAGCGGAGCATGTGCCGTGACTTCTGCATAGAGCGTTTTTGCATCGGCGATTGAGCGCAAGCATTGCAATAAAGTGACGTCGTCGACATACGCTGGCGCGCTCGATCGGCTGCCATCGACTGCGCGATAGCTCAGCACGACAGGCGTGACCGTGGCACCCGTGTCGATGGCCGATTGCAGCAGCGCACTGTGAAATGGCAGCACCGTGTCGCCAAGCGTCGTCGTGCCTTCCGGAAATAAAGCGACGCGCTTGCCGCGCTTCAGATGTTCCGCGAGATTTTCTCGGGCACGTTGCGCTGCGTTGCGGCTGCCGCGTTCAAGAAACAGCGTATCGGTGTTGGCCGAGAGCCAGCCGATCAGCGGCCAACTCTTTACATCATCCTTGGAAACAAACGCCGTTGGCACGATGGCGTTGACGACAAAGATGTCGAGAAAGGAAATGTGATTGGCGACGATAAGTCCATTTGGCAAAGTCGCATCAGCCTGCAGTTGACCGCGATAACGCAAGCGCACGCCGAGGATGGCGAGCAACTGGCGCGACCAGCGCTTCTTCAGCCACAGTCGTTGCGATTCGTTCAACCAGGGATAGAAGAAGGCGACGGTCAGACTGCCCTGCAACAAATGCAGGGCAACGCGTAGCAGGCGGAAGAGGGTGCGTGGATGCCACATGTGCTTAGTGTGTGGCATCCAGGTTACAGAAACATTTCCGTCAACGTGTCTGGATTCACCAGAGCTCGGTACCGAATGCCGCGTGATAACGCTGTGCGATTTCGTCGCGGGACGGCTGGTGGTTCTGCCCTCCGCGATGCGCAATCTTGAGTGAACCCATCAGTGAAGCGAGTTGGCCGGTTTTTTGCCACGCCCAGCCATGGCTGATGCCGTAGAGGAGACCGGCACGATAGGCGTCGCCGCAACCGGTTGGATCAAGGAGTGCATCCGGTTTGACGCTGGCGATGTGAATGATTTTGCCATCGACATGGATGTCGGAGCCGTCACCGCCGCGTGTGACGATGAGTGCACGGACTTCGGCGGCCAGTTGTTCCAGCGTCAAGCCGGTGCGCTCGCACAGCAGTTTGGCTTCGTAGTCGTTGACCGTGCAGTAGTCGGCGCGTTTGATGAAATCGAGGAGTTCTTCGCCATTGAACATCGGCAAGCCTTGGCCCGGATCGAAGATAAAGGGCGTGCCGGCAGCCTGAAAATCGCGTGCGTGCTGGAGCATGGCGTCACGCCCGTCAGGGGCGACAATGCCAAGCACAATGCCATTGGCATCTGTCACATGATTTTGATGTGCCTCCAGCATTGCGCCAGGATGAAATGCCGTGATTTGATTATCGGCGAGATCGGTCGTGATGAAAGCCTGCGGCGTGAAGGTGCCGGGAATGACGCGCACATGCGCGGTATCCATGCCCAGTTGCTTGAGGCGGGCCAGGTACGGCGCCGCGTCGTCGCCGACGGTCGCCATGATGACGGGCTCGCCACCGAGCAGCTTCAGGTTGTAGGCGATATTGCCGGCGCAGCCGCCAAATTCGCGACGCATCTCGGGCACGTAGAAACACACGTTGAGAATGTGCAGCTGATCCGGGAGTAAATGGTTCTTGAAATGGTCCTGGAAGACCATGATGTTGTCGTAGGCGATCGAACCGCAGATCAGGTTTTTCATCGGGCGAACTCGCGAGGCTGGATAACAAAAAGCCGCGCTACATCAGCAGCGCGGCCAGATACAACAGTGTGATTACTTCAATACGGCCAGGGCGGCGTCGTAATCCGGCTCGTCCTTGATTTCGGAAACGAGCTGGGCGTGCAGCACCTTGTTGTCTTCGTCGAGCACGACCACGGCACGGGCAGTTACGCCAGCGAGCGGGCCGTCAACGATGTCGACGCCATAGGTCTTCTTGAAGCTCGGATCACGGAAGGTCGACAGCGCGAACACGTTCTTGATGCCTTCGGTGGTGCAGAAGCGGCCTTGGGCAAACGGCAGATCGGCCGAGATCACCAGCACTTGCGTATTGTTCAGCGAAGCGGCGGCTTCGTTGAATTTACGCGTGGAGACGGCGCAGGTCGGGGTATCAAGGCTCGGGACGATGTTCAGAACCTTGCGCTTGCCGGCGAAGTCGGCCAGGGTCTTGTCTTTCAGGCTGCCTGCAACGAGCTTGAAATCCGGGGCGGTGCTGCCGACCTTGGGCAGGTCGCCGGCGACATTAACGGCGTTGCCGCCAAGAGTTACGGTGGACATATGCGTCTCCTTGTTGAGTAATGAGGTGAGTAATTCGGCGTATTGAAGATCTGTATTAAAGATCAGGGGTAAAACAGGTAGAGGCGGTAACCGTCGGCAGGCAATGTGCCGGGATCGAACGCAAGTTGCAAGGCCACGTCGTTGCCTGCCGGAAAGCCTTGTGCGAGGGATTGTGTTGCAGGCAGATATTGCGTGGGCGTCAGTACCTTGCGCACGATAGGTTTATCTGTGGCGTCGGTCAAGGTCAGTTCGAGATTCGGCCAGGCTTGCGCATACGGCGCGTGATTGCGTAGCGTTGCGGTGAGCTCCAGTCCGCTCTTGCGCCCGGGATGCAGATCGGAAGCCTCGATGCTGACGAGGTCGGGGTTGCTGGGCAGGTCGACTGTGCAGTGCGCTACCTGGCAAAGCGTTGCCAGCAGTGGTTGCAGGCCCGGATGTTTTGCGGCCAAGTCGACGCGGAAGGCGACCAAACCCTGAGCGACCAGCATTAGGAGTGCCAGTAGTGCAGCGGTGAACCAAGGCCATCGTGGCGCCTTGTCTTCACTGTCTTTGGGCAGTGCGTATTCGTCTGACAGCGGCGAGGGTTGCAGGAGCGGAGTGTCGTCTGAGTGCCGTACATGTTCGCTTGGCGATGTAGCTGCATGCTCTTCGGGCGCTTCGGATTGCTCGCGTGGTTCGACGTGTTCGATGAGCTCGGTCGACTCGGCTGATTCGGCCGAGTCGCTTGCTTCGATGTGTATGAGGGGTGTTACCGGCGTTACCGGTGTTAGCGCTGAGGCAGGTTCTGATATCGCTTCAAATGTGTCTGCTTTAATTTCGCTGACTGGCGAGAGCTCGATGACAACGGTGTCGTCCGACGGCATTGTTTTTGCTGCTGGTGTATCGGCACGGACGTCGGTCAGATGCTCGATGGCATTGAATACTTGTTGGCATTGCCCGCAACGCACACGCCCTTGGCGCACCTTGAGCTGTTCCGAGGTGACGCGGAATGTCGTGATGCAACCTGGGCAGCGCGTCAGCATCATGGCGTAGGCTGATCTTCCAATGTGCCTTCGAGACGTACCCAGCCATCGTGGCTTGCGCCGACATGCAGCGCGATGAACGATGCATACGCGGCAATGACTTCTTCAGCTTGGGTTTCTAGCACGCCAGACAACACGATGCGACCGCCTGGTGCAACGCGTGCGGCAAGCAGCGGTGCGAGCACGCAGAGCGGGTTGGTGAGAATGTTGGCGACGACGACGTCGAAGGTTTCCGTGAGCGGTTCGCGCGTATGACGCAAGGCCATGGTGACCTGGTTGGTCTCCGCGTTGTCTTTTGCTGCGATCAATGCGTTGTCGTCGATATCGACGCCGAGCACGCTGCCGGCACCAAGCTTCGCAGCAGCGATGCCGAGAATACCTGAGCCGCAACCGTAGTCGAGCACGGTTTCGCCGTGCTGCAACGACTCACTTAGCCAGCGCAAACACAACCACGTCGTCGGATGCGACCCCGTGCCAAATGCGAGACCGGGATCGAGGACGAGATTGGTGGCATCGGGGTTCGGTGCGTCATGCCAGGACGGCACGATCCACAAATCGTCAGTGATGCGAATCGGCTCGAACTGCGATTGCGTTAGTCGAACCCAATCTTGTTCAGCCACTTCCTCGATGCGTATACCGCCAAGATCAATGCCGCCGACGATTTGCGCCGCGTTGGCAATACGCTGTGGCAGATCGTCGCTCGGTTCGAACAAGGCGACCACGCGACTGTTTTGCCACAAGGGCGCGGCAGGACTGCCGGGTTCACCGAATTGCGGCGTTTCGGCAGCGGTGCCGGCGTCAGCATCTTCGATGCTGACGGCCAGTGCACCTTGTTCCATGAGCGCCTCCGACAACGGGTTCGCGCGTGCTTCATCCGTCGGCAGGGAGACGCTCAGCCACATGATCGCATTACCTTTGCTACGCCTTATTTGCTGCCTTTGGTTGCAGCTTCCTTCGCGGCGAGGCGCTCTTCCAGATAATGGATGCTCGTACCGCCATCCATGAAGCGCTCGTCCAGCATCAGTTCCTGGTGCAGCGGAATGTTGGTCTTGATGCCTTCGACCACCATTTCCGACAGGGCGATGCGCATGCGGCGGATCGCCTGCTCGCGCGTGTCGCCGTAGGCAATGACCTTGCCGATCATCGAGTCGTAATTCGGCGGCACGGTGTAACCGGCGTAAACGTGCGAATCGACGCGAATACCAGGGCCGCCGGGCGCGTGATAACCGATGATCTTGCCGGGCGACGGAATGAACTTGAACGGATCTTCTGCATTGATGCGGCACTCGACGGCATGACCCTTGAGCACAATGTCGCGCTGCTTGAACCAGAGCTTTTCGTTGGCTGCGATACGAATCTGCGCTTGCACGATGTCGATGCCGGTCACGAGTTCGGTGACCGGATGTTCGACCTGAACACGCGTGTTCATTTCGATAAAGTAGAACTCGCCGTTTTCATACAGAAACTCGAAGGTACCGGCGCCGCGATACTTGATCTTGCGGCAGGCAGCGGCACAAGCTTCGCCGACGCGCGTGATCAGGCGTGCGGGAATGCCGGGGGCCGGCGCTTCTTCAATGACCTTCTGATGGCGGCGCTGCATTGAGCAATCGCGTTCGCCCAGATAGACGGCATTGCCATGCTGGTCGGCGAGAATCTGGATTTCCACGTGGCGCGGGTTCTCCAGAAACTTCTCCATGTACACGGTCGGATTGTTGAAGGCGGCACCGGCTTCGGTACGCGTCATTGTCACGGCGTTGAGCAGTGCAGCTTCGGTATGCACCACGCGCATACCGCGACCGCCGCCGCCGCCGGCCGCCTTGATGATGACCGGATAGCCGACAGCGCGTGCAATCTTGATGATTTCCTTCGGATCGTCCGGCAGTGCGCCGTCCGAGCCGGGCACGCAGGGCACGCCGGCTGCCTTCATGGCGTCCTTGGCTGAGACTTTGTCGCCCATCAAGTTGATGGTTTCGGCGCGCGGGCCGATAAAGACGAAGCCGGAAGATTCGACACGCTCGGCGAAAGCCGCGTTTTCCGAAAGGAAGCCGTAGCCCGGATGAATGGCTTCTGCATCGGTGACTTCGGCCGCCGAGATAATCGCCGGCACGTTCAGGTAGCTCAGGCCGGACGGGGCGGGCCCGATACAGACGGATTCGTCGGCAAGCTTGACGTACTTTGCCTCGGCATCCACTTCGGAATGCACGACTACGGTTTTGATGCCGAGTTCGCGACAGGCACGCTGGATGCGCAGCGCAATTTCGCCTCGGTTGGCGATGAGGATTTTTTCAAACATTTGCTGAGACTTCGCTGGCATTTAGCCGATGATGAACAAGGGCTGGCCGTATTCGACCGGCTGACCATTCTCGACGAGGATGGCTTTGACGACGCCGCTTGCGTCGGCTTCGATTTCGTTCATCAGCTTCATTGCCTCGATGATGCAAAGCGTGTCGCCTTCCGAGATGCTCTTGCCCACTTCGGCAAACGCCGGCGCACCCGGGCTGCCGGAGCGGTAGAACGTGCCGACCATCGGCGACTTGACGACGTGGCCTTCGGGCTCGGCAGCAACGACCGGGGCGGCGGCCGCGACAGGCGCCGGAGCAGCGGCAACCGGGGCTTGGGTACCGACAACGTAAGTGGCGGGAGCGCTACCTACCGGCGTGCCCAGGTTCTTGGCGATGCGAATTTTCTCTTCGCCCTCGCTGATTTCCAGTTCCGAGATACCCGAGTTCTGGACGAGGTCGATGAGGGTTTTCAGCTTTCTGAGATCCATGGGTGCTCCGTGCTAGCAAGCGGGCGCAGTGGCCCGGGTTTAAAGAGAAAAGGAAAGTGAGTTCAGGCTTGGCCTGAAAGTCTCGAAATCACGTTGTCGAGCGCAAGACGATAGCCGTCTGCACCCAGGCCGCAAATGACACCGGCGGCGATGGCCGAGAAATACGAGTGATGCCGGAATTCCTCGCGTGCGTGAATATTGGAGAGATGTACTTCGATGAAGGGAATATCTACTCCGGCCAGTGCATCGCGCAAGGCGACGCTGGTGTGACTATAGCCGGCCGGGTTGATGATGATGAAGCCGACGTCTTCAGCCGGTGCGGCATGCACGCGGTCGATGAGATCACCCTCGTGATTGCTCTGGAAGCAATCGACAGCAAAGCCGGCAGCAGCGCCTTGCGCTTGCAGCGCGGTATTGATGTCGCTTAGCGTGGTTGCGCCATAGATGTCCGGTTCGCGGCGGCCGAGCAGGTTCAGATTCGGGCCGTGCAGAACCAGAATACGTGCCTTTGCCACCACTTTTGCAGTCTTGCCCGATTTGGCTGAAACAGCCTTTTGGGTGCGAGTTTGCTTCGTCATGGCGTGGAGTTTGCCGCAAATCAGGACATTTTGTCCAGTCTTAAGACTGCATAGCTGAAACCAACGGGGCTAACCATTGCTCAAGCTCGGGGCGGGACAGGCGTCCTAGTTTCGTATGAATAATCTTGCCGGAGCGATCGAGGATGACGGTGAACGGCAGCGCCATTGCATTGTTGCCGAGCTCCCCGGTGAGCTTCAATGTGTCGTAACTACCAATGATCAGCGGATAAGAAACCTGGGTGACCTGTTTGAATTTAAGGACGTTATCTGGGGTATCGATGGCAATACCGACAAATTGAACGCCTTTGGCCGCAGATTCGCTTTGTATTTGCGAGAACTCCGGCATTTCCTCGCGGCAAGGGGGGCACCAGGTGGCCCAGAAATTGACGACCAGCACCTTGCCTTGCCATTGTGTGAGCGACGTGGCTTTGCCATCGAGCGTGGCGAAGGATTGGCTTAGCAGTTTCTGAGCGGCATCGGCAGGAATGGCTTGGGGGGCAGTGCCGGTTTGCCTGAAATGGAAACCAAGTGCGGCCGCAGCGATCAAGACGATCACTGCGATAAGTATCAACAAATAGCGTTTCATGCGTCAGGGGATGGTGAGAAGTGCAGCCACGGCACTCTGCGTTGCCCGGTTGTGGCGTTGGCCTGAATGCGGGCTGCGTTTGAGGTGGCGTTCGGCCGTAATCGGGAAAATCGTTAGCAGAATGGGCGTGTCGTCCCAGTCAATGCGCAAACGGGCTTCCGGGGCATTGGGTTGATTGTTGCGGATGGCTACATTTTCGTAGCTGATGTCGCGCGATAAAAGCTCGATCTCGACGTCTTTTGAACTGTCGGCAAAAAGTTCAAGCTCAACTTCGGCATACCGCCCGGCGGTTCCATCCAGTACCGAGCCGGTGAGGTAGGGGCGATAAGGCGCGAGCAGATCCATGATTTCGAGGGCAGTTGTTCGCAATTCACGCAGCCGTGATGGATGCTCCTCTTCCTGAAACAGTGCCTGATAGGCGCGTAACTCAGCTTCGACTTCGTTGTTTCCCGGCAGCGCTTCGGATTCACTGGCGCCGAGTGCGCGCGCTGCTTTGCGCTTGGCGAAGCCGTAATCGTCAATTCCTTCTTCGGCCATCAGGCGGGCCGCATGGCTGGCGATGGATTGGCGCAGTCGTCCGGAAGGGGGCGGGGCGGGTTTGCGGCGCGGCATCGTCTTTGTCCTTTCAAGCCCTGCTATTCGGGTGATTCACGCATCCCGGCAAGGTTAAAATCCGCTTCGATTATTGCATCCCTTCAAGTCCTTATGCACATTCATATTCTCGGAAGCTGCGGTACTTTTATGGGCGGTATTGCCCTTTTGGCGCGCGCCGCCGGACACCGGGTGACCGGTTGCGATGCCAATGTCTATCCGCCGATGAGCACGCAGCTTCAGGAGCAAGGCATTGAGCTGATCGAGGGTTACGGCATTGAACAGCTGTCGCTCAATCCTGATTTATATGTGGTCGGCAATGCCATTTCGCGCGGTAATCCGCTGTTGGAGGAAATTCTCGACCGCAATCTGCCTTACGTCTCCGGGCCGCAATGGTTGGCCGACAATGTATTGCGTGACAAATGGGTATTGGCAGTGGCCGGGACGCACGGCAAGACGACGACGACTTCGATGTTGGCGTGGATTCTGGAATATGCCGGTTTGAAACCGGGCTTCCTGATCGGCGGTGTGGCGCAAGACTTCGGCGTGTCGGCAAGATTGACCGATCTACCCTTCTTCGTCATCGAAGCTGACGAGTACGACACAGCTTTTTGCGACAAACGCTCGAAATTTGTCCACTACCGGCCGCGTACCGCGATTCTCAATAATCTCGAATACGATCACGCAGACATATTCCCTGATCTTGCCGCCATCGAGACGCAATTTCATCATTTGGTGCGCATCATGCCGCGCCAAGGGCTGGTTGTCGCCAATGGTGCGGAGCCGGCGCTGGCGCGCGTGCTGGCACGGGGTTTGTGGAGTGGATTGGAGCGGTTCAATAGCGCCGATGGCTGGCGCGCGGTTGAAGCGCAAGCGGACGGGCACTTTGCGGTGGCAGATTCCGCCGGCAATATTGTTGGCCGCACGCGGCTTGAATTGGCCGGTGCGCATAACCAATCGAATGCCGTGGCTGCAATTCTGGCAGCGCGCCATGTTGGTGTGCCAATTGAACAGGGCTTGGCTGCAATTGCGCAATTCAAGGGCGTCAAGCGCCGCCTCGAAGTACGCGGATCTGTACGCGGCATTACGGTTTACGACGATTTTGCCCATCACCCGACCGCGATTGCCGCAACCATCGCCGGCCTGCGCAGCCGTATCGGCCCCGATGAGCGCATTCTCGCCGTACTTGAGCCGCGTTCCAACACCATGAAGCTGGGCACAATGAAGGCGCAACTGCCCGGCAGCCTTGAGGGTGCGGCATCAACGTTCTGTTATGCCAATGGCCTGGACTGGAATGTGAATGAAGCATTGGCGCCGTTAGGCAAGTGCGCCAGCACCTTTGTTGACCTTGATGCGTTGGTTGCTGCAGTGACCTCGACTGCGCGCGCCGGCGACCACGTGTTGGTGATGAGCAACGGCGGTTTTGGTGGCGTACACAACAAGCTGCTTGCTGCATTGAATGCCTGACACAACCATTCTCTATGACGCTTGCATGCACAATCGCCGCGATCCAAATGTAAAAAACGTGTGCGGTGAGGGTTGTATGTATAATCGCCGTGGATTCGTAAATTTGATGAACTGATTAAATTTGTTCGTGTGGCGCGTGTGGCAGCAGGCGTTCAGATGAAGCATCGTCGCCGTTGGCATGCATGCGATACCACTTGGTCTCATGGAGTCTCAAGGGGAGGACTGGGGTGAGAGTCAGCATGAAGCGATTGGCCGTTGTGTCCGCCTTGGTGGCGCCATTGTTTCCGTTCAGCAATGCATGGGCGGATTATCAGTTCAATATGCATGTGCCAGTGACCGAAGCCGGGCGCCGGGCCTACACACTGCACAACGACATTTCGTTGATATGCCTCGGGATATTCATTCTCGTCTTTGGCGTTCTGATTTATTCCCTGCTGCATCACCGCAAATCCAAGGACCATGCCCCGGCCGATTTTCATGAGCATCTGGGCGTTGAAATCGCCTGGACCATCGTGCCGACGATCATTCTTGTCCTCATGGCCATCCCGGCGACACGAACGCTCGTCGAAATGAAGGATACGAGCGAGGCGCAACTCACGATCAAGGCGACCGGCTACCAGTGGAAATGGGGCTACGACTACCTCAAGGGCGAGGGCGAAGGCATCAAGTTCCTCTCGGTTCAGACAACCACGCCGGACCAGATTGATGGCAAGGCCGAGAAGCCAGCCACCTATATGGAGACGGTCGACAATCCGCTGGTAGTACCGGTCAACACCAAGGTACGCATTCTCACGACGGCCAACGACGTGATTCATTCATGGGCAGTGCCAGCTTTTGCAGTGAAGCAGGATGCGATTCCGGGCTTCATTCGCGACACATGGTTTCGTGCCGATCAGGAAGGGACTTACATCGGGCAATGTTCCGAACTGTGCGGCAAGGGCCACGGTTACATGCCCATTGTGGTGAATGTGGTTTCAGCCGCGGACTACACGACATGGGTGGAAGCGCAGAAGAAGAAAGCTGCTGCCGGTGACGACCCGAACAAGGTGTGGTCAATGGACGAGGCCGTGGCGCGTGGCGAGAAGGTCTATAACGCCAACTGCGCTGTCTGCCATCAGGCGAATGGCAAGGGCGTGCCCGGTACTTTCCCCGCGCTTGATGGCTCGAAGATCGCCGGTGTTGCTTCGGCTTCCGCCAAGGCAAAACACATCGACACCGTATTGCATGGCCGCCCCGGGACGCCGATGGCGGCTTTCGGACCTCAACTGTCTGATACCGACATTGCCACTGTCATTACCTACGAGCGTAATTCGTGGGGCAACAAGACGGGCGACGTGATCCAGCCGGCCGATATTGCGGCTGCGCGCAAGTAAAGCGGAAACGAGGAGAACAGGAATGTCACAGGACATCGCCATGGGCGGGCAAGCCGATCACACGGGACACGAAGCGCATGAGCATCATGGGCCGCCGTCCGGCATCATGCGCTGGATCACGACAACGAATCACAAGGACATCGGTTCGATGTATCTGTGGTTCAGCTTCATCATGTTCCTTGTCGGCGGTGCGATGGCGATGGTGATCCGCGCCGAATTGTTCGAGCCCGGCCTGCAGATTGTTTCGCCTGAGTTCTTCAACGAGTTGATCACCTTGCACGCGCTGATCATGGTGTTCGGCGCCATCATGCCGGCCTTCGTCGGGTTCTCGAACTGGATGATTCCGCTGATGATCGGCGCATCCGACATGGCTTTCGCACGCATGAACAACTGGAGTTTCTGGTTGTTGCCGGTAGCAAGCGGTTTGCTGATTCTTTCCATGTTTGTTCCTGGCGGTGCGCCGGGTACCGGCTGGACGCTGTATCCGCCGCTCTCGATCCAGATGGGCATGGGCATGGACCTCGCCATCTTCGGCATCCACTTGCTCGGCATGTCATCGATCATGGGCGGCATCAACATCATCACCACCATCCTCAACATGCGGGCGCCCGGCATGACGTTGATGAAGATGCCGATGTTCTGCTGGACGTGGCTCATCACTGCTTTCTTGCTGATCGCCGCCATGCCGGTACTGGCGGGTGCAGTGACGATGTTGCTGACGGATCGCCATTTCGGCACGACGTTCTTCAATGCCGCTGGCGGCGGTGACCCGGTACTGTTCCAGCACATCTTCTGGTTCTTCGGTCATCCCGAGGTGTACATCATTGCGTTGCCTGCGTTTGGCGTGATATCGCAGGTGATCCCGACTTTCTCGCGCAAGCCGATTTTCGGTTATGCCTCGATGGTGTACGCCATTGCCGCCATCGCGATCACCTCGTTCTTCGTCTGGGCACATCACATGTATGTGACCGGCATTCCATTGAATGGCCAGCTTTACTTCATGTACGCGACGATGATCATCGCCGTGCCGACCGGTGTGAAGGTCTTCAACTGGGTGGCGACGATGTGGAAGGGATCGCTATCGTTCGAGACGCCGATGTTGTTCGCGCTTGGCTTCCTGTTCCTGTTCACGCTGGGCGGGTTTTCCGGACTTGTCCTGTCGCTGACGGCGGTTGACGTGATGCTGCAGGAAACCTATTACGTCATCGCTCACTTCCACTATGTCATGGTCGCCGGTGCGGTGTTCTCGGCTTATGCCGGCGCTTATTACTGGCTGCCGAAATGGACCGGGCACATGTATGACGAGACGCTCGGCAAGTGGCATTTCTGGCTGACCTTGTTTTTCTTCAACATGACCTTCTTCGTGCAGCATTTCCTCGGCCTTGCCGGAATGCCGCGGCGTGTACCGGATTACGCCTTGCAGTTTGCCGAGTTCAACAAAATTTCTTCCATTGGTGCGTTTGGTCTTGGCATCTCGCAATTGCTCTTCCTCTATGTCGTGCTGAAAGCACTCAAGAGTGGCAAGAAGGTCGATGCAAAGGTGTGGGATGGCGCGCAAGGTTTGGAATGGACGGTGCCATCGCCGGCGCCGTATCACACCTTCGAGACACCACCGGTCATCGAAGAAGGCAAACATTGATGACGGCCATGGCTCACGAGAACGACAACAAGGCGCTACGTGCACGTAATGTGCGGACGGGATTGATCCTGGCTGCCATTGTGTTGGTGTTGTTCGTCAGCTTCATTGTTCGTACGTGGTATCTAGCCCATGGCTGATCCACTCGAGCGTCGCAAGCGCAGGCTTGGTTTGCTGCTCGGTGCGGGCGCCGTGGCGATGTTCGGTTTCGGCTATTTTGTGTTGGTGCCGCTTTATGCGGTGATGTGCAAATGGACGGGGCAGAACAACGTCGGCGAGGCCGTTGCCGCCGTGAATACGCAAGTGGATAAAAGCCGTCTCGTCACCATCGAGTTCGATACCAATATCAATCGCCTGCCTTGGCAGTTCAAGGCAATGCAGAACAGTATCCAGGTTCATCCGGGTGAACTGCAGCACGTGCTGTTTGAGGTGCGGAACAAAGAAGATCATGCGGTCACTGGGCAGGCGATTCCGAGTTACGGTCCTGCGCTTGCTGCGCCCTATTTCAACAAGCTCGAATGTTTCTGTTTTCATCAGCAGACCTTGGCGGCAAAGGAAGTGCGCGAGATGCCGGTGGTTTTTGTCATCGACCTGGCATTGCCGCGCGATGTGCACACCATTACTTTGTCGTACACCTTCTTCGAGGTGGATGGAAAGGGTGCCTGACATGATGGAAACCGAGCGTCGGCGCAGTGCGTTATGGACTGCAGTGGGTGCGATGGTCGGCTTGCGCAAGCGTGCGGATTTTGAGCGGGATGCAGCAGAGTTGAAGCCGTATCAACTGATTGTGGTGGCGTTGGTGCTGATCTTCATGTTCGTCGGCACTTCGCTTGTCATCGTACATTTTGTGTTGCGTTGAATCGGAAGAAAGAGGAGATACGCATGAGTCAATCGGCGAGTCACTATTTCGTGCCGCAGCCGTCGCACTGGCCGATTTTCGGCTCCGTGGCACTGTTGTGCATGGCCAATGGTGCCGTGCTCTGGATGAATCACATCGCCGCCGGCCCGTATTTGCTGGCGGCTGGCTTCTTCATTCTGCTGACGATGTTGTTCGGCTGGTTTGCCAACGTGATCCATGAGTCGGAAGGCGGTGCTTATGGCAAGAATGTGGACTCATCCTTCCGTTGGGGCATGAGCTGGTTCATTTTCTCGGAAGTGATGTTCTTCGCCGCGTTCTTCGGTTCGCTGTTTTATATCCGCGTGCTGTCGGTGCCGGATCTGGCGCACGGGCTCAATGCCGAATGGCTGTACCATGGATTCACTGGTGCATGGCCATCGGCCGGCCCGGGCTTCAAGGGCGAATTCACACCGATGGGCGCATGGGGTTTGCCGGCGATCAATACTGCATTGCTGCTGTCATCCGGCGTGACACTGACGTTTGCGCATCATGCTCTGCTCAAGAATCATCGCCGCAATGTGCTGATTGGGCTTGGGCTGACAATCCTGCTCGGCTTTGCCTTCCTCGGTTTTCAGGCGAAGGAATACATGCATGCGTATGAGGAGGGCTTGCGTCTGACCACCGGTGGCTATGGTTCAACCTTTTTCATGTTGACCGGTTTCCACGGTTTCCACGTCACGCTGGGTGCGATCATGCTGTGCGTGATTTTTGCCCGGTGTGCCAAAGGGCATTTCACGCCCGAGCATCACTTCGGTTTCGAGGGCGTTGCCTGGTACTGGCACTTTGTCGACGTGGTTTGGCTGCTGCTGTTTGTGCTTGTGTATTGGCTTTGATCTGAGCGCTTCTCACAAACAAACAACGCCGCATGTGCGGCGTTGTTTGTTTTAGGCATCGACAGGTATTCAGAGATGTTCGCCGATGAAACCGAAGCGATAGGCAATCATCAGCATGAGAAACAAAGCAACGGATAACCCGACACGCCAGGTGAGGTTGCGAACGGTTTTAGGATTGGTTTGGTTGCCGCGCGAGATGTGAAACAGTGCCGCACCAAGGTTGAAGACGATCAGGGCAAGAAAGAGAAAGACGAGATAGCGCACGATGTCTGACCCGAAAGAAAGAAGCCCATTTTACGCTGCGCTTGCGATGTGTCTTTTGACATTGCTGTTTATTGCCGCAGGTTTTTGGCAGGTGGCGCGCGCGCACTACAAGGAACGACTGCAGGCGGAGATGGCAGCCGCTGCGAGTGAGGCTCCGCTGCATGCGGGCGCGGCGCTGCTTGATGCGCACGTTGCACACATGCATCGTCTCGAAGCGCGCGGAAGCTGGATGCCGGAGCGTGCCATTCTGCTCGACAATAAAGTACAGGACGGTGTCGTTGGCTATGAAGTCGTGACGCCGCTGAAGCTGGAGAAAAGCGACACAGTATTGCTTGTAGATCGCGGCTGGATTGCCGCGCCGCCTTTACGCAGCGAATTGCCTGATGTTACGACGCCCGACGGTACGGTATCTGTTGCCGGGATTGCACGTATTCCGAATCCGCGTTTCATCGAACTTGGCAGTCAGGTCGTGACGGGCAGGGTGTGGCAAAACTTGACCATTGAGCGTTACGCAACATGGTCAGGCTTGCGCGTGCAGCCGGTGATGCTGTACCAGGAAGATGGCGCTGTGGATGGCTTGGTCCGTGTTGCTGCCGCGCCGGAAGCCATAGGCATCAATGCCGACCGACATCGTGTCTATGCATTGACGTGGTTTTCATTGGCAGGCGTTACTGTGATTCTCGGGGCTTTGAATTGGTGGAAAAAGAAAAGGTTGGTATGAGCCAAAAAACCAAAACACGCCTCTTCCTGTTACTGATTTTCTGCGCATGCGCATTGCCCATTGTGGCGTCGCTCGTCACTTACTATGTCTGGCAGCCAGCCAGCTTGATGAATTCAGGCGAATTGCTGGAAACGAAGCCATTGCCCGATGGCAGTTTCGTCGATGCGGCAGGTCGTGTCGTGCACGTGCAGGCCGATGGCAAATGGACGCTTCTACTACTTGATTCAGGTGCGTGTGACGCGGATTGTCGTCAGCGCTTGTATGACACACGTCAGATATTGTTGTCCTTCGAGTTGAACAAAGACCGTTTGCAGCGTGTCTGGGCTGTAAGCGATGCAACGTTGCCGGATGCGGAGTTACTGAAAGAACAGGAAGGTCTGACGATTGTGCGTGCCACGGATGCGCTGCTCAAGTTTTTTCCGCAACCGAGCGTGGGCCGTATTTACTTGATCGATGATCGCGGCAATCAGGTCTTGCGCTATCAGCCGAAGCCAGATGCCAAGAAGATGATCAAGGACATTGCTCGGTTGTTGCTGGTCAAGAAGATGTAAGTCTTTCTCCTGACGTTCTGCCCCGGGAAGGACGTCACGGATGTTCACGGGCGTTGCCCGCTTTCCCTTTTTTCTTGATGTGCGATGGCTGCAATGCAAACCGAGTGCCGCGCATGAATCTCAGTGTTTGTTCCTGATTGCCTTGAGGCAGACCAGCACGAACATGATGCCGCCGATGATGGCGATCAATCCACCCAAGCCCATCATGCCCATGCCGGCTTTTTGTTGCCACGTGAGCAGCATTTGATCGGCGCCGGCAACTTTGCGCTGTACGCCATAACCGCCCGACCAGGCGAGGCCGAGAATGTGGATGAGCTGGCCGCCACCATACACCCAGGGCTGCCAGCGTGCCATTCGGCCTTCGACTGTGCCGAAACCGAGCTTTGGTAACAGCACATAAGCGAGTCCCATGAATGCCAGCGTTACGCCGACGATGGAGCCGTGATAGTGCGCCGGGATGACGACGTTCACGCCGCGAATCATGAAAGCGAGAATGCCGCCGACGATGAACAAGGCGACCGAGGCAACGAGTGCTGATTTCACTGGCGAAGCGATTTTCCATACCTTGGGTAGCGTTGCCAGTACCAACAGAAGCAACGGCAGCATCAGGCCGTGGCCGTGTTCCATGAGTTTGGCGAAAGCCAATACATGTTGTGCAGAGCCGACCGTTGTCGTTGCGTAGATCACGGGCATTGCCAGCACGGGTAGGGTCGCAAGCACGAACAGAATAGACAAAATTGCAGGGCGCAACGGCAGCGGCTGGCCGAGCGATGCCAGCAACATGGCCCAAGCCGCGAGCATCAACAATGCGTGCTGAAATTGCAGCGTATGCCCACCACCCCAGAACACGGCTTCGAACAGCGCTTGCCCTTCGTAGTCGGGACGATGCAGCCACGATACGGCGAAGCCGATGAAGGCAAGGCTGCCGGCGATCGCGGCGACATAGATGCCGGTGCGCGCGTAGTCGTCGCGACGCGTGGGGAATGCCGTCAGTAACGCACGCAACAGCGATAGTGCAAAGCCGACGAGGGCGACCACCAGTCCTGCAAGAAACAGCGGTTGTTGCAGGATCGGAATGTAGTTGTTGAGCAGCGGTTGCGGATCGTGACCGAAGGGCGAGACGACCATCAATGCACTGCCGGCGACGGCAAGTGCAATACCGGCCCAACCCAACAACGCAAAACGTGCCGACCCGGCGAGGCTCCACAGAACGCCACCGAAGGCCATGAACCAGATCAACACGGAGAGATCGACGTGCACAATCAGCGCAGCGCGGAAAAAATCCTTGCTCGGCAGCAACGTGTCTATGCCGGGTGTTCGTGCAAGCACCAGCAGGATGGCCAGCAGTCCTGCGCCAATCAGTGCTGCGATACCGAGCAGCAGCCATGCGCGCGCCAGTCGTTTGGCAGTTTCATTTGCACTGTCAATGAGATAGGTCATGAGGTAGGACATTCTGACTAGGTTGCGAAGCCGGAAGTATAGGGGAGGGGCATGTTAAAATCGCTGCCCAAATTGTCCCGTTCCGCGCGCACTATTGAAACGCGCCGTCCAGGGGAACCGAAAGGAACAAGGCCTTGATCGCCAATCCCTCCGTGACTTACCGCCTGAGCCAATATTTCGCCCTGACCAAGCCGCGCGTTGTGTCCTTGATTGTCTTCTGCGCGGTCATCGGCATGTTCCTCGCGTCGCCCGGTTTTGTGCCAATGAAGGCACTGTGCCTTGGTACGCTTGGCATTGCGTTGGTTGCGGGCGCGGCCGCCGCAGTGAATTGCTTGATCGAGCAAAAGGTCGATGCCGTGATGGCGCGTACGCGTGGTCGTCCATTGCCGCAAGGTGAAGTGAACTCGCTTGAGACCTTGTTGTTCTCGGGCATTCTGGGCGGCATCGGTTTGTCGTTGTTGTACCAGGTGAATGCGTTGACGATGTGGCTGACGCTGGCCACCTTTGTCGGCTACGCAATCATCTATACCGTTTTCCTGAAGCCGAATACATCGCAGAACATCGTGATCGGCGGCGCGTCCGGTGCGATGCCGCCCGTGCTGGGTTGGGCTGCCGTCACGAATTCGACGCCGCCGGAAGCATGGCTGCTGTTCTTG
This sequence comes from Rhodocyclaceae bacterium, assembly GCA_035492055.1. Classification (GTDB taxonomy): domain Bacteria; phylum Pseudomonadota; class Gammaproteobacteria; order Burkholderiales; family Rhodocyclaceae. Next base: position 67,883 of record DATJJR010000008.1, on the reverse strand, counting down.
ATCATTTTTGTCTGGACGCCGCCGCATTTTTGGGCGCTCGCCCTCTATCGCGCCAAGGAGTACGCGGCTGCAGGTTTGCCCATGCTGCCGGTCACACATGGCGCTGCGTACACGCGCCGCCATGTGTTCCTGTACACCGTCGGGCTGACTTTCATCACGCTGGTGCCGCAATTCATCGGCATGACGAGCTGGTTCTATCTTGTCTCGGCCATCGTGCTTGATGCGGTATTTCTCTTCCATGCCTGGCGCGTGTGGCGTCGCTATTCGGATCAGATTGCGCAGAAAGCCTTTCGCTGGTCGATCGCTTATCTTGCGCTGTTGTTTGCTGCGCTTCTGGTTGATCACTACCTTCAACTCTGGTTGGCGTGATGAAGCGATTCCTTCTGGCATGTAGCCTTGGTTTGTGCGCCGTCCTGTTGTCGGCATGTGGCAAACCTGCACCGAACTTTAATTCCACCGATGTCAGCGGCGCCGATTGGGGGCGCGATTTCCATTTGCACGATGCGGCCGGTCAGTCGCGTGCATTGGCGGACTTCAAAGGCAAGGTGGTTGTGCTTTTCTTCGGCTACACGCAATGTCCGGATGTGTGTCCGACGACCTTGTCGACGGCGGCTGCAGCGATGAGGTTGCTCGGTTCTGATGCCGACAAAGTGCAGGTAATCTTTGTGACGCTTGATCCGGCACGCGATACCCCGCAGGTGATGGCGAAATATGCGCCGGCATTCGATCCGCACTTCATTGGACTGCTTGGCAATGAAGAAGAAACTGCTGCCGTTGCCAAGACATTCAAGGTGTTCTATCAAAAGCGCCCAGGCGCAACACCCGACAGCTATACACTCGATCACACCGCGGCGAGTTACGCGTTTGATCCGCAGGGGCGCTTGCGTCTCTACATGAAGTACGGCGAGACGCCAGAGCAGCTTGCTGCGGACATCAAGCTGTTACTCGCGGGAGAATGAAAAAGCCGCCCGGTGTTTCACACCGGGCGGCTTTTGAGACACTGCTCATGGGCAGTGTGGCGGACTGGATTGACCAGCCACTAATGCTGATCAGCTCAAGTAAGCCTTCATTTTTTGCATGGCCTTGGCTTCGATCTGGCGAATGCGTTCTGCAGAGACGCCGTATTCTTCGGCCAGTTCGTGCAGCGTTGCAGCCTCTTCACCGTCTTCCAGCAGCCAGCGACGCTGGACGATGTCGCGGCTGCGATCATCAAGCGAAGCCAGTGCCGTAGTCAAACCGGTGGTTTGCAGATCGTCGCGCTCACGACGTTCCAGCATCATTGACGGTTCGACGCTACTGTCAGCTGCCAGATAGGCGATGGGCGCGTAGCTGTCATCTTCATCGTCAGACCCCGGTTCCAGGGCGATGTCCTGCCCGCTCATGCGGGTTTCCATCTCCATGACCTCTTCCGGCTTGACGCCGAGCGTGCGTGCGATGTGCTGCACCTCATCCGGGCCGAGCGTATTGAAACCTTGTTTCATGCTGCGCAAATTGAAAAAGAGCTTGCGCTGGGCCTTTGTCGTGGCAACTTTGACCAGACGCCAGTTCTTCAGGATGTACTCATGCATCTCGGCCTTGATCCAGTGGATCGCGAAAGACACGAGGCGCACGCCTCGATCCGGGTCGTAGCGTTTGACGGCCTTCATCAAGCCAATGTTGCCTTCCTGGATCAGATCGGCGTGTGGCAGACCGTAGCCGAGATAGCCACGTGCGATCGCAATGACGAGACGCAGATGCGATGTCACAAGCTGGCGTGCTGCATCAAGGTCGCCTTTGTCGCGCAGGCGGCGTGCAAGTTCGCCTTCTTCCGTTTCGCTGAGCATGGGCGCGCGATTCGCTGCCTGAATGTAGGCGTCGATGCTGCCGCTCGCGGCGGGCAGCTGAAATTCGGCAAGTGCAAGCGCATTGGTCATGGAAACTCTCCTTAGGACAGTGGCTTTGTACTCAAGCTACTGCTGTGTAGTTATGTTAGCACTCCTCTTCAGAGAGTGCTAATTGCCGAAAGTTCCATGCACATGCCTTGACGGCTATAAGTAAAAATATCCATTAAAATCATTATATTAAATAAAAAGCCCCGCTGAATAGCGGGGCTTTTTATGTGTAGGGCGATCAGAGATTGCTGATCAAGTTCTGATTGACCGAGCCTTGGACCAACGTGGAGGCAAGTGAGGGGTCCTGCTGCAGCGCCGTCAGTAGCGCGTTCTGGTTGTTGCTGGCGCTGTTGCTCGAATTGTCGGAAGTCGTGTCCGATGAAGTATCGGATGTACCGGAGGAGGCTCCCCCCAGGCTCTTGGAGACTGCCGCATTTGCTGCACTGATTGTGTCGTTGATGACGCTGCTGAGTAAGTTGCCGGCACCGCTGCTGCTGTTTGAGGAGCCATCGCCGGACAGAATGTCGAACAGTGTATCGGGCCCTGATGATGCATTGGAGGACGACCCAGCCAACAGCCCAGAAGACGTATACAGGGGGTTGCTGTCTGCGTTGCTACTGGAGCCTAGCGATACCAGATACTGCAAATCGCTGTTATTGCTGCTGCCGGATGAAGCAAGTGCGGATGTGATCTCCGACAGAAGCTGGCTGCTCAGGTCGCCAACTGACGATGTGCTGTTGCTGCCACTACTTGATGTTCCGCTATTTGAAGGCGTACTGGCATTGGTCAGGCTGGCCAACACGGATGACGAGAGCGGGGAAATGCTGCTCATGGCGGCCTCCTTGTTCAGGCTTGCGCCGACAGGCTGGAAGTGTTCGTCGGATTCGTGCTGGCGAACAGGCTGGCAATGCCGTTTGAGGCTTGTTGCTGATTATTGCTGTCACCACCGTGATGGTGATGATGATGGCCGCCTGGGGTACCGCTCTGCGGTTGCATGCCGGATTGCTGCAAATCCTGCTGCAGTTGCGCCAGGATCTGCTGCGCCGAACTTGTGTGGCCGGTTTGCAATGCCTGGCTCAGGCTGTTCAAATCGTTCTGTACGGGATTGGTACCTTGCGTCGTGCCGGTGTTAGCCGATTGCAGCGTTGCATACACGGACGAGGCGTCTTGCTGCAGCGTGGTCAGTGCACTTTGTGCCGTCGCGGTGCTGCCTGACTGCAGGGCTTGGCCGAGAGCGTTCCAGTCATTGATGATCGTGTTCGATGCAGCGCTTTGGGATGAGTTGCTGCCCGTGTCGCTGCTTGTCGATGTTGGCAAAACCTGTTGCAGGCTCGCGTATGCCTGTTGTGCGCCAGCAAGATTGCCTTGCTGCAGCGACGAGACCAGATTCTGGAAATCCTGGCTGGTGCTCTTGCGAATCGAATGCCAATTCTGGCTTGCCGATGTGCTGTCGGTAATGGATGACACGGACATGTCTTTCTCCTGTGGCGTTACGGCAAAATTTTCCGGGCATTTCTGCCGTTCAATTGCCGCCGATCGAGTGGAGCGGCAACCGTTGCCGTTCCGCTCGCGCTTGCGAAATGCTGCCTCTGCATGTGCAGCATTCGTGCCGGAAAGACGTGTGGCCCAAGCGCTTTACATCTGACGGCTGATTGTCAGGAGCTTGCCGACCGGGTGAGCGTTATCCGAGTATGCTGAGGCCACCTGCCAAGGCCCCCAGTGCGATCAGCCAGAGCGGAGATAATCGAGTCTTGAGCATGACGATGATACATACGCATGTGAGTGTGATGTCGGCCCAGCCGATGTCGGCACCGTAAGCCAGTAACCAGCCGGTGGCGAGCATCAGGCCCACGGAAATTGGCGCAAGGCCGCGCCGAATGACGAGTGGCCAGCGTGCTTCCCTGGTCTTTCCCGCTGCGATTTCGAAAGACAGCACGAGTATCGACGAAGGTCCGCACATGCCGAGTGTCGCCAACACGGCACCAGCGATGCCGGCAATGTGCCAACCGAATAACGCAACGCAGAGCATGTTGGGGCCTGGTGCGGCTTGCGAGATGGCGTACAGCGAGGAGAACTCGGTGCTGGAAATCCAGCCACGGCTTTCGACCAGATAACGGTGCATTTCGCCGATGGTCGCGTTCGCACCACCGATGGCCATGAGTGACATCAGCATGAAGTGCAACAAGAGATCGATCAGTAGCGGCATGGCTATTGTCGCCACTCCAGCCACAGCGCCAATGGAATCAGCAATGCGCCAATCAGCAGCAGCGGTACATGCACGACGCCTTGCATGACAAATGCGGCCACCATGAGCAAGCCAACGCGCCATGTGCGTGGCAGGCTTTGCGCCAGTTTGATCGCGGTCGCGATGACTAATCCAGCCGCAGCGACGGCCATGCCACGGACACAGCTACGCACGATGGGATGGTCGGCAAACTGTGCGTAGAGCGCACCGAGGCAGACAACGAGTACAGCGGAGGGTAGTACCAGTCCACTGATTGCGGCGAGTGAGCCGCGCCAGCCGCCAAAACGCCAGCCGAGCATCACACTCATGTTGACCACATTGGCACCGGGAAACACCTGTGCCACGCCGACCAGTTCGGCGAACTCACGTTCGGTCAGCCATTGGTTGCGCACGACGATCGCGTGCCGTGTGACTGGCATGACGCCACCGAAACCGGAGAGCGCCATGCGCGCGAATTCAATGAACAGTGTGCGCGGCGCGATGGCAATCGATGGCTCTGCGTCTGTCATGGCGTCGCCGGCGATATGGTGGTTAGCCTGGATTTATGTGTTCAGGTGCCGACGCACTGATAGTGCTGCACCGAGCCAGCCCAAGGCTGCCGAAAGCACCAGCAATGCCAGCGCCTCAAGCGGTCGTGGTGTGGTCAGGCTGAAGTTGAGACTATAGAGCGCACTCAGGTCTGACACGGGTTTTTGCAGCAGTGCAAAGGCGGCGTAGACGATGCCGCATGCGACAACACCCCCGAGCAAACCTTGCAGTGCACCGAAGTAATAGAACGGCCGGCCGACATAGGCATCGGTGGCGCCCAGCAATTTGCTGAGTTCAATTTCCTCGCGCTGCGTCAGCACCTGCAGATGGATAGTGTTGAACATCAGCGCAACAAGTCCGATGCCAAACAGCACGGCGATCAGCCATATCACTTTGCGACCGAGGCCGATCAGCAGCGACAGGCGTTTGGCCCATGCGCTGTCGACCTGCACGGTGTCGACGCGCGGCAGTGCAGCGAGTTGGGTACGCAGGCTGTCGAGTGCTTCCGGCGAGGTATCGAGCGGCGTCACGACGAAGGTATCGGGAAACGGATTGCTCGGCAGTGAGTCGATGATTTGCGCAAGGCCCTTGGCGCGCAGGCGTTTCTGCGTCTCGTCGCGGCTGACGAAGCGTACGTCGGCGATGGCGGCATTGCCCTTGAGTTGGTCGGCGACTTTGTCAGCGGCCTTGCTATCGGCATCGAGCGCCATGAATACGGAAATCTGCGGCGTTGCCGAATTGCCTTGGCCGAGGGTCTGCAGGCTGGCAAGCAGCAACTGACCACCGGCCGGCAGGGCCAGTGCGATGGCAATGCTGAGCGTGGCGAGCAATGTTGCCATCGGCGTGGCAGCAAGTCGCTGCACGGCTAGTGAAGCCGCGGCCTGTTGTTGGTTGATCCAGGCGCTCATGCTGATTTCTCCGCGTGACCGATGATGCGCCCATGATCCAAGGCGATGCGATGTGGGGCATAGGGCGCATACAGCGCTTCGTCATGCGTGGCGATGACGACGGTAACGCCGACTTGCTGGAATTCGTGAAAGAGTCGCGCCACTTCGCGTGCATTGTCCGGATCAAGGTGGGCAGTCGGTTCGTCGGCAAGCAGCAAGGCGGGGCGGCTGACCACGGCGCGGGCAATCGCGAGGCGTTGCTGCTCTCCGCCCGAGAGCGCAACAGGCATGGCGTTCTCCTTGTCAGCAAGCCCGACCTTGTCGAGCGCGGCACGCACGCGGCGTTCAGCTTCCTTGGGCGGGAAGCCGGTGATGGCAAGTGGCAGCATGACGTTGTCAAAGGCGTTGCGGTCGAGCAGCAGTTTTTGATCCTGAAAGATCATGCCGATATTGCGGCGCAGCCATGGAATGGCGGCTCGCTTGATGGCTCCGATGTTTTCGCCTTTAACCGTGACAATGCCGGCCGTTGGTCGTTCGATAGCGGCAATGAGTTTCAGCAGCGTTGATTTGCCTGCGCCCGAATGGCCTTGCAACAGCGTCAGCGTACCTTGTGCAATGCCGAAATTGATGTCGGCCAAGGCATCCAGGCCTTGCGGGTAACGCTTGTAAACGTTGCGGAATTCAATCACGTGCGATCACCTTTCTCCCAACCTTTTCTCTGAGGAAAAGGACGTTTCTGGTTCGCACCTGTGGTGCTTCCGAGATTCATTTAGCCGAACAATGCGTCAACGAATTCTTTGGCGACGAACGGCTGTAAGTCATCCATGCCTTCGCCAACGCCGATGAAGCGGACCGGCTTCGGACATTGACGCGCAATGGCCGCGAGCACGCCACCCTTGGCCGTGCCGTCAAGCTTGGTGACGACGAGACCAGTCACGCCGACTGCCTTGTCGAATGCGATGACTTGCTGCACAGCGTTCTGGCCGATGTTGGCGTCAAGCACGAGCAACACTTCGTGCGGGCCGGTCGGATCGGCCTTCTGGATGACACGCTTGATCTTCGCGATTTCTTCCATCAGATGCAGTTGCGTCGGCAGGCGACCCGCGGTATCGGCCATGACGATGTCGATATTGCGTGCACGTGCTGCGCTGATGGCGTCGAAAGCCACTGCAGCCGGATCACCCGATTCCTGAGCGATAACATCAACATTGTTGCGCCGCCCCCATTCAACCAGTTGCTCGCGCGCCGCTGCACGGAACGTGTCGCCGGCAGCGAGGAGTACGTGCTTTTGATCGCGCTGAAAATAATGCGCGAGCTTGCCGATGGAAGTGGTTTTACCCGCGCCGTTGACGCCGGCAATCATGACGATGAACGGTTTGGCCGAACGTGTGTCGAGTGGCTGTTCCAGCGGCGTGAGCAATTGCGTCAGCAACGCCGCCAGCGTTTCACGTAGCTGATCGGCGGTTTCGAGTTTGTCACGCTTGACGTGAACTTTAAGTTCGTCGAGCAACCATTGCGTGGCGGCGACGCCGCAATCGGCCATAAGGAGCGTGGTTTCGAGCTCTTCCAGCAGATCGTCGTCGATCTTGCCACCGCGGAACAGTTCGCCCAGTGGCGTATTCAGGGCGGCACGCGTCTTGGCAAGCCCGCTTTTCAGGCGGTCGCGCCAAGAGGGGGCAGCACTTTCGGCCGTGGCAGCGCTTGTTGCGTCGACGGCTTTTTCTGCAGTGTCTTTCTTAAGGAAACCGAACATGTGACGGAATGTGGCAGAAAAATTCCAAGGGAATGTGCGCTGTATGATGCGCGGGTGCATTTTATCAGACGGACTTGACCGACCTTCCCATGCGCGTACTTAAAAGCTCACTCTCCTTGTTTGTTGTGCTTGCGCTGTCGCTGACAGCTCAGGCAGAAACGGACACACCAAATTCTTCCTCAACCGCTGCGCCGACGAACACGTACGAGACCAAATTGCCAAATGGTCTGCGCGTCATCGTGCGCGAAGACCATCGTGCGCCGGTCGTGGTCAACATGATCTGGTATCACGTCGGCAGTATCGACGAGAAGGACGGGGATTCCGGCCTGTCCCACGCGCTCGAACATTTGATGTTCAAGCGAACCACGCATCACGCGACCGGCGAATTCAATCGTCTGGTTGCCGAGGCCGGTGGTGTCGACAACGCGTTTACCAATCTCGATTACACCGCGTACTACCAGAACGTGCCCAAGACAGCGCTGCCGGAGATGATGGCGCTGGAAGCGGATCGCATGCAAAACCTCGCTTTCACGAAGGATGAGTTTTCCAGCGAAATGAAGGTCGTGATGGAAGAACGTCGCATGCGTACGGAGGACAACCCGCAGGCGCGCGTGTACGAAGCCACGAATGCCGCGGCTTTCCAGGCCAGTCCGTATCGCCGTCCGGTCATCGGCTGGATGAATGATCTGGAAAACATGACCTGGCAGGACGCGATGAACTGGCACAAGGCCTGGTACACGCCGGCCAATGCGTACGTCGTGATTGTCGGCGATGTAAACAAGGACGATGTGTTCAAGCTGGCGCAAAAATATTTCGGCAGCATTCCGTCGCATGCACTGCCGGTTGAAAAGCCGCAGGTCGAGCCGCCGCAATTGGGCATTCGTCGCGTTACCGTCAAGGTGCCGGCCAGCCTGCCTTACATCCTGATGGAGTGGAAGGTGCCCAAGCTCAAGGATGTCAACAAGGATGTTGATCCGTATGCCTTGCAGGTGCTTTCTGCCGTGCTTGATGGACATGACGCCGCACGCCTGTCGAAAGACCTGGTGCGTGGCCAGCGCATCGCACAATCTGCGGGTGCGGAATACGATCCGGTGGTACGCGGCGAAGCGATGTTCCTGATGGATGGACAACCGGCCGACGGGCATACCGTGGCCGAACTTGAAGCTGCGCTCAAGGGCGAAATCAGACAAATCCAGGATCAGGGTGTCAGCGCGGAAGAGCTCGGGCGCGTGAAGGTGCAGCTTATTGCATCGCAGGTCTACAAGCGTGATTCGATGATGGCGCAGGCCATGGAAATCGGCGGCATCGAATCTGCGGGCCTTGGCTGGCGCGATATCGATACCCTGTTGGCGAAGCTGAAGGAAGTCACACCGGAACAAGTGCAGGCCGTGGCGAGAAAATATTTCAGCGACGACACGTTGACTGTTGGCGTACTTGATCCCCAGCCGATCGATCCGAATGCCCCCAAACGCCCCGCGATGGCCTTGCCTTCGTATTGATGCAATCTTGATCCGCAATTCAGATTCTTGAGGTGTTTTACATGAAGATGAACCGATTCCTGGCGCTGTCTGTCGGCGTTTTCGCCAGTTGCCTTGCCAGTGTGGCGTGGGCTGGCGTGAAGATTGACCACTGGACGACGACGACCGGCGCACGGGTGTATTTCATTGCCAACCCGGACTTGCCTATCCTGGATGTACAGGTCGATATTCCTGCCGGCGCTGCGCGCGACCCGCAAGGTAAGATCGGCCTGGCTTCGTTGACGCGCGGCATGCTCGACGGCGGCATATCAGCAGGTGGCAGCGAACCCGCAATGAACGAGGAGCAAATCGCCGATCGTGTTGTCGATCTCGGCTTGCAGTTTGGCGGCGGTGTCGATGGCGATCGCAGCAGCATCACTTTGCGCACCTTGAGCGATCCGATCCAGCGTGATGGCAGCCTTGATTTGTTGTGTCGTCTGCTGTCGTCGCCGGTGTTTCCGGCAGATATCCTTGCCCGCGAAAAGTCGCGCACCATCGCCGCATTGCAGGACGCCAACACGCGCCCCGGCCCTGTCTTGGTAAAACAATTTTCAGCTGCGATCTACGGGGATCATCCGTATGGCTACACCGCATCTGCCGTGAGTGTGGGCGCGATCTCGCGCGACGATCTTCTGACCTTTTATCGCAACAACTACACCTCAAACGGTGCCGTGATTTCGCTCATCGGGGCGATTTCACGCGCAGAGGCCGAACAATTTGCCGAGCGTATTGCTGCTGCGTTGCCATCAAGCGCGGCGTTGCCGGCTTTGCCGCCGGTGCAACCGTCGCATGCGCAGACATTGCGGATTCCGTTGCCCGCAACGCAGGCGCACATTGCCATCGGTATGCCCGCTGTATCGCGTACCGATCCTGACTACTACGCCTTGTTGCTGGGCAATTACACGCTGGGCGGTGGCGGTTTTGTGTCGCACTTGATGCAGGAAGTGCGCGAGAAGAAAGGCTATGCCTATGACGTGCATTCCTATTTCCTGCCGGCGAAGCTCGAAGGCCCGTTCCAGATCGGCTTGCAGACGCGTCGCGAACGCGCCGAAGATGCGCTCGACCTGACGCGCAAGGTGCTCGACACGTATCTGCAAACCGGTCCGACCGAGGCCGAGCTCGCCGCTGCAAAGCGCTTCTATATCGACAGCCTTCCTTTGCGTACCGACAACAATGCCAAGCTGCTCGGTTATCTGTCGGCCATCGGTTTTTACGGGTTGCCGCTGGATTATCTCGATCAGTTTCCGCGCATTATCAATGCGGTGACGACTGCGCAAGTGCGTGCTGCGTTGGCGAACCATGTCAAGGCGGATCAGCTCGTCACGGTTGTCGTGGGTGAAACGGACAAGTGAGTGCTTTCCCCCCGCCCTCTTTCCCTGAGAAACGGGTGACTACAGTTCGTCATTTCATGACCCCTAGCGGAGATAAGCAGTGAGCCGGATTCGCATTACCGGCGGCACGCACCGCAGCAGAATGATCCAGGTCGCCGATGTCGGCGGCCTGCGACCCACACCGGATCGTGTGCGTGAAACGCTGTTCAATTGGCTGGGACAGGATCTGAGTGGCTGGCGCTGCCTTGATCTTTTTGCTGGTAGCGGCATCCTGGGTTTCGAAGCCGCATCGCGTGGCGCCGAGCAGGTGACGATGGTCGAGTGCGATGCACTTGCTTTGCAAAAACTCAAGGCCCATCTCAGCGAGTTGCAACTTCCGCAAGTACGAGTGGCCGGCGGTGATGCGCTAAAATTCACGTCCGCGGAGCGTTTCGATCTGGTTTTTCTGGACCCGCCCTATCACAAGGGCTGGTTGGATAAGGTCGAACCGCTGTTGCCGCAATGGACGACGCCCGATGCGTATCTTTACGTCGAAGCCGAACAGCCTGTCGAGTCACTCGGCGCATGGCGCACGGTGAAGCGTGGCACGGCCGGCCAAGTGCACTTCCATTTACTGGAACCCTCAGACTGATTACGACCATGAGCAAAAACACCGCCGTTTATCCGGGGACTTTCGATCCGATGACCAAGGGTCACGAGGACCTCGTGCGCCGCGCGGCCAAGCTGTTTGGGCGCGTCATTGTCGGTATTGCCGAGAGCTCGAGCAAGCGGCCTTTCTTTACCCTCGATGAGCGTGTCGAGATGGCGCGTCACGTGCTTGGTGATTTGCCCAATGTGCAGATTCAAGGGTTCAGTTGCCTGCTCATGGAGTTCATGCAGCAGAACGATGCGCATGTGATTTTGCGCGGCTTACGCGCGGTGTCGGACTTCGAATACGAATTTCAGATGGCCGGCATGAACCGCAATCTGTATCCCGAAGTCGAGACCGTATTTCTGACGCCGGGCGAGCAGTACTTGTTCATCTCGGCGACCATGGTGCGTGAAATTGCTGTGCTCGGCGGTCCGGTCGAAAAATTCGTCAGTCCGTACGTTGCGCAGCGCCTGATCGATAAGATCCGGGCACGTAAGGAGTGATGCCATGTCCTTGATGATTACCGACGAATGCATCAACTGCGACGTGTGTGAACCCGAATGTCCGAACGCCGCGATTTTCCAGGGCGAAGAAATCTATCAGATCGACCCGAACAAATGCACTGAGTGCGTGGGGCATTTCGATACGCCACAATGTCGCGAAGTCTGTCCGGTGGATTGCATCCCGAACGATCCTGATCGCGTTGAAAGCAAGGACGCGCTGATGGAAAAGTACGTCAAATTGACTACGAACTGATTCGGCAAGACACCGATCGTTGCTTGCGAAAACCCGTTGCCTTCTTCCTAGGGAAGTGGGCTAGGGAGATTCTCACTTCTGGCAGCTTGGGCAATAGAAGGTTGCACGCTGTCCTTGCACCAGGCGTTTGATGACCGTGCCGCATACGCGGCAGGGTTCACCATCGCGACCATAGACGAAATATTCCTGCTGAAAATAGCCGGATCCACCATCCGAGTGAATGAAGTCGCGTAGCGTACTGCCGCCCTTGGCAATGGATGCGTTGAGCGTCGCCTTGATTTCCGGTACCAGTGTTTCGAGGCGAGCGAGCGAGATGCGGTTGGCTACAGTCTTTGGACTGATACGCGCGCGAAAAAGACTTTCCGACGCGTAAATGTTGCCGATGCCGACCACAAGATGCCCGTCCATGAGCGTTGGCTTGATGGCAGTACCGCGTTTCTTCAATGCTTCATGCAGCCAGTGCGCGGTGAATATTTCCGAGAGCGGTTCCGGTCCGAGTACGTCGAGGAGCGGATGGCTTTCGTCCGCGGGCAACCACAGCGCCGCACCGAAGCGGCGAGGGTCGCGCAGCCGCAGCGCAGTATCGCCAAAGACGAGATCGAGATGGCTGTGCTTTTCCGGGATCGTGTTTGCCGGCAATAGACGCAAGCTGCCGCTCATGCCCAGATGCAGCAGCAAGCGGCCATTACCGAAGTCGAGTAACAGGTATTTGGCGCGCCGCGTAATCGACAGCAACACCCTGTCACACAACAATGTCGGCAGTTCCCGGGGAATCGGGTAACGTAACTTCGGTACGCGTGCAATCACGTTGGTAACGCGCTGGCCGGTAAGGCTGGGCGCAATGCCGAGGCGCGTGATTTCGACTTCTGGCAGTTCGGGCATGATCGTAAATCGGGTCGAAAGAGATGTAGCGTGAACCTGCTACCATGCCCGCATTCTAAAGACCAAATTCACCGGCCATCGCTCCTTACATGAAATCGCGTTCCTGCCTGCTCCGAATGTCTTCTCTGCTCGCTGTGCTGCTGCTCGGATTTTCTCTGAGTGCAGTGGCCGACGATGCCGGAAACCAGAATGTCACGACGCCACAACCGCAAGGCAATACGTCTGCCGCAGACCAGTCGTCTTCGAATGCGTCGCGAACTGACAGCGGCCTGACTGCACAGCAGTTTTACCAGTTCATGCTGGGGGAGGTTGCGGCTCAGCGCGGGCAGATGCCTTTGGCGGCGGCGGCTTTGGTACAAATGGCGCAATCGACGCACGACCCGGAAATCGCTCGCCTCGCCGCCGAGGCTGCAATAGAAGCGCGTCAATACGATGCGGCACTGGTGGCAACACGCATCTGGGTGGCAGCGGAGCCGGAGTCAGCACCTGCGCAGCAGATGATGGTGTCGTTAGCGGCTGCGTTCGGTCAGTTGGATGATGTGCGTGCACACCTGGCGAATTCACTGGCACTCGACACCAAGGAAAATCTGCCGGGTGATTTGATGCGACTCAATCGCCTGCTCGTACGTATTCCCGACAAGGCAGCCGTCAATAAGCTCGTGATTGAAGCGACCGAGCCGTACCTGCAATTACCGGAAGCCCATTTCGCACGCGCGCAATCTGCATACAACGCCAAGGACATGGCGAAGGCCGGGACTGAAATCGACGCTGTCTTGTCTGCGCAACCAGATTGGGAGCTCGCGATCCTGTTCAAGGCCATGCTTGTTGAAAGCAAGCCCGAGGATGTGGTCGTCGTGCTGCAACCTTTTGTGAATAAATATCCGCAGGCGGCCGATGCGCGTCTTGGATTGGCGCGTGCACTGGTCGGAGCGCATCGGTTCGATGATGCGCTGGTGCAATTCAAGATACTGCAGTCACAGCAACCGGACAATCCTGACGTTATCTATGCGGTGGGTCTACTGTCCACGCAGAATGGCGATTACGCCACGGCGGAGAGCCAGTTCAAGCGACTGATCGACATGAATTATCCGCAGAGCAACCTTGTCCGCGTTTATCTCGGCCAGATTGCGGAGGATAAGAAAGACGATCAGGCTGCCGCAACTTGGTATGCAGGCGTTACGTCCGGCCCTCAATATCTTGATGCACAGGCGCGCGCGGCGCAATTGACTGCACGTGCCGGCAATGTCGATGGCGCAATTGCCATGTTGCACAAAGTACAGGCGACGACCGACGATGATCGGGTTCAACTGGTACTGACCGAGGCCACGATCCTGCGTGAAGCCCAGCGCTACGATGCGGCTTACGCAATGCTCGACAAGGCCCTGGCGACTCGCCCCAATGATCCTGATCTGCTCTACGAAGCTGCGCTGGATGCCGACTACCTGAAGAAATTCGATCTCTCTGAGCGTTTGTGGCAGAAGCTCATCGCCATGAAGCCGGATTCGGCACAGGCGTACAACGCATGGGGTTACTCGCTGGCGGATCGCGGTGTTCGACTCGACGAGGCGCAGTCGTTGATCGACAAGGCGCTGGAGATGCGTCCGGACGATCCCTTCATCCTCGACAGCAAGGGCTGGGTGCTGTTCAGGAAAGGCGAGAAACAGGCTGCACTGGATCTGTTACAACGCGCCTACAAGGGGCGCCCCGATCCGGAAATTGCTGCACATATTGGCGAAGTGTTGTGGTCGCTCGGTCGTCAGGACGATGCGCGCAATGTGTTGACGGACGCGGCGCGCAACTATCCGGGCAATGCAGCCTTGTCCGATACGATCAAGCGCTTCATGACGCCTTGATCGGCGTAGTTCCCTTGTAGTTTCTTTGTATCTGCTGTCCATCGAGCATGAAGCGTCTCGCTGTCTTCGCATTCAGTCTGCTGCTGTCGGGTCTTGCGCTGGCGGATGCGCCATTCAATCTGTCTGGGCGCATTTCGGTGCGCCAGCAGGACACGCCGTACTACGCCACGTTGTCCTGGCAGCATGCGTTGGATTCAGATGACCTGACGTTGTCCGCACCGACTGGTCAAGGGGTCGCCGAGTTGCGGCGCGACCAGAGTGGTGCCGTTTTGCAGATGGCAGACGGTAAGCGTTACGTTGCACCCACCCTCGACGATTTAGCCGGCCGCCTCTTCGGTGTGGATTTGCCCTTGGCACAATTGCCCGACTGGATGCGCGGTATTGCACCGGACGCGCAGTTGGATGAACAGAAACGACCTGTGCGTCTGGTATTGCCAACATGGACGGTCGAATGGCTGCGCTGGAGCGAGGATGGGCGTCCGCTGCTCATTTCGCTTGAGCGATCCGATGCAAGCGTGAGCGCCCGTCTGCGCATCGATACGTGGACTGACAGCAATCCGGCGAGCGGGGAACCAAAGCCATGAAAGCCTGGCCTGCGCCCGCGAAGATCAACCACTTTCTTCATGTCGTCGGACGTCGTGCCGATGGCTACCATCTCCTGCAAACCGTATTCGGCTTTCTCGATTACGGTGACACGTTGTATTTCGATGTGCGCGAAGACGGGCAGGTCATACTCGATAATCCTCTGCCCGGTGTGCCAGCAGACAGCGACCTGACGGTACGTGCCGCACGCCTCCTGCAGGCAAGGACGGGCGTAAAGCTGGGGGCGAGCATTCGCCTGGAAAAACGCCTGCCCATGGGTGGTGGTCTTGGCGGCGGCAGCTCCGATGCCGCGACTACATTGCTGGCATTGAATCATCTGTGGCAAGCCGGTTTGTCGCGCCATGAGCTGGAGATGTTGGGCCTGCAGCTTGGTGCCGATGTGCCGATTTTTGTGCACGGGCATGCGGCATTTGCGGAGGGGGTAGGCGAAGCGTTTACCGACGTTGTGCTGCCCGAGGCCTGGTATCTGGTCTTGATTCCGCCCGTTGGCGTGCCGACCCAGGCGATTTTTGGTGCCCCTGAGTTGCGACGTGATACGCCTGTCATTGCCCCCTCGGATTGGCACCCAGGTATGGGTGGTAACGATCTTGAGCCGGTGGCTGTAGGGCTTTACCCTCAGGTCGGCGCGTATCTGGATCTGCTGCGGCCGTATGGTGCGCCGCGCATGAGTGGTTCCGGCGCCTGTGTTTTTGTTGCGTTTGCCAACGAGGCCGATGCGCGGGCGGCACAGACGGAGTTGCCAGTGGATGTACGTAATTTCGTTGCGTACGGGCTGACGGAACACCCGCTGAGCGAACTTTTTTCCTGGATTCTTTCTTGACCAAACAGGATTTGTATCCCATAATGCGCGTCCTTTCGGCGGTGCCCTTCTGGGGTGGCGCTAGAAGTTGGGGAGTCGCCAAGCTGGTTAAGGCACCGGATTTTGATTCCGGCATGCGAAGGTTCGAATCCTTCCTCCCCAGCCAAGAATTCAATGCGGGCAGGCGTTTTAACAGCCTGTCCGCTTTTGCTTTTTCTATCTTCCCTCACCGTCGAGACGTGCTATGGCCTACGACAGCCTGATGGTCTTCACCGGCAACGCCAATCCAAAACTGGCGTCCGATGTTGTCAAGCGATTGAATATTTCGCTTGGCCGCGCAACCGTTGGTCGTTTTTCCGACGGCGAGGTGAACGTTGAAGTACTTGAACATGTGCGTGGTCGCGATGTGTTCATCCTGCAATCGACCTGCATGCCGACCAATGACAGCCTGATGGAGGTCATGGTGCTTGCAGATGCGCTGAAACGGGCTTCGGCCGGCCGGATTACCGCCGCCATTCCTTATTTCGGCTATGCACGCCAGGATCGCCGCCCGCGCTCGGCGCGTGTCGCGATCACGGCCAAGGTTGTGGCCAACATGCTGCAAGCCGCGGGTGTGGATCGCGTGCTGACGGTTGATCTGCATGCCGATCAGATTCAAGGTTTCTTCGATATCCCAGTGGACAACGTTTATGCGACGCCGATCCTGCTGGGCGATATCTGGAAGCAGCGTTACGAGAATCTACTGGTGGTGTCACCTGACGTCGGTGGTGTAGTGCGCGCCCGTGCGCTGGCAAAGCGCCTCGAATCGGATCTCGCCATCATCGACAAGCGCCGTCCGAAGGCAAATGTGTCGGAAGTGATGAATATCATCGGTGATGTTGCTGGCCGTACCTGCGTGATCATGGATGACATGGTCGACACTGCTGGTACCTTGTGCAAGGCCGCGCAGGCGTTGAAGGATCATGGCGCGGAGAAGGTGCTGGCCTACTGTACGCATGCCGTGCTGTCTGGCCCGGCGGCTGAGCGCGTCAAGGAGTCCGTGCTGGATGAGCTGGTTGTCACCGACACGATCCCGTTGCGTGAGGATGCCAAGGCGACAGGCAAGATTCGTCAGATTTCGATTGCCGAGCTGTTGGCCGAGACCATCGTCCGCATCAGTACGGAGTCTTCAGTTTCTTCCCTGTTCATGGATTGAGCAGGGTTTTCAATCCCCACTCTGGTCGCGGAGCGGGTTTTAAATGGAGTAGTAAAAATGTCTATCGAGTTCAACGCAACCAAGCGTAGCGTTCAGGGCACCGGAGCGAGCCGCCGCCTGCGCAACACTGGCCGTTTCCCCGGCGTCGTGTATGGTGGTGACAAGGCCCCGCTGTCGGTCGAGTTCGACCACAACGAGCTGTATCACCTGCTGCGTCAGGAAGCTTTCCATTCGTCCGTGCTGACGATGAACCTGGAAGGTGCCAAGGAAACCGTGATCCTGCGCGACGTGCAGCGTCACCCCTTCCGCCAACTGGTGCTGCACATCGACCTGCAACGCGTCGATGCCACCCACAAGATCCACACCAAGGTTCCGTTCCACTTCAAGAACGCCGACATCGCTCCGGGCGTCAAGCTGCACGCCGGCATCGTTTCGCACGTCATGACCGAAATCGACGTTGCCAGCCTGCCGGGCAACCTGCCTGAGTTCATCGAAGTCGACCTGAAGGACCTCGACGTCGGTCATGCCATCCACGCTTCGCAACTCAAGCTGCCGAACGGCGTTGAACTGCGCCTGCACAAGGGTGAAGATCCGGTTATCGCTTCCGTCGCGATCCCTCGCGGTGCCGTGGCTGACGAAGCCGCTGCTGCCGATGTCGCTGTCGCTGCCGCTGCTGCACCGGCTGCTGGCGACAAGAAGTAAGCAGTATTGATGACGCAAACTCTGCGTCTGATCGTCGGCCTCGGTAACCCCGGGGCCGAATACACCAAAACCCGGCACAACGCCGGGTTTTGGTTTTGTGAGCGTCTCGCGCGCGAGTTTTCGGTGCCGCTCAATCACGAAAACCGCTTTCACGGCATTGCCGGCAATGCGCGCGCGCAGGGCATCTGGATACTTTTGCCGCAGACCTTCATGAATCGTTCAGGCCTTGCTGTGCGAGCGCTGGCGCAATTCCACAAGATCGCACCGGCAGAAATTCTGGTCGTGCATGATGAGCTGGATATTCCACCTGGTCAGTTACGCCTCAAGTTCGGTGGCGGTTCTGGCGGACATAACGGTCTCAAGGACATCACGTCGCATCTTGGCAGTCCGGATTACTGGCGCCTGCGGGTTGGCATCGGACATCCCGGCGACCGCAATGAAGTGGTGAATTTCGTGCTGAAGCCGCCGCGGCGAGAGGAGCAGGTGCAGATCGACACTGCACTCGATCGTGCTTTGCTTGCATGGCCGAAGCTGCAGCAGGCGGATTTTGCTGCAGCCATGCAACTGCTCAACAGTCGCGCTTGAACGACCACCTGTTCGATATCCCGTATTTTTTCTGCACGATTTTCGTTGTTGTTTTCATTTCCTGCTGTTACAGCAGAGAAACACCTCTTTGCCACTGCTAGAATCTGCCAATCATTTATTTCAGTTTTCTGGCGGGTTGTGGGGGCATGGGCGCAAGAAAAACAAAGAGAAACAACAAGGGTCGATACAGCGCGGCTTTGGCTATGTGCATTTTTGCCGGATCGGCACCGGCTGAAACCACATCCAATGCCTTGACCGAAGACGGTTATGTCGGCGATCTGCCGGTCGTGTTGTCGGTGACTCGCTTGGCACAATCGCAGGCGGATACGCCGGCGGCAGTGACCGTGATCGACCGCGACATGATTCGTCGCTCGGGTGCGCGCACCATTGATGAGCTGTTGCGCTTCGTGCCAGGCTTCATGGTATCGGCTTGGAATGGTGCCAATCCTATCGTCGCGTATCACGCGCAGATGGACAATTACGGCGCCCGCCTGCAGGTGTTTATCGACGGGCGCTCTGTGTATTCCTCGCTGATGTTCGGCGACACCCATCGCGGTATGGCCGATGTGATACTGGAAGATGTCGATCGCATCGAAGTGCTGCGCGGTTCGAACTCCGCTGCATTCGGTTCGAATGCCTTTCTCGGCGTGATCAACATCGTGACCAAGAATGCCGCCGACACGCGCGGCACGCTGATTTCGACCAATATTGGCAACGATGGCATCAGCGATCAGACCTTGCGTTACGGCTGGGGTACAGACGACACAAACTGGCGAATCACTGCAGCCCGACGCTTCGATCAGGGCGATGATATGCGACGCGTCTATCCGTCCTATTTCCCGCAAAGCGGCACGATTCAGGACAACACCGAGCTCAGCCAGATGCATCTGCGCGGTGATCTGCGTCTCAGTCCGCAGGACGATTTACAGCTTGAGCTGGGGGGCTCTCGTCAGCGTGCCGATGATGGCGACGGCACCTTGTTGAACCCGACAGTCACGGCGATCACGAATAACGGTTACGCGCTGGCGCGATGGAATCGCCAGCTTTCATCCACCGAATCCATCAGCCTGTCGGCCAACTTTGACAGCGAAGTTTTCCAGAGCCTGCAGTATGTGAACGGCTACGCCATCTCGCCACCGTTTCCATTCAATGTCCAGAATCCGATCGCGCTCAACACGAGCGGTACCGCGCAGCGTACTGAGTTCGAGTTCAGCCATACGCTGAAACCGCTCGACACCGTGCGCACCGTGTGGGGTGTGAGCTGGCGAGGCGAGGATGCGAGGTCGCCAGCCATGTTCAATACCGACCAGACGTTCTCGCAGACGCAGACACGCGTGTTTGGCAACCTTGAATGGCGCATCGTACCCAAGCTGTTGCTGAATGCCGGCGGCCTGATTGAAAAGGACAGCGTGATCGGTACCAACTTCGCGCCGCGTGTGATGTTCAACTGGCAACCACTGCCGGAACACACATTTCGCATTGGCATGACGCGTGCCAACGATACGCCGCCATTGCTTGCGATCTACGGCAACAATCCGATTCGCAATCCGGATCCGGCGACTGCGAGCTTTGTTCCAATTCTGCGGTGGGATACCCTGGCAACAGGTAATGCCGGGCCGGAACATATTTATACGCGTGAAGTTGGCTGGCTCGGCGATTTTCGCGAGATCGGTTTGACGATCGACGTGCGCGGTTACTACGAACAAATGACAGGCCTGCTGCGTCGCGTGGATATGCCAGGTGCGACTAGTCCGCTCAACCGTTCGGACTTCGTTAATCAGGCGAGTGCAGATACACGTGGTGTCGAGTACCAGATGAACTGGCGCCCACGCGAGGGAACCCGCTTGATGGCAGCCCAATCATATACGCGGGTGACGTCTGATCAATATTGGCAGACGCTCGCCCTCGAAACCCCGCGCGTGCTGTATTCGCTTGCATGGTTTCAGGATTGGCCGCGCGAGTGGTCGTCTTCGCTGATGTATTCGCATACGGGGTCGATGACTTGGGCGCGACAGGCCGATACGATTCCTGGTTACGGAATCCTGAGTACTCGCTGGTCAAAACGCTTCACGATCGGGTCGACCCGCAACGAAGTGGCGCTGACCGCACAGAACATCGATGGAGGTCAGTACCAATATCTGGTTCCGAGCCCGCTGGACCCCCTAAATCCGGGCAGCGGTCATCCGATTGTTCCGGTCGCTCAGCGCCGTGTCTTCCTCACACTGAGAACGGAATATTGAGCGCGTCGGCGAACGTTGTCTCGCGGGATACAATGTACAAATGAAATTCGCCGAGACAGATGTTGCATTTTTTATCAAGAAGGACGCTGCTCTGTTGCGCCAGGAAGTGAAGCATTGAGATGCGCCTGCGCGCTCTTCTGCTTGCATTGATGCTTGCCGGCCATGCGGTGGCCGGCCATGCCGAGACGGTCTGGATTGCCGTGAGTGCCGGGAGTCCTGATTACGCAACCGTTGCCGAGACTGTGCGTGATCAGTTGCAGCAGAGTGACCCAACCGTTGACGCCATCATCAAGCCGTGGGCGGATGTGACGCAACAGGTATTGCCACCCCAGGTGAAACTGGTCGTCAGTATCGGCACGCCGGCATTGACGGGGCTTGCAGATGCTTCGGCCGGCGGTCGTCTGGGGCGTGTCCCCGTGATTGCGACCACGATCCCTAGCAGCGCATTTGAAGCGCAGCGCAAACGCATTGCACAGCCACTCATCGCTGTTGTGCTCGACCAGCCGCCGGGGCGGCAGATGGCCTTGTTGCGTTATGCGTTTCCAACCCTGAGCCGGATCGGCATCCTGATCGGTACAGAGTCTGCGCAATATCAGGCCGGACTCGAAAAAGCGGCTGCGGATCAAGGCCTGCAATTGAACGTCTATCGTGTGAACGGCGGGGAAGATGCCTTGTATCCGGTATTGCAGCGCGTGCTGGACGAAAACGACATGCTGCTCGCCGTACCTGATGCAACGATTTACAACAGCGCTTCGATCCAGAACATTTTGTTGGCGTCCTATCGCCAGAAAATTCCATTGATCGGCTACTCGCCTGCCTATGTGCGCGCAGGCGCAATGCTGGCCTTGTATTCGACGCCCACACAGATCGGCACGCAGACCGCACGCATCGTGCACGGTTTGCTCGTTGGCAACCCAACCGGCAGCAGTGTATCGGTGCAGAGTCCGACGGATTTCTCCGTCGGTGTGAATATCAATGTGGCCCGCTCGCTCGGCTTCCGTCTCAGCGCTGATGCGCTGACCATTCAATTGCAGGGCAGGTAAGTGCCATGAATGTATTCAAGGGATCAGCAAGATTTCGTCAGCATTGCCCCGATAAAATCGGTGCATTGCCAGACTATCGACTTGACGAACTGCGCCAATCCCTTGGCTGGCAAGGGGGAGAGATGATATGTCCATAAAGGACGCCGGCTTCCGTAATCGCATGATGATGTTGGCGTTGCTACCGGCCACGTTGGTCGCGCTGCTGCTGGCGTGTATCTATGTTGGCTGGAACTCTGGCGAGGTCGAGAATGCGCTGAAGGATCGCGAGCGTTCGCTTGCGCGCCAGATCGGTACAGCGGCTGAGTACGGCATCTTCTCCGGCGGCAGGGATGCGCTGCGGGCCCTGGCTGAAGCGGCACAGAAGGACGACCCGGATATTCTCGGTGTCACTATTTTCGGCGAGCACGGCCAGGTGCTGGCACG
This sequence comes from Rhodocyclaceae bacterium, assembly GCA_035492055.1. Classification (GTDB taxonomy): domain Bacteria; phylum Pseudomonadota; class Gammaproteobacteria; order Burkholderiales; family Rhodocyclaceae. The sequence continues at coordinate 46,039 of DATJJR010000008.1, read as the reverse complement.
CGCAGGCGACAACAGTCATTCGGTGGCTACGCCTGGCGTGCGTGAATCACTCACCGAGCTGTCAGACCGTTTCGTTCTGGTGATGCCGATCAATCGTACCGTGTTGCCCATCGACGATCTTTACGGTGCAGGCGATGTAAATACCGGCTCGCACATTTCCGGCTATGTCGTGTTGGAGGTGTCGCGTGCGCGATTGATCGAGACGCGCAATACCCAGATTCTGATCGGTTTCGACATTGCCATCGGTGGATTGGCGCTCGGCGTGTGGCTGGCCTTGCGCATGGCTCGCGGCATTACCGAGCCGCTGGCGCATATTGCCGATGTGGTCGATCGTATTGGCCGTGGCGAATTGACGGCACGCGTCATCGACGACGGCAGGCATACGCTCGAGGTGCTCGGCAACGATATCAATGCCATGGCGGAACGAGTGACACTGGTGCAGTCCGAATTGCAGGAAAAAATCTCGCAAGCGACGGAAGAATTGCGGCAACGCAAGGAGGCGGCAGAAGTCCTTGCCCGGACCGACATGCTGACCAGCTTGCCCAATCGCCGCGCATTCATGCTGGCCGCTGAACAGGAAGTGCTGCGCGCGCAACGCTACGGCACGAGCTTTTCGATGGCGCTGCTGGACCTCGATCATTTCAAAACCATCAACGACAGCTATGGTCACGCTGCCGGGGATCGGGTGTTGGTGAATCGCGCGCTATTGCTGGTTGAATCGATGCGCGAGGTGGATCTTGTCGCACGTATAGGTGGCGAGGAATTCGCTATTCTCATGCCGGACACACCACTCGACGAAGCTGTGCAAGCCATGGAGCGCGTACGCCAATCCTTCGGGCACAATCTGGTCGGTGAACAGGCGATTTACTGCACCGCGAGTTTCGGTGTGGCTGAATATCCGGGGGATGATCCAACAGTGGACGGCTTGCTGGCCAAGGCTGATGCCGCGCTTTATGTTGCCAAGGCGAACGGCCGTAACCGTGTAGAAGCTGCTGAAAAAACAGCGCGCTGACATTGCGCCGGAAAACCGGTGATCAGTGCACAATGAGGCGACAGTGACAGGGGGCGTTCGTTGATGGATAGCAATCCCGATTCGCGCAATACACACCTGTTCGGCGATGGCGTCGGTACGCCAGGCACCGTCGTCGACAACCATCCGTTGATTGAAAGCATTCGTCGCTGCCGTCCCGGCGCGGTGACGCTTTTGCTCGCCGCATTATGTGCATGGGCGGTAGTCAAGTGGACCGGTGAGGTGATTTTTACTCACGAACGCGATCAATTCGTCACGCAAGTGTCGGATGTTGCCACCCGCCTTTCCGCCGAAATGTCCAGCAACCAAGTCATGGGCATGGCCATTACCTTGGGTTTGCAGGAAACGCTTGCTGCAAAAGTGGCAGACCCTCACTTGCGTGATGATCCGCATGTGTTGGCGCAATTGAGGCCTGTACGCGAATATCTGAATGCCGAAGCCGTATGGCTGCTCAATCGTGACGGTATTGTCGTGGCCGACGAAACCGAAAGCGCCACGATCACGGGTACGAACGCCGGCTATCGGCCTTATTTCCAGCGTGCAATGCAGGGCATACCGGCCATCTATGCGGCGGTTGGCATGCCCACTGGCAATCGTGGCTTGTTTTATGCCGCGCCGCTGTATACCGGCACGCGGGCGACACAAAAAATCGTTGGTACAGCCGTGATCAAGATGCCCGTGGATGCAATCGATGGATTGCTTCATTCGGTGGGCGGACAGGTCATGCTGGTGTCGCCGCAAGGTGTGGTATTTGCTGCCAAGGACCCGAAGCTGGTGTTTTCTGTGATTGGCGAGATCACGCCGGAACGTTTGGCAGCAATTCAGAAGGTACGCCAATTCGGGAATGTCTTCGAAAAAAAGACGCCGGTGCAATTGCCGCTTGATCCCGATGCAGACTATGCCGAATGGCGAGGGACGCGCAATGCCGTGGCCGTTAGTTCCGTGGATTGGGGCGATCCGACCGGGAGCTGGCGCTTGATCGGGCTGTATGACACGAGCGACTGGTTTGTCCCGGGATTTCGCCTGACGATCGGTGCGATCGCCTTCTGTGCGGTTGTGCTGTCCAGCATGCTTTTGCTGGCAATGGTACGCATGCGTGAACACGGCCGAGAAGCGCGGGAACGTTTTGCCATGCTCGGTGCAGCGCTCGAATCGAGTACGGCCGGTATTGTGGTGATGAATGCGACGGGCCATATCCAGTGGGGCAACTCGAGCTTCCAGCGCGGCAGCGGCTATGTGGGTGAGGCGTTGCTTGGCCTGCCGTTGCTCGTTCTCATGGGAGAGGAGACGCGCCAAACATTCGGCGCCGAACTGGAAGCGGCGATGCAGCGTGGTGAGAGCCTGCGCGGCGAGTTCCAGGCGCACCGGAAAGATGGATCTACATACTGGATGAGCGCGACCATTACGCCGGTGTTTGGAAGTGATGGTGAGCTCATCGGACGTGTCGGTATCTGTAACGATGTGAGCGAACGCAAGCGCCTCGATCTGCAGCTCCGTGAGAGCCTGCATTTGCAACAGGTGTTGATCGACACAATGCCGTACCCGGTGTTCTACAAGGATGCCGATACGCGTTTCCTCGGTTTCAACCGGGCGTATGAGGCCGTGTTCGATGTGGATCGCAACGATCTCATCGGCAAGACCGTGCTTGAACTCGACTATCTGCCGGAAGCCGATCGCGTTCAGTACCAGCGAGAAGACGAAGAGGCGATCCGCAACGCGGGCCAGGTTCGGCGTGAGATGAGCATGTTGTATGCCGACGGAAAATTGCACCAGACACTTTATTTCGTATCCGGCTTCCGACTGAGCAATGGCTGCCCCGGTGGGCTGGTTGGCACGATTGTCGACATTTCAGAGCAGAAAGCGGCCGAATTGGCAATGGCCCAAGCCAAGCAAGTGGCGGAGGATGCGGCGCGGACCAAGGCGGAATTCCTGGCGAACATGAGCCATGAAATCCGCACACCGATGAATGCCATCATCGGCATGACGCATCTGATCATGAAGACCGATCTGTCGCAGCGTCAGCATGATTACGTGCGCAAGCTCCAGCAATCGGGTCAGCATTTGATGGGCATCATCAATGACATTCTCGACCAGTCGAAGATCGAGGCTGGCAAGCTGTCCATCGAGCAGATCGAGATGTCGCTCGAGGCCGTGCTCGACAACGTCGCCAACCTGATTTCAGCAAAGGCCGTGGAAAAAGGCCTGGAGCTGGTATTCGACGTTGCGGCCGACGTGCCCAACGATCTTGTGGGTGATCCCTTGCGTATCGGCCAGATTCTCATCAACTACGCCAATAACGCGATCAAGTTCACGGAAAAAGGCGAGGTTGATATTCGCATCCGCAAACAGGCGGAGGATGAAAAGCACGTCATGCTCCATTTCGCGGTACACGATACCGGCATCGGCCTGACGCCGACGCAGATGGACAACCTGTTCAAGAGTTTTCAGCAGGCCGACACCTCGATCACTCGCAAATACGGTGGTACAGGCCTCGGCTTGGCGATCAGCCGCAGCCTCGCGCATATGATGGGCGGCGATGTCGGTGTCGAAAGCAGTATTGGTGTGGGGTCGACGTTCTGGTTCACTGCGCATTTGCAGAAAAGCAGCAAGCATCGGATTCCCGTACCGCATATCGATCTGCGCGGCCGGCGCGTGCTCGTGGTCGATGACAATGATACGGCGCGCCGTGTGTTGTCCGACATGATGACGGCGCATTCCTTTTCCGTTGGCGAGGCGGCTTCCGGCGATCAGGCGTTGCAATCCGTGCATGATGCAGCAGCGGCCGGACGCCCGTATGAGCTGGTGATGCTTGATTGGCAGATGCCGGGCATGGATGGGATTGAAACCGTGCGCCGAATTGCCGAAATGCAGTTGATACCGGCGCCGCACATCATCCTTGTCACCGCCTACGGACGCGAGGAAGTGATGAAACGCGCGCAGTCTTCAAACATCGAACAGGTGTTGATCAAGCCGGTCAATCCTTCCTTGCTGATCGATACGGTCATGCGCACGTTCGGTAAAGGGCGAGAGGAAAGTCGCGACGTTCATGAAGCATCGACGGCCAGCTACGGCAGCGTCGACTTTGGCGGTGCGCGTATTCTGCTTGCCGAGGATAACGAGCTCAATCAGGAAGTCGCGGTCGCCTTGCTTGAAGAGGCGGGTTGCCGTGTGACGGTCGTTGCCGACGGCGCACAGGCTGTGGCGAAAATACGCAATGCGCGCCCGGGCGAATACGATCTGGTGCTCATGGACATGCAAATGCCCGTGATGGACGGTGTCACGGCCACACGCACCATGCGCGGTCTGTTAGGTCTTGATAGATTGCCTATCGTCGCGATGACAGCAAATGCAATGGCATCAGACCGCCTTGCCTGCATCGCCGCCGGCATGAATGATCACGTGGCCAAGCCGATCGAGCCGGAAATATTGTGGCAGGTGTTGCGCAAGTGGCTGAAGTTCGATCAGAGCGCGACGAAGCATCTGAATCACGAAGAGAAAACATCTCGCCACGCCTCATCTGAAATGCCCGCGCTGGATGTGCCGGGGCTCGATGTAGCACTAGGCATGCGACGCATGCTTAATAAATCGTCCTTGTATTTTTCCATGCTGCGTAAATTCTGTATCGGCCAGCGGGAATGTGTGAATGCCTGTCGCACGGCCTTACAGGGCGGCGATGAAGAGGCCGCGTTGCGTGCAATGCATACGCTTAAAGGCGTGGCCGGCAATATTGGTGCAACGACGATACAGGAGGCCGCGACCCACGTTGAGTCGCGGCTCAAGCGCTCGGAAAGTGTCGATGCTTTGCACGATGATCTTGCTGCGCTGGATACGCAATTGCGTGCATTCATCGATGCGTTATTGGCACAACTGCCGCAGGAGCCGACGGCCGCTTCAGGTACTGCAACACGCATGCACGCTGATGTGGATATCGAAGCGCTGATCACGGAATTGGCGAATCTATTGCAAGCATCCTCGCCCAAGGCGGGACATGTGTTCGAGGCCAACCGCAGCGTGTTCGCGAATATTTTTCCTCGGACTGTACAAACACTTGCCGAAAGCATTACGAATTTTGATTTCGACAAGGCGGAAAGTTGCCTTGCCGAGGCGCTGGCGACGTATCGCCAGCAATTGAAAGGAGCATGAAATGGTGGTGGAAGGTACGCTCGGTGCAGCAAAGAAACCCATTGTGCTGGTCATCGATGACACGCCGGACAATCTTTCCTTGATGAGTGAATTATTGTGCGAACACTACGAGGTCAAAGTGGCCAACAATGGTCGGCGCGGCCTGCGCATCGCGACATCCGACGCACCACCGGCACTGATTCTGCTCGATATCATGATGCCGGACATGGACGGCTATGCGGTGTGTCGCGAGCTGAAGGCAAGCACGCAGACGCGGGATATCCCGGTGGTATTCATTACGACGCTGGACTCAATCGAAGACGAGAAGCGCGGTTTTGCGCTCGGTGCAATCGACTATATTTCCAAGCCGGTTGACCCTGTCACCGTGCTGGAACGCATCGGCAATCACCTCGTCTCTTAGCCCGCGGGCGCAACCTTTTTCCCGCGCGGATTGTTGCGAGCATCACGATCCGCACGGGTTTCTTCAAACCTGTTTCCTTGGGGTTTTCTTGCTCAACGGCTGTTGCGCCAACACTTTGGCCAGATAACGACCAGTATGCGACAAGGTGCTCGCAGCCACATCTTCGGGCGTTCCTGTGGCGATGATGCGTCCGCCGCCATCGCCACCTTCAGGGCCAAGATCGACGAGCCAGTCGGCTGTCTTGATGACGTCAAGATTGTGTTCAATGACGACCACGGTATTGCCGTCGTCGCGCAGCCGATGCAGTACTTTGAGCAGCATTTCGATGTCCTGGAAATGCAGGCCGGTCGTCGGCTCGTCGAGAATGTAGAGCGTACGGCCTGTGTCGCGCTTCGACAGCTCGAGGGCCAGTTTCACACGCTGCGCTTCGCCGCCGGACAGCGTTGTCGCTGACTGGCCGAGCGTGATGTAGGACAGACCGACATCCACCAGCGTTTGCAGCTTCTTCGCGATGACGGGAACTGCGTCGAAGAATTCACGCGCGTGCTCAACGGTCATCTGCAAGACTTCATGAATGGTCTTGCCCTTGTATCGGATCTCGAGCGTTTCACGGTTGTAGCGTTTGCCATGGCAGACGTCGCAAGGCACGAAGATATCCGGCAAGAAGTGCATTTCGACCTTGATCATGCCGTCGCCCTGGCACGCTTCGCAACGCCCGCCTTTCACGTTGAAGCTGAAACGACCTGGGCCGTAACCGCGTTCGCGCGCTTGCGGTACGCCTGCATACAGCTCGCGGATCGGCGTTAGCACACCGGTGTAAGTGGCAGGGTTCGAACGTGGTGTGCGGCCGATCGGTGATTGGTCGACGTTGATGACCTTGTCGAAATACTCAAGGCCGAGAATGGCGTCGTGCGCCGCCGGTTCTGCGGACGAGCCGTAGAGGTGACGTGCGGCCGCCGCGTACAGCGTGTCGTTGATTAGCGTCGACTTGCCCGAACCGGACACACCTGTGATGCATGTCAGTAGGCCGACCGGCAGGCTCATGTTCACCTGCTTGAGGTTGTTGCCGCGCGCGTTGTGGATGATCAGCTGGCGTTCCGCATCGGCCTTGGTGCGCTTTTTCGGTACGGCAATGCTGCGACGACCGGAGAGATAAGCGCCCGTCAACGAATTCGGATCGGCGGTGACTTCGGCCGGTGTGCCGTGCGACATGATCTGGCCGCCGTGTTCACCCGCACCGGGGCCGATATCGACGACGTAGTCGGCCGTTTCAATGGCTTCCTGATCATGTTCGACGACGATGACGGTATTACCCAGGTCGCGCAGGCGCGTCAGTGTTTCGAGCAGTCGCGTGTTGTCGCGCTGATGCAGGCCAATGGACGGTTCGTCGAGCACATACATCACGCCGGTGAGGCCGGAACCAATCTGCGAAGCAAGGCGAATGCGCTGCGCTTCGCCGCCGGACAGCGTTTCGGCCGAACGATCAAGTGAGAGATAGTCGAGGCCGACGTTAATGAGGAACGACAGTCGACTGGTAATTTCCTTGACGATTTTGTCGGCCACCTGCGCGCGATTGCCTTCGAGGGTGAGCTGATTGAAAAAGTCGCGCGTGTTCGCCAGCGACAGTCGGCTGATGCTGGAAATATTCTTGTCGCCGATATGCACGTGACGTGCTTCGCGACGCAGGCGTGTGCCTTCACAGGCCGGACACGACTTGTTATTGAGGTATTTTGACAACTCCTCGCGCACGGCGATCGAGTCGGTTTCCTTGTAGCGACGCTCGAGGCTGTGCACAATGCCTTCGAACGTATGCGTCTTGGTCACGCGATTACCGCGCTCGTTCAGATAGGCGAAGCGAATTTGTTCCTTGCCCGAACCGTTGAGTACGACCTCCTGTGCCACGGCTGGCAAATCCTCGAATGGCGTGCCGACGTCAAATTCGTAGTGTGCCGCCAGGCTCTCGATCATCTGGAAGTAAAACTGATTGCGGCGGTCCCAACCCTTGATTGCACCGGCAGCGAGGGAAAGGTGCGGATACGCGACTACACGTGACGGATCGAAAAACTGGATCTGGCCGAGGCCATCGCATTCCGGACAGGCGCCCATCGGGTTATTGAAGGAAAACAGGCGCGGCTCAAGTTCGGGCAGCGAATAACTGCAGATCGGGCAGGCGAACTTGGACGAGAACAAATGTTCCGTGCCACTGTCCATTTCGAGTGCGATAGCGCGGCCTTCGGCATGCGTGAGCGCCGTTTCGAGGGATTCCGCGAGTCGTTGGCGCTGGTCGGCACGCACTTTGAGGCGATCGACGACGACATCCACGCTATGTTTCTGGCTCTTGGTCAGCTTTGGCAAAGCATCGATTTCATGGACTTCACCGTCGATGCGCAGACGTACGAAACCTTGTGCACGAAGCTCGGTGAAAAGATCGAGTTGCTCACCCTTTCGGCCGGAGACGACCGGCGCGAGGATCATCAGCTTGGTGTCTTCAGGCAGCGCGAGCACATGGTCGACCATTTGCGCCACGCTCATGGCGGCGAGCGGCTGGCCGTGATCGGGGCAGTGCGGCGTACCGGCGCGGGCGTAGAGCAGGCGCAGGTAGTCGTGAATTTCGGTGACGGTGCCAACGGTCGAGCGCGGATTGTGGCTGGTGGCCTTCTGTTCGATGGAGATTGCCGGCGACAAGCCTTCAATCAAGTCGACATCAGGCTTTTCCATCATCTGCAGAAACTGACGCGCATAAGCCGACAGCGATTCAACGTAACGTCGCTGGCCCTCGGCATAGAGCGTGTCGAAGGCCAGCGATGACTTGCCTGAGCCTGACAGACCGGTGATGACTGTCAACTGGTTGCGAGGCAGGTCCAGGCTGACGTTCTTGAGATTGTGCGTGCGCGCACCGCGTATCTTGATCGAGTCCATTTTCTCTATCTGTACTTTGCTACGACTTACCGCTGCGGGAGAACCGGCTAATATACCGGCTTTTCTTTACAGCTCACAGGCATGTCTACTGCCGCCGTCAGAATGTCTCCCACCGAAACGCGTACCACGCTGGCGTTGGCGCTGGTATTTGCGTTGCGCATGTTCGGCATGTTTTCCATTCTGCCGGTCCTGGCGCTGCATGCCAAAAGCCTTTCCGGCGGGGCGACGCCTGTATTGATCGGCATCGCGCTGGGTATCGACGGCCTGGCTCAGGCGTGTCTGCAAATCCCCATGGGCTTGCTGTCTGACCGTATTGGTCGCAAGCGTGTGATCTATGCCGGCTTGTTCATGTTTGCCTTGGGCAGCTTTGTGGCGGCTGGCGCAGATGGTATTTATGGGGTCATTCTCGGCCGCTTGATTCAAGGTACAGGGGCAATCTCATCAGCGGTGATGGCCCTCATTGCGGATTTGACGCGCGAGGAAAATCGCTCCAAAAGCATGGCCGTGATTGGCATGAGCATTGGTTTGACGTTTGGCGCATCGATGGTGATGGGCCCGGCATTGCAGCAATGGGTCGGCGTATCGGGCATTTTTGCGTTGACGGGCGTCCTGGCCATTGCCGCCATGGCCGTGGTGCGCTTCGTTGTGCCGACCCCTGCCATCAGCCGAATGCATGCCGACGCCGGCACGATTCCAGGCCAGATCGGCGTGGTCTTGAAGAATGTCGAATTGCAACGCCTTAACTTCGGCATCTTCAGCCTGCATGCGGCCATGCGCGGCCTGTTCGTGGTCGTACCTTTCCTGCTCGTCAATGTCGGCGGCTTGCCCGGCGCAGAGCATTGGAAAGTGTATCTGCCTATTCTCGGCATCTCGTTCGCTGCCGTAGTACCGGCGATCATCGTGGCGGAAACGCGCGGCAAGATGAAACCTGTTTTTTGCAGCGCCGTTGCGCTGTTGTTTTTGTCGTTGCTGCTGCTGGCTGTGTTCGTGAATGTTTGGGCAGGTGTGCTGGCGACATTATTCATGTTCTTTCTCGCTTTCAATCTCCTTGAAGCGACATTGCCATCCTTGGTATCGAAGATCGCGCCGGCAGGCAGCAAAGGCACGGCAATTGGCGTTTACAATAGCTTCCAGTTTTTGGGCTTGTTTCTGGGGGGGGCGCTCGGCGGTTTCCTGTCGCAGCACGTCGGTTCTGGTGCAGTCTTCGTGTTCTCGGCTGGTCTTGCGGCTGCGTGGTTGCTACTGGCAATTTCGATGCAGACGCCACCAGCGGTTCGCACGCTGCTGTTCCATGTTGAGCCACTGGATGCTGTTGCTGCGCAACGTTTATCGGCGGACTTGTCGGGTGTGGCTGGCGTAACAGAAGCAATGGTGATCCCGGAGGAAGGGGTTGCGTGCCTGAAAGTAAAAATCAGCGGGTGGGATGAAGAAACCGCTCGTGTACTCATGACACAACGAGGGAGTTGAAATGGCTTCGGTCAACAAAGTGATTCTTGTCGGCAATCTTGGCGCGGACCCGGAGTCGCGTTACATGCCCAACGGCGACGCTGTCTGCAACGTCCGCCTGGCCACTACGGAAAGCTGGAAAGACAAGAGCAGCGGCGAAAAGAAGGAAATCACCGAGTGGCATCGCGTGGTCTTCTATCGCCGTCTGGCCGAGATCGCCGGTCAATACCTGAAGAAAGGCACGCCGGTCTATATCGAAGGCCGCATTCGTACCCGCAAGTGGCAAGACAAGGAAGGCCAGGAGCGCTACACGACTGAAATTGAAGCAACCGAAATGCAAATGCTTGGCCGCCGCGAAGGCATGGGTGATTCGCCACGCGAAGGTGGTGGCAGCTATGGCGGTGCTAGCAACGCTTCATCAAGTGGCAGTTCGTCTTATGGCAGCGGCAGCGCCCCGAAGAAGCCTGCCGGCAACAGCAATATGGGTGACTTCGAGGACGACATTCCGTTCTAGGACATCCTCGGTTAATGCAGCAAACAAAAACGCCCGACTGAATTCTCGTCGGGCGTTTTTGTTTGTCGGTCTGTTGCGTAATCAGCTTGCGGCGTCGGTTTCGCGCTTCATGATGGCGTCGCGTTTCTCGATGAGATGACCGCGCAGGATGGCCGAGAGGCGTTTGCCGTCACGGGCATCGAGTGCCTTCAGCATTTCCTCGTGTTCGGCAATCGCCTTGTCCCATTTTTCGATGTTGAAGTTGGAACGGAAACGCAGTGATTTGAGGCGACGATTGAGCGAGGTGTAGGTTTGGCGCAGTGCCGTGTTGCGCGCAGCCTCGTTGATGCGGTCATGGATTTCCTGGTTGTAGCGGTAGTAGGACGAGAGATCATTTTTCTCGCGACTTGCCAACATCGCGTAGTGCAGCGATTTGATGACGGCAATTTCCGCAGGCGTGATGCGCTCGCAAGCCAGTTCCCCAGAAAAGGCTTCCAGCCCGCTCATCAGCTCGAACATTTCCCAAATTTCGGTACCGGACAGCTTTGACACTGAGGCGCCACGATTCGGTTCAATGTCGATCAGTCCTTCGGCCGCCAATACCTTCAATGCTTCTCGCAGCGGTGTGCGGGAAATGCCCAGCGTCTCGCACAGCTCGCGTTCGTTGAGTTTCATTCCCGCAGCAAGTACACCTTCAACAATGAAGTTGCGGATGTGCTCGACCACCGTATCGTGCAGGCGCTGGCGTTCCAGCTTCGGCAACGCGGGTTGTGCGTCTGTATCCGGGAACTGAATCTCGTCTGGATTACTCAAGGTTTTCGATGAATTTTGCATACAAAATGGATTGTGTGCGGATGGAGGCCATTATAGAGGAAGCCATGTTTTGTTGTTAAGTACATATTTTAAAGTGAAAAAATATTCACACACATTTTTTATTCTGGTAGAGTAATTTTGAATTCAAAATTCAAAAGTCGCAATTGAACGCTGTTGCGAACCTGCGTGCCGCGACATCAGACAAGAGGAAACAGCCCATGGTCAAACTCGATTTCCATCCCACAGGCCACCATTTCCTGCAGATTCCCGGACCCAGCCCGGTGCCGGATCGCGTCCTGCGGGCCATGAGTCTGCCGACCATCGATCATCGCGGCCCTGAGTTCGGCGCGTTGGGCCTGAAGGTGCTGGCGGGAATCAAGGACATTTTTAAAACCCGCCACCCCGTCGTGATCTATCCTGCGTCCGGGACCGGTGCGTGGGAAGCCGCACTGGCCAACACCATGAGTCCGGGCGATCACATCCTCATGTACGAAACGGGCCATTTCGCAACGTTGTGGCAAAAAATGGCCACGCGCCTGGGGCTGTCCACCGAGTTCGTTGCGTGGCAGGGCAAGGATTTGCACCTGCCGCATGCACCGAGCTGGCGTCGTGGTGTGCAGGCGGAGTTGATCGAAGAACGCTTGTGCAAAGATACGCAACATCAGATCAAGGCCGTGTGTGTGGTGCATAACGAAACGTCGACCGGTGTGACATCCGATATCGCTGCGGTTCGCAAGGCCATTGATGCAGCAAAACATCCGGCCTTGCTGATGGTCGACACGATTTCCGGTCTGGCGAGTGCAGATTTCCGTCACGACGAATGGGGTGTGGACGTCGCCGTCAGCGGTTCGCAAAAAGGCTTGATGCTGCCGCCGGGCATCAGCTTCAATGCGCTTTCGCCACGGGCGCTTGAGGCCATGAAAAGCGCCAAATTGCCGCGCTCGTTCTGGGCCTGGGACGAAATCGTGGAAATGAACAAGGACGGTTACTGGCCCTATACGCCGAACACGAACCTGCTCTACGGCTTGTCCGAGTCGCTCGACATGATTGCCGAAGAAGGGCTCGACAAGGTTTTTGCGCGCCATGAACGATGGGCTTCTGGTGTGCGATCTGCCGTCAATGCGTGGGGTTTGCCGATCCAATGTGCTGACCCGGCGGTGTATTCGCCGGTGTTGACGGGTGTGATCATGCCGGAGGGCGTGGATGCTGATGCCGTGCGCCGTGAGATCTACGAACGATTCGACCTGTCGCTGGGTACGGGGCTGGGCAAGCTGAAGGGACGCATGTTCCGCATCGGCCATCTCGGTGACAGTAACGATCTCACCTTGCTGGCTACGCTGTCCGGCGTTGAAATGGGCCTGAAGCTTAGTGGCATCAAGCTCGCTGGGAGTGGTGTGCAAGCCGCAATGGATTATTTCTCAAGCAACCCTGCGAAGGTCGTATTGAAAAAAGCCGCTTAAGCTTTAGTCAGGCGTGCGTCCACGACGACGCGTACTCATCGGCATGGCAGTGTGGATGAGTGGGCTGTGGGACATGCCGAAAACACCGGTTGCGATAACGCGGCCGGACAAACCCGGCCGGCAGCATCGGCACACAGGAGGAGGTTCTGGCATGAAGAAATTTCTCGCACTTTCCCTTTTGATTGGTTCGGCGGCAATGCCTGCCGCAGCATGGGCTGACTGGCAGCCGACCAAGGCTGTTGAGGTCATTGTGCCGTTCTCGGCCGGTGGGGCGACGGATCAGATGGCTCGTGTCTTTCAGGCCATCATCACCAAGCACAATCTGATCAAGCAACCCATCGTGATCCAGAACAAGGCCGGCGCATCGGGTGCGGAAGGCCTGATGGACGTGGCGGGCGACAAGTCGAATCCGAACAAGCTGATCGTTGCCTCGACCGGCATTTTCACCGTGCCGCTCGCGAGCAATGTGCCGTTCAACTGGCGCGATCTGACACCGGTGGCGATGGTGGCGCAGGATGAATTCCTGCTGTGGGTAAATGCCACTTCGCCCTATATGACGAGTCAGCAATACATTGCTGCTGTCAAGGCCAAGCCTGAACAGATGCGCATGGGCGGCCAAGGCTCCAAGCGCGAAGACCAGATCATCACGGCAAAAGTCGAGCAGGCTGCCGGCGTGAAGTTCACCTACATTCCATACAAGGGTGGTGGCGACATCAGCACGCAACTGGTCGGTAATCACATCGAGTCATGCACCAACAATCCGAGCGAATCGATCGCGCAATGGCGCGCGAATCAGGTGCGGCCGTTGTGTGTATTCGATGTGAATCGCTTGCCCTACAAGCAGAAGGTCACCGACAAGCAGTCGTGGAACGACATTCCGACCTGCAAGGAGCAAGGGTTGGATGTGCAATACACCATGTTGCGCGGCATCTTCATGCCGCCGGGCGTGACGGCCGAGCAGGTCAAGTTTTATGTGGATCTGTTCCAGAAGATTATCGCGACGCCGGAATGGAAGGACTACCTCGAGAAAAATGCGCTGAAGCCCGAGTTCCTCACGGGCCAGGCCTACGTTGATTTCCTCGGCAAGGATGAACAGCGCCATCGGGAAATCATGAAGGCTGCCGGTTTCCTCAAGCAATAAGGGCTTGCCATGAGTTCCGCAAGTCATGAAGAAAATGCCGCCGTCAGCCAAGAACAGCCGGCTGGCGGCGGCTTGACGCGCCGCAGTGTCGAGTTGGTGGTTGCCTCCTGTCTGACCGTATTGGCTGTCGTGCTGGCACTCGACAACATGAAGATCGGTGCAGGCTGGGGCGATGATGGGCCGCAAGCCGGCTACTTTCCTTTGCGCATTGCCATTGGCGTTGCCTTGTGCAGCGTCGGCGTTTTCTGGAATGCGTTTCGCGAACGTTCCGATGAACTGTTCGTGACATGGGAACAGCTGCGGCGTGTCATGCAGGTGCTGGTGCCACTGCTGATTTACGTGGCGGCGATTCCATGGCTCGGCATCTACGTTGCATCTGCCATTTTCATTGCGTGCTTCATGAAGTTTGCGGGCAAATATCCGGTATGGAAATCGGTGCTGACGGCCGTGATTACCAATGTCGCGATGTTCTACATCTTCGAGATGCAGTTTGCCGTTCCGCTGCCCAAGGGCCCGCTCGAAGCGTGGTTCGGTTACTGAGAGGAAAGCCATGGAAGACTTCAACGCGCTGCTCCACGGCTTCACTGTCGTCCTGACGCTGCAGAATGCCGGGCTGATGCTGATCGGCATTCTGCTTGGCATCGTCGTCGGTGTGCTGCCCGGCCTGGGCGGCCCCAATGGTGTGGCGATCCTGTTGCCGCTTACTTTTGGCATGTCGCCGACGTCGGCCATCATCCTGCTCTCTTGTATCTATTGGGGTGCCTTGTTCGGCGGTGCGATCACGTCCGTGCTGTTCAACATTCCCGGAGAGGCGTGGTCGGTGGCAACCACCTTCGATGGTTATCCGATGGCGCAGAACGGGCAAGCGGGTGCGGCATTGACGAACGCGTTCACCGGATCTTTTCTCGGCGCGATTGCCGGTGTGTTATTGATCACTTTTCTGGCGCCCAGGGTGGCAGCGTTTGCGCTGGAGTTTGGGCCACCGGAATTCTTCGCGGTGTTTTTCCTGACGCTATGCAGTTTCGTCGGGCTTGGCAAGGAGCCGAAGCCGAAGATCATGATTTCCATGGGGCTGGGTTTGCTGCTCGCAGAAGTTGGCATGGATACCGTGTCGGGCGATTTACGCATGACCTTTGGTTTCAACACGCTGTTACGTGGCTTTGATTTTCTCGTTGTTGTCATCGGCCTGTTCGGCATCAGCGAAATCCTTATCACCATCGAGGATGGTCTGGCATTCAAGGGCAAGAAGGCCGATATCGATCTCAAGGTTGTGCTGCGTACGTGGGCACAATTGCCACGTTATTGGATGACCATGTTGCGTTCGGTTGCGGTCGGCTGCTGGATGGGGGTGACGCCCGGCGGCGCTGTTGCGGCGAGCTTCATGGGTTATGGACTGGCCAAGCGTTTCTCTAAGGATCCGGACAGCTTCGGCAAAGGCAATCCCGAAGGCGTGCTTGCACCGGAAACAGCCGCGCATGCCGCAGGCACCTCGGCGCTGTTGCCGATGCTTGCGCTCGGCATCCCGGGTTCCGCGACGGCCGCAGTGTTGCTCGGCGGCCTGATGATCTGGGGCCTGCAGCCGGGGCCGTTGTTGTTTACCGAGCAAAAGGATTTCGTCTGGGGCCTGATCGCGAGCATGTATCTCGGCAACATTGCCGGGCTCATCATTGTGCTATCGACGGTGCCGTTGTTTGCCGCGATCCTGAAGATCCCTTTCTCGATCATCGCGCCGATGATCCTCATGGTGTGTGCGGTGGGTGCCTACACGGTGCTGAGTTCGACTGACGACATCTGGTTCATGGCCATCTTCGGCATCGTCGGCTATGCATTCAAGAAGCTTGACTATCCATTGGCGCCTTTGGTGCTGGCTATCGTGCTGGGTGATCGGCTTGAAGATTCATTCCGGCAAAGCATGTTGACCAGCAAGGGCAGCCTTGCCATTTTCTGGAGCAATGGCTTGTGCGGGACTATTACGACGCTGGCCATTCTGTTGTTGCTCTCACCTGTGTTCGGCAAGCTGCGCGCTCGTCTGCGCAATGGGAAAACGCATGTCGCAACCGCATCCTGACCCTGCCGCTTTTTCACCTGAAGCGCTCGCCGACCGACTGGCCGGCTGCAGCGAAAAAAGCGTTGCATGCCGTGAATTGCCGGCTGGTCTGATTCCCGAAACGCTTGAGGCAGCGTATGCCGTACAGGACTGTATCGTCCGGCAACGCGGCGGGCATGTGCTTGGCTGGAAAGTGGGATCGCCATCGCCCGACAACCCCGTGATTCGCTGCGCGCCGATACCGCAAGGTTGCCTGCTGCCAAGCGGTGTGAATCTGCCGCAATCGGCGTTTGCCCATTCCGGACTGGAGCTTGAAATTGCCGTGCGTTTCGGTCGCACGATGACGGCCGAAACATTGCCAGACAACGATGCCTCAATCATTGCGGAAGTCGTGGCAATGGCACCGGCGATCGAACTGGTGAGCAGCCGTTACATCGAGTGGCCGAGTGTCCCTCCATTGGCGCAACTGGCCGATCTGCAGAATCACGGTGTCTTGATTGTGGGTGAGTTTGTGCCGTATCGGCAGGACTTCCCTTTTGTATCGCCGACCCTGGCGTTCGATTTCGATGCGGATCACATTTCCACCGACATACCACGCAATCCGGCCGGTGATCCGCGCCGTCTATTGCCTTGGCTGGTACGCCATTGCGCCGCACGTGGTTTTCCGATTACGCCGGATACGGTAGTTACCACCGGCACATATACCGGCATGCATTTCCCGCGGCGGAGCGGGCGTGCAATCGGGCGCATTGACGGATTTTCGGAGATATCGCTGAGGCTCGTCTAAGCAAATGGACTGCCTTCAGCGTCAAGTTCAGCAACAGACAGACAATCATGACGAAGACATTCGCGCAAACTGCTCCGAAGCCGGTTCATCTCATTCGCAAGGCAACGATTGCGTCCTCGCCGCTCATGCGTACATTGCAGGCAGAGTTGCGCGGCGATGTGATCGCCGATGCTGCGGGGCGCGGCCGCTATGCGACGGATGCCTCGATCTATCAAATCATGCCAATTGGCGTGGTCGTTCCGCGCGACCAGTCAGACGTATTGCTGGCGCTCGATATCGCCCGGCAGCATCATGCGCCGGTGCTGGCACGCGGTGGCGGTACCAGTCAGTGCGGGCAGACTGTCGGCGAAGCACTGGTCATCGACAACAGCAAGTGGCTCAACAACGTTGTCGACTTTGATCCGGAGCACCGTACTGTCACGGTCGAGCCGGGCATGGTGCTTGATCATCTCAATGCATGGCTGAAACCTTACGGATTGTGGTTCCCGGTCGATGTTTCCACCGGCGCGCAGTGCACCATCGGCGGCATGACGGGTAACAACTCGTGCGGCTCGCGTTCAATTGCCTACGGCAACATGGTGCACAACGTGCTCGGCATCGATGCGGTGCTGGCCGACGGCACGCAGGGGCGTTTCGAGTCGCTGCATCGACTACCGTCAGTGCCACGCATGACAGGAATTCTCGATGGCGTGCGTGCCATTGCATTACGCGAACAAGTCGAGATTCGCGAGCGTGTGCCAAAGGTGTTGCGCCGCGTCGCCGGCTATAACATTGATCTCTTCGACTGCCAGAATCCACTGGCTTACACGGATGACGGCGTAGCCAATCTTGCGCATCTTCTCGTGGGCTCCGAAGGCACGCTGGCCTATAGTCGGCAAATCACGTTGAAGCTTTCGCCATTGCCGGCGCATCGCGTACTGGGCGTCGTGAATTTCCCAACGTTTTATCAGGCGATGGACATGACGCAGCACATCGTCAAACTGAAGCCGACGGCAGTGGAGTTGGTCGACAGCACGATGATTACCCTGTCGCGCAACAATCCGGCATTCCGGCCGGTGATCGACAAGGCCCTGATCGGCGCACCGGACGCCATCTTGCTGGTCGAGTTTTCCGGCGCCGACCGCGACGCATTGCTGGCATCGCTGCAACAACTCGACGAATTGATGAGCGATCTTGGGTTGGCACAGAGCGTCGTGCACATGTCCGAAGAGCGCGCGCAGAAAGCGCTATGGGACGTACGCAAGGCCGGCCTCAACATCATGATGAGCATGAAAGGCAATGGCAAACCGGTGTCTTTCGTCGAGGATTGTGCGGTCCCGCTTGAACATTTGGCCGAGTACACCGCACAGCTTACCGAGGTGTTTCACAAGCACGGCACCGAAGGCACCTGGTACGCGCACGCCAGTGTTGGTACGCTCCATGTGCGGCCAATTCTCGACATGCGTAACGATGGCGCAGCCAAGATGCGCGGCATCGGCGAAGCGGCGGCAGAACTGGTACGTAAATACAAGGGTGCGTTTTCGGGCGAGCACGGCGATGGCCTGTGCCGTGGCGAATGGGTGGCATGGCAATACGGCCCGAACATCAACAAGGCGTTCACCGAGATCAAGCAACTGATCGATCCGGACAATCGTTTCAATCCCGACAAGATCGTGCGTCCACCGAAGATGGACGACCGTAGCAATTTTCGTTTCAAGCCGGGCTATGCAATCAAGCCGCTAGCAACAGCACTCGACTGGTCGGAGTGGGATGTGCGCCGCGATCCGCTGACCGGCGAGGAGACGGCGCCCGGTACCGGCGTCGATCCGACCAACGGCCTCGCCGCGGCGGTGGAGATGTGCAACAACAATGGCCATTGCCGCAAGTTTGACGCTGGCACGATGTGTCCGAGTTACCGCATTACCAAAGACGAAATCCATCTGACGCGTGGACGGGCCAACACACTGCGTTTGGCACTCTCGGGGCAGCTCGGTAATGACGGGATTGCGAGTGTGGAAGTGAGGGACACACTGGACTTGTGTGTGTCGTGCAAAGGTTGCAAGCGTGATTGCCCGACCGGCGTGGACATGGCGAAACTCAAGATCGAAGCGCGCCATGCGTGGGCGCAGAAGCACGGCACGACGCTGCGCGAGCGCTTGATTGCCTATATGCCGCGCTATGCGCCGCTGGCGAGTCGATTGCGTGGCGTGCTCAACATTGTGGATCGCCTGCCCGTTGTATCGCCACTATTGAAGCGCTTGATCGGTTTCGCGCCACAACGTTCGCTACCACGCTTTGCAAGACCTTTCCTGCAAAGCGCACCGCGTGCATTGCGTGGTGGCAAAGAGGTCTTGCTCTTCATCGATTCTTTTAACAATTACATGGAGCCCGAGAATGCCGTCGCCGCTGCCGAAGTTCTCCGCGCTGCGGGATATCGCGTGCATTTCAATAGCTCTGGTTCTGAGCGTCCGCTGTGTTGTGGCCGTACCTTTTTGTCGGCAGGCTTGGTTGACGAGGCGAAACAGGAGGCGCGTCGCTTGTTGGACGGTTTGATGCCTTATGTCGAGCGCGGTGTCCCCATCGTTGGGCTTGAGCCATCTTGCCTGCTGTCTTTTCGTGATGAGTTCCTTGACTACGGCTGGGGTCGCGAGGCCAGAAAGCTGGCCGACAACGCCTACCTTTTCGAAGAGTTTCTTGTGCGTGAACAGGCTGCGGGCCGTCTGAATCTGTCCTTGCAAAAGCTGGATCAGGCGGAGGCTTTAGTCCACGGCCATTGCCATCAAAAAGCGATGGACGCGTTCACCCCGGTACAACAGGTGCTGGGCTGGATTCCCGACCTCAAGGTTTCGCCCGTAGAAGCCTCGTGTTGCGGCATGGCCGGGAGTTTCGGTTACGAAGCCGAACATTACACGGCTTCCTTGAGTATGGCCGAGCTCGTCTTGCTGCCGGCGGTACGCAATCGCAAGGCCGATACGCTGGTCGTTGCCGACGGCACCAGCTGTCGCCATCAGATTCACGATGGCACGAATGCCGAAGCAATGCATGTGGCGCGTGTGCTTGCTGCCGCACTGAAGAAATGAACGGCAGACACGCAATGCCGCACGCAGCGTTCGTGCTTGAGCCTGAAGCGGCCGTTGGCGACATGCTGTCGCAGATCGATACGCCGGCGCTGTTACTGGATCTCGATGCCTTTGAAGCCAACATCGAGCGTATGGCAACATTGGCAGGCAAGCATGGCATTGCACTGCGGCCACATGCGAAGGCGCACAAATCGGTCGCTATTGCGCGAGCCCAGCTTGACGCAGGCGCGGCCGGCATTTGCTGCCAGAAGCTTTCCGAAGCCTATCCTTTTGCAGCGGCAGGGATTACCGACATTTTGATCAGCAACGAATTTGTCGGCGAAAAGAAGGTGGCGATGGCCGTCGACCTTGCGCGGCGCGTCAAGCTGACAGTCTGTGTGGACAGTTCGTTGCAGGTGCATGCCCTGGGCCTTGCCGCCCGCGCCGCGAATGTGGCAATGGATGTATTGGTTGAAATTGATGCCGGACAGCGACGCTGTGGTGTGCGCAGCGAGGTGGCGTTGCTTGATCTGCTGGATTGCATCGGTAAATACAGTGACGTCTTGTGTTTTTCCGGAGTGCAAGCTTTCAATGGCACTGCCCAGCACATTGAGGCTTGGACAGAGCGCCGCGAAGCGGCCTTGCGTTCGGCCGAGACTGTGGCGCGCTATCTGCGTTGCCTGAAAACATACGGCTTCGATTGCCCGGTCGTCACGGGCGGCGGTACGGGCACGGCCGAGTTCGATGTGGAAACCGGCGTCTATTCGGAAATCCAGCCCGGTTCCTATGTTTTCAATGATGGACATTACGGACGTCTCGAATGGCAGGGGAATAACGCGCCTGCACACAGCCTGTTTGTCGTGAGCACGGTAATGAGCGCTGCGGCACCTGATCAAATTGTCACGGATGTCGGCCTGAAAGGCATTGCCGTCGACTCAGGCCTGCCCATTGTTATCTCTCAATCAGGCACATCGGCGAATTTGATGGTGCGCCGTGTCAACGACGAGCATTGCGTTATTGAGTCCGGTCCTGACGCCTTGCCGGTGCTCGACACCCGTGTTCTTTTGGTTCCCAGCCATTGTGACCCAACCGTCAATCTCTATCGGCGTTTTATCGGCTGCCGTGGCGGTGTTGTCGAATGCCTTTGGGATATCGAGGCAAGCGGGCTGAGCCGCTAGGTCTCGTTCATGTTTCCTTCACGCGGCTCCCCTCCGCGTGTTGCCATTGCTTACCCATTGGCAATGGCCTTTTTATTCAGGCGCAAAACCTGCCCAAAAGGCGGTTTTGTGCTCAGTCAGGCTGTTTTGGGGATGCTTGACGGCTGGGCGGCCTGCCACTAGTATAGAAAGTCTCCGCCTCGGCCTGTCGTGCGGGAGCCGGAACCTAAAAGGATGGAAGGGCTCAAACCCGCACCAGCCACCTGAGGAACACGAGGTGGATTTCACTTCCTGAAAAGTCCCCCGGGAGTATCCCTTCAGGAACCAAGTTAATTACGATTGATTAAGGACATACCGATCATGAGCAACAAACCGCTTGATGGCATCAAGATCATCGACTTCACGCACGTGCAAGCCGGCCCCGCATGTACTCAACTGCTGGCTTGGTTCGGCGCCGACGTGATCAAGGTCGAGCGCCCCGGCGCTGGCGACGTGACCCGTTCGCAACTGCGCGACATCGCCGACAAGGACGCGCTGTACTTCACGATGCTGAACAGCAACAAGCGCTCCATCACCCTGGACACCAAGACCCAACAAGGTAAGGAAGTCCTGGAAAAGCTGATCAAGGAATCCGACGTGATGGTCGAAAACTTTGCACCGGGCGCGCTGGATCGCATGGGCTTCACCTGGGAACGTATTCAGGAACTGAACCCAGGCATGATTCTGGCCTCCGTGAAGGGCTTCTCCGACGGCCACCACTACGAAGACCTGAAGGTCTACGAAAACGTGGCTCAATGTGCTGGCGGCGCTGCTTCCACCACCGGTTTCTGGGATGGTCCTCCGACCGTTTCCGCAGCTGCTCTGGGCGACTCCAACACCGGTATGCACCTCGCCATCGGCATCCTGACCGCCCTGATGGGCCGTCAAAAGACCGGCAAGGGCCAGAAGGTTGCCTGCTCGATGCAAGACGCCGTGCTGAACCTGTGCCGCGTCAAGCTGCGCGACCAGCAACGTCTGGACAAGCTGGGCTACTTGGAAGAGTACCCCCAGTACCCGCACGGCAAGTTCTCCGACGTCGTGCCGCGTGGCGGTAACGCCGGCGGCGGCGGCCAACCGGGTTGGGTGCTGAAGTGCAAGGGCTGGGAAACCGACCCGAACGCCTACATCTATTTCACCATTCAAGGCCATGCTTGGGAACCGATCTGCCGCGCTATTGGCAAGCCGGAATGGATCGAAGATCCGGCCTACAACACCCCGCGTGCTCGTCAGGACAAGATCTTCGACATCTTCGCCTTCATCGAATCGTGGCTGGCCGACAAGACCAAGTTCGAAGCTGTGGATATCCTCCGCAAGTTCGACATCCCGTGCGCACCGGTTCTGACCATGAAGGAAATCGCCAACGACAAGTCGCTGCGCGAATCCGGTTCGATTGTTGAAGTTGAGCATGCTGACCGCGGTGAAAAGTACCTGACCGTCGGTTCGCCGATCAAGTTCTCGGACATGAAGCCGGAAATCACTGCTTCCCCGCTGCTGGGCGAGCACACCGATGCTATCCTCAAGGAGCTCGGTTACTCGGCCGACCAGATCAAGTCCCTGCATGAAGCCAAGGCTGTCTAATCGACGCTTTAGCGTAAGGCAAAGAAACGGCGCTCTTCGGAGCGCCGTTTTTCATTGGTGCATGCCCTCATGGAGACTTCATTGAACTTGGTTAGACTGTTGTCATTCCATGTGAACGATGAGAGCACGTCATGCCGACGCCGGACAAACAAAAAATCCTCACCAAGCTGCGCTTGCGCCAGTATTCCTTGCGCGACATTGTTACGATCATCGGGCCGGCGCTGATCATCATCGTGCTTGGTTTCTACGTCGCCGCACAATTCATCAAGCCCGCGCCACCTGATCACATGACGATTTCCGGCGGCGCTCCAGGCAGTACCTACGACGGGTTCGCCCTGCGTTACAAGGACAGGCTGGCGCGCTACGGCATTGACCTTGTCGTGCAGCCTTCTGCTGGCGCCATCCAGAATCTTGAGCGCCTGCGCAGCGGCGATGCCGATGCGGCCTTCATTCAAAGCGGTAGCCCGGTGTCAGGCAAGGACGAAGGTATTGTCTCGTTGGGAAGCCTTTACTACGAACCATTGTGGGTGTTCTATCGCGCGGAGAAGGGCCATCCACTGCTGACACGCTTGACCGATTTACGTGGCAAGCGGATTGCCATCGGTCCGGATGGCAGTGGTACGCGGCATGTTGCGCTGGAGCTTCTGCATGCCAACGGTGTGAATGAGGCCAATAGCCGTTTGTTGCCGCAAAGCGGCGTCGAACTTGCAGCCCGCCTGCGCGATGGCCGTCTTGATGCGGCCTTGATCGTTGGTTCACCGACATCGGCAGCGGTTTGGCAGTTGTTCTATACCGACGGTGTGCGTCTGATGGATATGTCGGAAGCAGAGGCCTATACGCGCCATTTTCCTTATCTGGCTCATCTCGTATTACCGACAGGCAGCGTCGACATGGTGAAGCATTATCCTGATCGCGACATTGATCTCGTTGCCGTTACTGCCACACTGGCTGTCCGCGAAGACCTGCATCCGGCGTTGATGGATCTGCTACTGCAGGCGATGAGCAAGGCGCACGCCGATGCTGGTATTTTTGAGAAGCCCAAGCAATTTCCCAACGCCGACCCCGGCGACTATCCGTTGGCGGATGAAGCTGCGCGCTATTACAAATCAGGCCGCCCCTTCCTGCAACGCTATTTGCCGTTCTGGCTGGCAACCTTGATTGACCGAACGCTGGTCATGCTGATCCCGCTGATTGCGGTGTTATTGCCGGTATTCAAGGTTGTTCCGGCCATGTATGCGTGGCGCATCCGTTCGCGTATTTTCAAGCGATACGGCGAATTGAAATTCTTCGAAGCTGAAATGGAGCGCGATCCGGCGGCACACACACGTCTGGAATGGCTGGAGCGGCTGGATGCGATTGAAGTACGCATTAATCGACTACCGACGCCACTCGCGTTTTCAGACATGCTCTACACACTGCGCAGTCACGTGATGATGGTGAGGCAGGCGGTGATGTCAAAGACGAAGGAATAATGCGCTCCTCCCTTTTCCTCCGGGGGAGGAGGGAGCGATGGTTTTCCCGTGCCAAAGCGCAAGGCGACTCTGCTAGAGCGAACGGATTTTTTTGAGCAATGCAGTGGTCGAGCGATCGTGCAGGAAGGGAATGGACACGACCTTGCCACCCCAGGCAATGACTTCCGGTGCGCCGACAATTTTGTCCACGCTCCAGTCTCCGCCTTTGACCAAAACGTCTGGACGGCATTCAAGAATGCGTTGGAGCGGTGTGTCTTCGTCAAAAGAAGTGACAAGACTCACGCATTCGAGCGACGCGAGCAATGCCATGCGATCAGGCAGTGTATTTACAGGCCTGTCATCACCTTTGCCTAGCCGTTTGACCGATGCATCGCTATTGGCGGCAACGATCAGACTCGCCCCGAGGGCGCGCGCCTGTGCCAGATAGGTCACATGCCCGCGATGCAGAATGTCGAAACAGCCGTTGGTGAACACCAGCGGTCGCGGCAATTCCGCGATGCGCGCAACCAGATCGGTCGGCGCGCATACCTTACGTTCAAACAATGGTGCTGCTTCGTTGCTCAATGCGTGACTCACGACTTGGGGTCAGGCGATTGGCTCGACTTGCTCGGCTGTAGCGCGTTATCAATGCGCTTTGCATCGGCATCGCCGATGATCTCGAAGACGCGGACGACACGCTGTACGCCACCGGTCGTGCGGGCAATCTCGACAGCTGCATCAGCTTCCTTTTGCGTCACGATGCCAAGCAGATAGACCGAGCTGTTCTCGGTGACGATCTTGACCAGATTGATCGAGAACTTGTTTGCATCCAGGAAGCGTGCCTTGACCTTCGAAGTCAGGTACGTGTCGTTGCTGCGCGAGGCAAAGCTGCTGATCCCCGCGACACGCAATTCGTTGACAACGCTCTTGACGTCGCTGCTGATCGAGGTCGCTGCCTTTTCAACACCCGCCTTGGTTGCATCGTCCGGTACTTCGCCGGTCAGAAGAATGGTCCGATTGTAGCTGGTGACATTGACATGAACCTTGTCACCAAATTGATTGCCAATGGCATTGCCAGCGCGTACCTCGATGCCTTCGTCGGCAATGTAGTTTTCCGGCGTGCGGCGATCGGCAACCATCAATGCGCCGGTGCCCATGCCGACCGCTGCGACGCCGAAACAACCGGCCAGCGGTGCAGTTGCAACTGCGATCAGCAACCAGCTTGAAAAACGGAAACCACGGCGAAAACTCGAGTAAGAAGTCTTGATGGACATGGTGTCTCCTTTATTGTTCAAGGCCGAGAATCAGATGGTCGATGCCGTCGCACAAGCAATGCAAGGTCACGAGATGGACTTCCTGAATGCGCGCCGTCTTGTCGGATGGCACACACAGATGGACATCGTTTTCTTTCAACAAGCCTGCCATCTTGCCGCCTTGCTTGCCGGTCAGGGCAACGACATGCACGCCGCGTTGATGCGCTGCATGGATGGCTTCGATGACGTTAGGTGAATTGCCGCTGGTCGAAATGGCCAACAGGACATCACCTGCGTGGCCCAAGCCCAGCACCTGTTTCGAGAACACTTCTTCGTAGCGGTAGTCGTTGGCGATTGATGTCAGCGTGGAACTATCCGTCGTCAGTGCCACAGCGGCGAGCGGCGGACGTTCCATTTCGAAGCGGTTGAGCAACTCGGCTGCGAAGTGCTGCGCATCGCCGGCCGAGCCACCATTGCCGCAGGCCATGATCTTGCCGCCGCTCTTGAGGCTGGCAACCATCAAGCGCGTTGCGGCCTCGATCGGTGCAGCCATTGCGTCGACGGCTTTTTGCTTGGTGGAAATACTGTCGTTGAACTGTTGCAGAATGCGGTTGGAAATCGACATGTCGCTGGTGAAGTTTCTGCCGGAAAAGGCTAATTATCCGATTTTAGGCGTGGCTCGTACAGCCATGATTCATGGCGCAACGAAAACATCGATGAGCACGCGCTGCCATGGATTGCTGGCTTCATGCAAACGGGCAATACGTGCCTCGATTTTTGTTCCTCGATCAAGCTCGGCCGCGATATCGCGATTTTCTGCGCGGGGCAGATAACCGAGTTGATGCCCGTGCCAGTCGATGCGTACGGCATTTCTGTCGTGGCGATTGTCAGGTTCGCGCGTAAGCGTGAGCGCATCACCAACCCTTAACGTGCCCCAGACTTCGTTGCCTGCGTGATATTGGTACCCAGCCAACGGCGAGCTTTGCACGAGCAAGCGAAGTTGTTCAGCATGGGCGGCTTGCATGAAATTGAACAGGCAAGCCATGCAAGCCAAGTTCAGCGTGAGATTACGCAGAAAACGCACCTTGTATCCATTCAAGTTTTGTTTCGTCCAATGTGTTGAGCAGCACGCAGTCGAAGCGACAGTCGCATTCACCGTGCGTCTGCAGCCAATGCTGTGCGGCGAGAATCAGGCGTTGTTGCTTGTGATACGTAATGCTGGCGGCCGCACCGCCAAAGTCGGCGTTGCGGCGAAGACGGACTTCGACGAAAACGACGGTTTTTCCATCTTGGGCGATCAGATCGATTTCACCGCCACGTACGCGAAAGTTGCGCGCGACAATTTTCAGACCGTGCGCCTGTAAATGTTTCGCCGCGATGTCTTCGGCCGCTGCGCCGGTATTGGTTTTATTGGCTATGCTTGCCGCCATGAATGAAACCTCGTCTGATTCCTTCCAGGAACATTTTGCTGCGCCTGCATTGTATGTGGTCGCCACGCCGCTCGGAAATCTGGGCGACATTACCTTGCGTGCCTTGGCATGTTTGCGTGCTGCCGAGGCGATTGCCTGCGAAGACACGCGCCACAGCCGGCCGTTGCTGGATCATTACGGCGTTACTGCGCCGTGTTTTGCGCTGCATGAACACAATGAAAACGAGGCGAGCGAAAAATTGCTTGCCTTGTTGGCCGAGGGTAAGTGCGTTGCGATGATCACCGATGCCGGTACGCCGGGTATTTCCGACCCCGGTGCACGGGCTGTTGCGACTGTGCATGCGGCCGGTTATCGCGTCGTGCCGATGCCCGGACCGAGTGCGGGTGTTGCCTTGCTGAGCACAGCCGGCTTTCTCGACCCACGTTTTTTCTTCATCGGTTTTTTGCCACCAAAATCGGCGGCGCGTCGCTGCGTGCTTGATGACGTCAAGAGCGTGCCGGCGAGCCTGGTTTTTTATGAAGCGCCACATCGTATTCGCGAAACGGTGGAAGACATTGTCGCTGTTTTCGGTGGCGAGCGACATATTGCGTTTGGCCGTGAACTCACCAAACGTTTTGAAGAAGTGGCGCGCATGCCCTTGAGTGAGGCGGTCGCATGGATCGACGCCGATCCAAATCGGGAACGCGGCGAATTCGTGCTGGCGATTTCGGCCCCCATGCAGACGGAAGGGCTTGATCCGGAAAGTGAACGCGTACTGGGCGCTTTGTTGAAGGAGTTACCAACCAAGCAAGCCGCAAAACTGGCGGCGGACATTACAGGGCGCAGCAAGAACGATCTTTATGCACGCGCACTGGAGATCAAGGATCGGTAAGGTCGGAGCCGAACATATCACCCCGGTATAATCTGCGCATGCAAACTCTGACTATTACCCGTCCTGACGATTGGCACTTGCACCTGCGCGATGGCGTAGCGCTGGCAGCCGTTTTGCCGGATACGGCGCGCCGTTTTGGTCGCGCCATCATCATGCCGAATCTCAAGCCGCCGGTAACGACGGTGGCACTCGC
Organism: Rhodocyclaceae bacterium; assembly: GCA_035492055.1. Lineage (GTDB taxonomy): Bacteria > Pseudomonadota > Gammaproteobacteria > Burkholderiales > Rhodocyclaceae. Next base: position 18,350 of record DATJJR010000008.1, on the reverse strand, counting down.
CGCAGCGTATCGCGATCGTATCTTGGCAGCTTTGCCGGCAGGCTCTGCATTCCAGCCATTGATGACGTTGTATCTCACCGACAATACGCCGCCGGATGAGATCGACCGTCTCAAGGAAAGCGGTTTCGTGCATGCGCTCAAACTCTATCCGGCCGGTGCGACGACGAACTCCGACGCCGGCGTGACCAGCCTCGCGAAATGCCGTTCCACCATTGAGCGAATGGAAAAGCTCGGCGTGCCGTTGCTCGTGCATGGCGAAGTGACCGATCCGGGCATTGATGTGTTCGATCGTGAAGCCGTGTTCATCGACACCATCATGTCGCCTTTGCTCAAGGAACACCCCGGCCTGCGCGTGGTGTTCGAGCACATCACCACCAAGGATGCCGCGCAATTTGTCGCCGCCGCCGGCCCGAACATTGGTGCGACCATCACCGCGCATCATTTGCTGCTGAATCGCAATGCGCTCTTCCAGGGCGGTATTCGTCCGCATCACTATTGCCTGCCGGTGCTGAAGCGCGAAACGCATCGCGTCGCACTGGTTGAAGCGGCAACGTCCGGCAGCGGTAAATTTTTTCTTGGAACGGATTCGGCGCCGCATGGCAAAAGCACCAAGGAGGCTGCGTGTGGTTGCGCCGGTTGCTATACGGCAAATGCAGGCATCGAGCTGTATGCGGAAGCGTTTGCACAGGTCGACAAGCTCGACAAGCTCGAAGCCTTCAGTAGTTTCAACGGCCCCGATTTTTACCGCTTGCAGCGCAATGCCGACAGCATCACCTTGCGTCATGAAGCTTGGAGTGTCCCGGCGACACAGGCGTATCTTGATGCGGATCCGCTAGTGCCGTTCCGTGCCGGTGAAACGATTGCCTGGAAATTGATTGATTAAGGAGATGTGCATGCGCCGGTCCGTTGCTTTGTCTTTTGCGTTGCTGCTGGCTGCTTTGATGGCGGGTTGTGGCCGCTCTGACGATGCCTCGATGCCGATCCGGGGCAACGACATTTCGCTGTCGGTGATCCGCGAGAAATCGTATTTCTGGAGCGACGGCTGGGACTTGTCTTTCGTGATGTCACGCATGCCCGACTGCACGCGCCGCCATCATGTCAAACATGTTGGCGACGGCGATTTTCTGGTGGATGTATATGATGCTGGCAACGGCGGCTGGATTCTGAATCAAGGGTATCGCTGGTACGTGGCCGATACCGCGAGTTGCGAACTGCAGCAATTCGACGACAAGCCGCCTTTCCCCGGTACTTTGGTCGGCAGCTTTGTTGCAGGAGATGGACAAGAGTTGACGTTCAAGGCTGCACCGGCACTAACGCCAGCACCGGATGCGGCCCAACCCGCCGATCCGTCATCGCCGGCTACCCCTTCACAGTAGGCTACAATCCGCGCCGGAAGTCCGCCAGGCAGTCGCTGCATGCATTCGCATGTGGAGGAAAGTCCGGGCCACATAGAGCAGGATGCCGGCTAACGGCCGGGCGCAGCAAGCCGTCACATGCAAATGTGGCGGCCCAAGGCGATGGAAAGTGCAACAGAAAGCAAACCGCCGATGGCTCCGCAAGGAGATCAGGTAAGGGTGAAACGGCGAGGTAAGAGCTCACCGCGTCCACGGTAACGGCGGACGGCACGGTAAACCCCATCCGGGGCAAGGCCAAATAGGGAAGCAATGACGTTGCTCGCGTCGCTTCCGGGTAGGCTGCTAGAGCTTGTCGGTAACGGCAGGCCCAGAGGAATGACTGTCCACGACAGAACCCGGCTTATCGGCGGACTTCCACCTTCTTCGATGAGCGATGACTTACTGGATGCAGCGGGGATGCCTCGCTGCGTTGTTTTCTTCTCTTTGCGCGCATGTCGCGAGCGCAAACATCACGCATTGCTTGTCATGCATACCGATACCCCGTTTGCTGCCCATCTCAAACTATTCGGCATGGCCGCTGTCTGGGGCGCTTCATGGCCGTGGGGTCGTATGGTGGCGCAGGCCATGCCGCCGTTGACCGCCGCAGGCTTGCGTTTCGGGGTGGCGTCGATCGTGCTGCTGATCTGGTTGTGGCATCGCGGTGGTCTGGCGGCACTCAAGACATGGCGCATGCAACGCTGGATTGTGATGCTTGTTGCTGCAGCAATCGGTGTGTTCGGCTATGCCACATGCTTCATGCTTGGGTTGCGGCATGTCCCTGCCAGCAAGGCAGCGCTCGTCATTACATTGAATCCGGCGCTGACCTTGCTGCTCGCAGCATGGCTGTTCGGCGAACGCTTGAGCGGACAGATCGGGTTTGGCATGTTGCTGGCCGTGGCGGGTTCGCTCGTCGTCATCACGCACGGTGAGCCTTGGCGACTACTGGATGGCAGTGTCGGCATCGGCCAGCTCTTTTTGCTGGGCTGTGTCGTCTGCTGGTCGATCTATACCTTGATCGGTCGCCACATGCTTGCCGGTATCGATGCACTGACTGCCACCGCCGTGACGGCGACATTGGGCGCATGCATGCTGCTGATCAGTGGTTTCTGCCTCGAAGGTTCCGTCGGTTTTGCGGCGGCTGTCACTGCGCCGCTACAGGCATGGTCGGCCTTGCTGGCATTGGCGTTTATCGCAACGGCTATTGCATACGCCTGGTATTTCTCCGGCGTCCAGATGCTTGGTGCAGGGACGGCAGCGGCATATATCACGCTGGTGCCGATCTTTGGCGTTTTGTTTTCGTCTTGGTGGCTGGGCGAGATGATCGATGCTTCGGTCGCGATCGGCGGTGGACTGGCGATTGTCGGCATGGCCATGATGCAGCACGGTCGACGTGCATAGCGACATGAAACTGCTTCTGGTGGGAGTGAAGTGGGTGACAAATCCCGCTTTCTTTTCGTGCCGTTCTCATAAAGCACTTTCAAAACCATTTCCCATGCATTGATTTTTAAGGGAAATATTTTCATAAAAAACTTGCGTTTTGTTGTCTAAGTCATTGTCATAACTAGAGAAAAGTGCTTTTTGCCTATTGACCGCCCCAGATTTGTGCTCTAAAGTGGGGAAACGTGGGAATAAGTGGGTTCGGGTGTTCCGAACACGGCTGTTCACGCAACACTCGGGGCGGGTCAGGGAAGATGTTTCAAGGCGCAACGTCGCTCAATCTGGATGCCAAAGGACGCATGGCCATGCCGGCGCGGCATCGCGACGCCTTGGCTGCGCTGTCCGGCGGCCGTCTTGTATTGACGGCCCACCCGCATCAATGCCTGCTGCTTTATCCCGAAAATGCTTGGGCGCCGATCCGCGACAAGATCCTCGCTGCACCCAGTTTTGATCCCCGCTCTGCTGCCACCAAGCGTGTATTGCTCGGCAATGCGCTGGATGTTTCTCTTGATGCAGCCGGCCGCCTGTTGATTGCCCCTGAGCTTCGTACTGTCGCCGACCTGGATAAACAGGTGTGGCTGGTCGGCATGGGAAGTCATTTTGAAATCTGGAGCGATGCCGGCTGGAGACGCCAGCATGAAGCTGCTTTCGAGGCGCTTTCGTCGGCCGAGCCGCCGCCAGGTTTCGAGGATTTTTCTTTGTGAGCAACAGGCAGGCAAGCGCGCATGTCAGCGTGCTGCTGGCCGAAGCGGTAGAGGCTTTGTCGATACGGACGGATGGTGTCTATGTCGATGGCACTTTTGGTCGCGGTGGGCACAGCAGAAAAATTCTTGAGCAACTGGGGCCTGCTGGCCGCTTGATCGCCCTTGATCGTGATCCGGCCGCAATCGCTGCGGGTGCTGCAATCACTGATGTGCGCTTCACGCTTGTGCATGCAGCGTTCAGTGATATGGCCGAGGTGCTTGCAAGTCTGAATGTCAACGCCGTAGACGGTGTGTTGCTCGATATCGGCGTGTCGTCGCCGCAGTTCGACGACGCATCGCGCGGCATGAGTTTTCGTTTCGATGCGCCGCTCGACATGCGCATGGATACGACCCAGGGTGAGACTGCGGCGGAGTTTCTGGCGCAGGCATCGCAACGTGAAATCGAAAGGGTGGTGAGAGACTATGGCGAAGAACGGTTTGCTCATGCGATTGCAGCAGCGATTGTTGCTGCTCGGGCCGAATGCAGTATTGCGACAACGGGACAGCTTGCCACGCTCGTGGAGAAAGCCGTCCGCACGCGTGAGCCGGGCCAGCATCCGGCGACGCGCAGCTTTCAGGCTTTACGGATTCACGTCAATCGGGAGCTTGAGGAGCTGTCGTTAAGCCTGCCACAGGCGGCTTCGGCGCTGGCACCTGGCGGACGGCTCGTGGTGATCAGCTTTCACTCGCTTGAGGACCGTATCGTCAAGCGCTTCATGCGCGATGCAGCCAATCCACCGCAGCCTGACAAGCGTTTGCCGCTCAAGGCGGTGGATCTGCCGAAGCCGACGTTGGGCCTTGTCGGGCGCGCCGTGAAACCGAGTGCTGCCGAAGTTGCAACAAACCCGCGTGCACGCAGCGCCGTGATGCGCGTGGCCGAGAAGCTGGTGCGCTGACATGGCCAGACTTAATCTCATCCTTCTGTTGATTGCCGTCGGTTGTGCCTTGTCGACGGTGAACTCCAATCATCACGCCCGCAAATTGTTCAGTGCGCTCGACAAGGAGCAGCAACGCATGCGCGCACTTGATGTCGAATGGGGACAGTTGCAGCTTGAGCAGAGCACGTGGGCAGCGCATGCGCGCGTCGAGAAGATTGCGCGCGAGCGTTTGCAGATGCAGTCACCGCAGGTCGCGAAGACCATTGCGCTGGAGCCGGGGCAATGAAGTTCAGCAAAAGCCCGGTATTGAAAGATGAATTGGCGCCGTGGCGCGCGCGCCTGGTTCTGCTTCTATTGCTTGGTGCCATGTTGGCGCTGGTGATTCGGGCGCTGTATCTGCAGGCGATCAACAACGAATTCTTGATCAGCAAGGGCGAGTCGCGTTACGAGCGCATTCTCGATGTGCCGGCCACGCGCGGCCGCATTCTCGATCGCAATGGTGATGTGCTTGCGGTATCGACACCGGTGAAGTCGGTGTGGGCGATTCCGGAAGATGCCCAATTGCAGCCGGCGCAGTCGCGCCAGCTTGCGCAAATGCTGAGCATGGATGCGCGCGATGTTGATCGCAAGCTGGCCGAGAACAAGGGCTTTGTGTTTCTCAAGCGCCAGATTTCGCCGGAGCTGGCGGATCGCGTCATGAATCTGAAATTGCCCGGCATTCACTTGCAGGACGAATATCGTCGCTACTATCCGACCGGCGAAGTGTCGGCGCATGTGCTCGGTTTCACCGGTGTGAATGACGTCGGCCAGGAAGGCGTGGAGCTGGCCTTCGAAAGTCAACTTGCCGGGCAAGCAGGCAGCCGACGCGTCATCAAGGACCGGCGCGGCAATATCGTCGAGGACGTGGAGCACATCAAGCGGCCAATCGAAGGCAAGGATGTGACGCTGTCGATCGACTCCAAGATTCAGTATCTCGCCTACACCAGCCTTAAGCAGGCGGTACTCGACAATCGTGCCAAGGCAGGCGCGATCATCGTGATCGATGCGCAGACAGGCGAGATTCTCGCGCTCGACAATCAGCCGACCTATAACCCCAACAATCGGGCCAATCTCGTCGGTAATCAGTTGCGCAGCCGTGTGTTTACGGATGCATTTGAGCCCGGCTCGGTGATGAAGCCGTTTACGGTTGCGAAGGCATTGGACGAAGGCAAGGTACGTATCGATACACGCATCGATACAGGCAATGGCACATTGTCGATCGGCCCGGCGACGATTCACGATGCGCATCCGGATGGCACGCTGACGGTCGCGCAAGTCATCCAGAAATCCTCAAACGTCGGCGCATCGAAGATGGCGTTGATGTTGCCGCCAGTGGATATGTGGAACAACTTCGATGCACTGGGTTTCGGTGCGCCGCTGAGAATGGGGTTCCCCGGAGAGGCATCCGGCCGCGTGCGGCCATACAAGTCGTGGCGACCGATCGAGCAGGCCACCATGTCTTACGGTAACGGGATCGCAGTGACACTCTTGCAACTCGCGCATGCCTATACGGTGTTTGCGCGTGATGGCGATCTCGTGCCTTTGCAACTTACCAAGGCCGATGGCCCCGTCACGAGCGACAAGCAAATCTTCTCGTCGGAGACTGCGCATCAAATTCGTACCGCAATGCAGCTGGTTGTACAGCCGGGCGGTACTGCGCCAAGAGTGCAGATTCCCGGTTATAGCGTCGCGGGCAAAACCGGTACCGCGCACAAGGCGGAGAGCGGCGTTTACCTCAACAAATACATTGCTTCCTTTGTTGGTGTCGCACCGGCATCGAATCCGCGCCTGATCATCGCCGTCATGATCGATGAGCCGAATGCCGGCAAGTATTACGGCGGCGATGTGGCCGGCCCAGTGTTCGTCAACGTGATGTCCGGTGCCTTGCGTAACTTGGGCGTGCCGATGGACATTCCGCTCAAACCGATTGAAATTCATCCTGGCGATGAAGCGCCGGAGAGCATGTGATGACGCGCGTAAACGACATTCTTTCCGGACTCGCTACGCAAGGTGTGACGGTCAGGTCGCTGGCGGCCGATTCGCGACAGGTTGCAGCCGGTGATGTTTTCCTTGCCTATCCTGGCGAGTTGAGCGATGGCCGTGCGCATATTGATGCTGCATTGGCGCAAGGCGCTGCTGCTGTCGTCTATGAGGCAAAAGATGCGAGCGTACACGTGACGAGTGCACCGAATCTTGCCGTAGAGAATTTACGCGGTGTGGTCGCGCCGCTCGCCGACACGGTGTACGGGCATCCCTCGCGTGATTTGTGGGTGGCCGGCGTGACCGGAACGAACGGCAAGACATCGACAACGCAATGGCTGGCCGAAAGTTTTGCACGACTGGGCAAGAAATGTGCGCTGATTGGCACACTCGGTAATGGTTTCCCGGGGGAATTGGTGCCCAGCCCGAATACCACGCCGAACGCACTCACCTTACAAAAGGCCTTGCGCGGTTTTCTTGATGCAGGTGCCGAAGCGTGTGCGATGGAAGTATCGTCCATCGGTATCGAAGAGGGGCGTGTCGATGCCACGCGCTTTGCCGTAGCAGCGTTCACGAATTTTACACGCGACCATCTCGATTATCACGGCAGCATGGAAGCCTATGCCGAGGCCAAGCTGAAGCTCTTCGATTGGCCGGATTTACGCGCTGCTGTGATCAATCTCGACGATCCGTTCAGCGTACGCATTCTCGGGCGAATTGGCGGCCGCGTGCCTTGCATCGGTTACACCTTGGACGAGGCGCAGGCCGACGTCACCGAGTGTTTGTCGGCAACAAACCTCGGCATGCATGCCGGTGGTGTTTCGTTCGATGTGAATGGCGTTTCGGTACGTTCGTCCGTGATCGGGCGCTTCAATGCTTCCAATCTACTGGCCGTGATGGCGTGCTTGCGTACCTATGGTTTCAATCTGGCGGAAGCGGCCGATGCGGTCGCAGGCTTGAAGCCGCCACCAGGCCGCATGCAGGTCGTCGATCCGGTGGCCGGCACGAAAGATATACCACTCGTCGTTGTCGACTATGCGCATACGCCGGATGCCTTGGAAAAAGTGCTGATCACATTGCGTGAGGTTGCACAGGCGCGTGGCGGAAAGCTCTACTGCGTATTCGGTTGCGGTGGCGATCGCGACAGTGGCAAGCGTCCGATGATGGGTGCTGTCGCCGAACGCAACGCCGATGATGTGATCGTGACCAGCGACAACCCGCGCACCGAAGTCCCCGATGCCATCATCGCCGCAATTGTTGCAGGCATGAAAAAAACACCGCGTGTTGAAGTTGAACGTGCTGTCGCCATTCGCACTGCAATTGACGAAGCGACTGTAAACGACGTTGTGCTTCTTGCCGGCAAGGGCCACGAGGACTATCAGGAAGTTGGTAGCGTGAAGTTGCCATTCTCCGATTTACGCGAAGCCAAGTCCGCACTGGAGGCTCGCGCATGCTGAATCTGATAGATACGCTGACGGCATTGGCGGGACACGATGTGCGTGTCGTCGGCCATCCGCATGATTACCTTTCCGTTTCCACTGATTCGCGCAATATTCAGCCGGGCGAGTTGTTCGTTGCGCTGCGCGGTGACCGTTTCGATGGGCATGCTTTCGTGGCCGATGTCCTACACGCCGGCGCGGCCGCAGCCTTAGTCGACAATGCGTGGGCAAGTGCCAACGATACGCAAGGTCTTGCACTGATCGTTGTCGATGACACACGGCGTGCATTTGCAACGCTGGCGAATGCCTGGCGCCGCACGTTTGCATTGCCGTTGGTCGGTGTGGTTGGTAGCAATGGCAAAACGACCGTTAAGGAAATGATTGCATCCATCCTTGCGGCTGAGGTCGGCGAAAACCATCGACTGGCCACGACTGGCAATCTCAACAACGACATTGGCGTTCCGCTCATGTTGCTGCGGCTGCGTGCCGAGCATCAGGTCGCTGTCATAGAGGTCGGCATGAATCATCCGGGCGAGACGGCCGAATTGGCAGCCATGATCGAACCGACAGTCGTCGTCATCAACAACGCTCAGCGTGAACATCAGGAGTTCATGAAAACGGTTGCTGCCGTGGCCGAGGAGCATGCAGCGGCGCTGGTTGTGTTGCCATCCGACGGTACGGCAGTACTCAATGCCGATGATGCGTTTTTTGAGTTCTGGAAAGAGAAGGCCGGCGGTCGGGCTGTCGTCTCATTTGGTTTCAATGCTACGGCCGACGTGCGCTTTATTTCGGCGCATACGCCCAATCGCATTGAAATCAGCACGCCGCAAGGCCATTGCGAAGTCAAGTTGACCACGGTGGGCAAGCACAATATTCGCAATGCCCTGGCTGCTGCTGCTGCTGCGTTGGCGACTGGTTGCAGCTTGTCTGGGGTTGTTGCCGGGTTGGCATCTTTCCGTCCGGTCAAAGGGCGTTTGCAGGTGCATCTTGGATTGAGCGGCAGTACCGTGATTGACGACACGTACAACGCCAATCCCGATTCGGCACGCGCTGCCATTGATGTATTGACGCCTTTGTCCGGTCGACGCCTGTTTGTCCTCGGCGATATGGGGGAGGTGGGGGACAACGGCGCGCAGTATCACGAAGAAATTGGTTCTTACGCCAAGGCGCAAGGTATTGACGCGTTGCTTGCCATCGGTCCGATGAGCCGCGCTGCCGTGATGGCATTCGGTACAGGTGCACGGCATTTCGACGATGCGGATGAGCTGTTGTCCGTACTTGCACCACAGCTCGATGCCAATGTCGTCGTGCTCGTGAAGGGCTCGCGTTTCATGCGTATGGAGCGCATTGCCGACGCAATCAAACAAAACACAAATACAGGCTCCGCAGGAGGAACTTCACATGTTGCTTGAACTGGCCCAATGGCTGGCGCAGGACACGCGCGCTTTCAATGTCTTCAACTACATCACGTTGCGTGCTGTGTTGGCGACAATGACGGCACTGACTATTTCCTTCATTCTGGGGCCCGCGTTCATCCGCTGGCTTGCGGCAAAGAAAATCGGCCAGCCAGTTCGCAGCGATGGTCCGCAGACACATCTGACCAAGTCAGGAACGCCGACGATGGGCGGCGGCCTGATTCTGATCTCACTCGGTATCTCGACATTGTTGTGGGCCGATTTGAGCAACCGCTTCATCTGGATCGTGCTCATTGTCACACTGGGTTTTGGCGCTATCGGTTGGGTCGATGATTGGCGCAAGGTCGTGCACAAGAACCCGGATGGTTTGTCCGCGCGATCGAAATTTTTCTGGCAATCCGTGATTGGTCTTGTTGCTGCGATCTACATTGCATTCTCGATCTCGGCACCTGACAACACGCGTGTCCTGCAACTCTTCGGCCAATGGCTCATGAGCGGCGGCACATTGCAGATGCCGAACACGGCCGATCTGATCGTGCCCTTCTTCAAGCATGTCGGCTATCCGCTTGGCATGTTTGGCTTCATCGCACTGACGTATTGCGTCATCGTCGGCACCAGCAATGCCGTGAACCTGACCGACGGCCTCGACGGCCTCGCCATCATGCCAACGGTGATGGTCGGCGCGGCGCTTGGTTTGTTCACCTATGTTGCCGGTCACGCCGTGTTCTCCAAATATTTGCTGTTGCCTTACGTACCAGGTGCAGGCGAAGTAACCGTTTTTTGCGGCGCGCTTGCCGGTGCGGGACTCGGCTTTCTCTGGTTCAACGCCTATCCCGCCGAAGTCTTCATGGGCGACGTTGGTGCGCTGTCGCTCGGTGCTGCACTCGGCACCGTTGCCGTCATTGCTCGCCAGGAAATCGTGCTTTTCATCATGGGCGGCGTGTTTGTTGCCGAAACCCTTTCCGTGATGGTGCAGGTGAGTTGGTTCAAGTATACGAAGCGCAAATACGGTGAGGGGCGGCGCATCTTGCGCATGGCACCGCTGCATCACCACTACGAAAAGAGCGGCTGGAAGGAAACGCAGGTCGTCGTGCGTTTCTGGATCATCACCATATTGCTCGTGTTGTTTGGCTTGTCCACGTTGAAGATCCGTTGAAAACATGAAGCTCGCGGACGCCCACGTTCTCGTTCTCGGCCTCGGTGAATCGGGGCTAGCCATGGCGCGCTGGTGCGCGCGTATGGGCGCCCGTGTGCGCGTTGCGGACACGCGTGCGGTGCCGCCGTATCTCGATGCCTTGCGTGGTTTCGTGCCGGAAGCCGAGTTTATTGCCGGCGAATTCAAGGAATCGCTGTTGCACGGTATCGATATGTTGGCATTGTCGCCAGGCTTACCGGCGGGCCAAATGATTGTTCTGCAGGCAAGATTGAGTGCTATCGCGGTAGTCGGCGAGATCGAGCTTTTTGCCGATGCCTTGCGTGTCGTGCATTCGGTTGCAGACATGCCGCGCATCATTGCCATCACCGGCACCAACGGCAAAACGACCACTACGGCATTGACCGGGCATCTGTGCCGCAGTGCAGGCTACGACACGGAAATCGCCGGCAATATTTCCCCGGCCGCACTGGCGGCTTTGCTTGAGCGCATTGAGCGCGATGCCTTGCCTCGCATCTGGGTACTGGAGTTATCAAGTTTCCAACTGGAAACGCTGAAGTCCTTGAATGCCGACGCTGCAACAGTACTGAATGTCAGCGACGATCATCTTGATCGCTACATCAGCCTTGATGAATATGCCGAAGCCAAGGCACGCATTTTCGGCAGCGGTGAGGATTGCGTGCAGCACAGTGGCACGCAGGTATTGAACCGCGATGACGTTCGTGTGCGTCGCATGGCCGTGAATGGGCGCGAGCTATTCACCTTCGGATTGGATATTCCTGCGCACGAACACGATTTCGGTTTGCTCTACAAGAATGGCGAGCATTGGTTGGCGCAGGGTGATCATGCCTTGCTGGCTGTGTCGCGGTTGCCGATCAAGGGTCTGCACAATGCGGCCAATGCACTGGCTGCACTGGCCTTGTGTTCGGCACTTCGCCTGCCGATGAACAAGCTTGTGAATGGCCTGCTCAGTTTCAAGGGCTTACCGCATCGTGTCGAATTCGTTGCCGAAGTCGATGGCGTTACTTATTACGATGACTCCAAAGGCACGAATGTCGGCGCAACCCTCGCCGCACTCGATGGAAAGCTGGCAGAACGCGTGGTACTGATTGCCGGCGGTGATGGCAAGGGTCAGGATTTCTCGCCACTCCGCGATGCCGTGCAACGCGCCGCGCGCGCCGTTGTTCTGCTTGGCCGCGATGCTGATCAAATTGATGCAGCGATTCAGGGCACTGGCGTTCCGATACAACGCGCGAACGATTTGCCGTCTGCCGTTCACATGGCGGCAAGTCTGGCCGAACCAGGTGATGCCGTGTTGTTGTCACCTGCATGTGCCAGCTTCGACATGTTTCGCAATTACGCACATCGCGCCGAGGTATTCGTCGCTGCGGTGCATGCCTTGCCCGGAGTGAAATCATGATCGGGACATGGGTACAGGGGCAGCTTCAACGTCTGAAGTTGATCAAGGCAGACGCCCGTCACGGCGCGACACCGGACGAGTACGACGCATTGCTGCTTTGGTGCGGGCTCGGCCTGCTGATGTTCGGACTCGTCATGGTGTACTCGGCGTCAATCGCTACTGCCGAAGGCAGCCGTTTCACCGGTTACAACTCGGCGTATTTCCTGATCCGCCACAGCATGTTCCTGCTTATTGGTCTTGTGTGTGGTGCGGTGACTTTCCAGATTCCCGTGCGCTATTGGCAGCAGACGGCACCGTGGCTGTTCCTTGCCGGCGTGTTCCTGTTAGTGCTGGTCATTATTCCGCACGTCGGTCGGTCGGTGAATGGATCGCAACGCTGGTTGCCGCTTGGGCCGATCAATCTGCAGGCGTCAGAGTTGATGAAATTGTTCGCCGCGCTTTATGCCGCTGACTACACTCAGCGAAAGCTTGCCGACATGAGCAGTTTCAAAAAAGGCTTTGGCCCGATGGCCATCGTCATGTTGCTGATTGGTTTCCTGTTGCTCAAGGAGCCGGACTTTGGTGCCTTCGTGGTCATCGTCAGCATTGCCGTCGGCATTCTGTTTCTCGGCGGCATCAACGTACGTATCTTCGGCACGCTGGTGGTGGTTTTGTTGATCGGTTTCGTGCTGCTGATCTGGACATCACCGTATCGGCGCGAACGTTTGTTCGGCTTCATGGATCCTTGGCAGGATGCTTTCGGACGCGGCTACCAGTTATCACACGCGTTGATCGCCTTTGGGCGCGGCGAGTTTTTTGGCGTTGGCCTCGGAGCAAGCGTGGAGAAGCTGTTCTATCTACCGGAGGCGCATACCGATTTCTTGCTGGCGGTGATTGCCGAAGAGCTCGGATTTTTCGGTGTATGCGTTGTCGTGTCGATGTTCGTTCTACTGGTGCAGCGTTGTTTTGCCGTAGGTAAGACTGCGCTTGGCCTGGGACGGATTTACGCCGCGCTTGTTGCGCAAGGCATCGGCATCTGGATTGGTGTGCAGGCATTCATCAACATGGGCGTGAACATGGGGCTGCTGCCAACCAAGGGCTTGACGCTGCCGCTGATGAGTTTCGGCGGTTCCGGCATCGTGGCGAATTGCGTTGCGCTGGCCATCGTCTTGCGCGTTGATTATGAAAGTCGCCAACTCATGCGAGGAAACCGGGCATGAACACGCTTCTGATCATGGCCGGTGGTACGGGCGGACACATCATGCCGGGATTAGCCGTTGCCGAGCATATGAAGTCGCTCGGTTGGAACGTCGTGTGGATGGGTAATCCGGACGGCATGGAAGCGCGACTGGTGCCGAAGCACGGCATTGAAATGAGCTGGGTACGTTTCGGTGCCTTACGTGGCAAGGGGCTGTTGCGCAAGCTGATGTTGCCGCTCAATCTGCTGCGTGCATGTTCGCAAGCACGTAATGAGCTCAAGCGCGTGCGTCCCGATGTTGTACTCGGCATGGGTGGGTTCATCACATTCCCCGGCGGCATGATGGCAAAGCAATTGGGTATTCCGCTTGTGCTGCATGAGCAGAATTCGATACCAGGCCTTGCCAATAAAGTGCTGGCGAAAATGGCCACACGTGTGCTGTCGGGTTTCCCTGATGCATTACCGAAAGCCGAATGGGTGGGTAATCCGGTGCGGGTTGCCTTGACAGAATTACCGTCGCCATCACAACGTTTCGATGGACGCCAGCCACCGTTGCATTTGCTTGTTGTTGGGGGCAGCCTGGGTGCGGCATCGCTAAACACAATGATTCCTGCGGGCCTTGCCTTGTTGCCCGAAAGCGAACGCCCGAAGGTGCGTCATCAGGCGGGGGAAAAGCATCTGCAATCGCTGATTGGAAATTACACGAAAGCAGGTGTCGAGGCGGAATGTTCAGCCTTTATCGATGACATGGCCGCAGCTTATGCGTGGGCCGACATCGTCATTTGTCGTGCGGGCGCGCTTACCGTGGCTGAGCTTGCCGCGGTTGGTATTGGCAGCGTATTGGTGCCGTATCCGCATGCGGTGGACGATCACCAGACCACTAATGCGCGGTTTCTTGCCAATGCCGGTGCGGCGATTCTGTTGCCGCAGTCCGAGCTGTCACCAGAAAAACTTTCCCTAATCCGCCATCTGAGCCGTGCGCAATTGCTGCAAATGGCAGAGCGTGCACGCGATTTGGCACGCCCGGATGCTGCGAAGACCGTTGCGAAAATTTGTATCGCTGTGGCGAAGAAAGGTTAATGCCATGAAGCACAAGGTCAAGAATATTCACTTCGTCGGCGTCGGTGGCGCCGGCATGAGCGGTATCGCCGAAGTTTTGGCGAATCAGGGTTTCAAAGTCAGCGGCTCGGATCTTGCCGACAATGTGACGACGCGGCGACTGAAAACACTGGGCGTCAGTGTGGTGCAGGGCCATGCTGCGGAAAATGTCGCAACGGCTGATGCGCTGGTCGTGTCGACAGCAGTCAAAGAAGATAATCCGGAAGTTGTTGCGGCACGCGCGCGTCATGTGCCCATCGTGCCACGCGCGCAGATGCTCGCCGAGTTGATGCGCTTCAAGCAAGGCATTGCGATCGCCGGTACGCATGGCAAGACGACGACGACCTCGCTGGTCGCAAGCATTCTGGGCGAGGCGGGACTTGACCCCACCTTCGTCATCGGCGGCCGACTGAATTCGGCTGGTGCAAATGCGCGCCTGGGCCAGGGAGATTTCCTCGTCGCTGAAGCAGACGAATCCGATGCTTCTTTCCTGTTTTTGTCGCCGGTGATTTCCATCGTCACGAATATCGATGCCGATCACATGGAAACATACAGCCATGATTTCGGGAGATTGAAGCAGGCATTTGTTGATTTCATCCAGCGCCTGCCGTTCTATGGTGTGGCTGTTTTGTGTGCGGATGACGTCAATGTGCGCGATATCCTGCCGCAAATCACCAAGCAGGTCGTGACTTATGGGATCGACAGCGCAGATGCGAACATTCGCGCTGAAAATGTTCGCGCCGTTGGCAGCCAGATGCATTTCGATTGCGTCCGCAAAAACGGTACCGTGTCGCGTTTCCCGGTCGTGCTCAATACGCCGGGCATGCACAACGTGCTGAACACGCTGGCGGCGATTGCGGTGGCGACCGAAGTTGGCGCCAGCGATGCAGCGATTCAAAAAGCCTTGAGCGAATTTCACGGTGTGGGCCGGCGTTTCCAGCGTTATGGCGAAGTGCCGTGCAGCGATGGCTCCGGCACATTTACCTTGATTGACGATTACGGCCATCACCCGGTGGAAATGGCTGCAACGCTCGCGGCCGCCCGCGGTGCGTTTCCGGGCCGTCGCATCTTATTGGCATTTCAGCCACACCGTTACACGCGGACGCGTGATTGCTTCGAAGATTTCGTGAAGGTGTTGTCGACCGTCGACGGTCTGTTACTGGGCGAAGTCTATCCAGCCGGCGAGACACCGATTATCGCGGCCGATGCACGTTCGCTCGCGCATGCCTTGCGCGTTGGCGGAAAGGTTGAACCGGTTTTTGTCGAGGATATCTCCGCAATGCCGCAGTCGATTCTGGATGCAGCACGCGCTGGCGACGTGGTCATGACCATGGGTGCCGGTTCGGTCGGTGGTGTCGCAGCCAAAGTACTGGAGCTGCGCGGCGTATGAATGAATTTCGCGGTGTGCTGAAAGCAGACGAACCGATGGCCCGACATGTGTCGTGGCGTGCCGGTGGTACTGCTGCGCGCGCTGCATGGCCGGTTGATCTCGACGATTGTGCGGCCTTGCTTGCTTCGTTACCGGAAGATGAGCCGCTATTGAACATGGGGCTCGGCTCGAATTTGCTGGTACGCGATGGCGGGTTTGCTGGCACCGTGATGTTTACGCACGGTGCGCTGAAGACCTTGCGTCTTGAGGATGATGGCAGCCTCTACGCCGAGGCCGGCGTGGCTTCGCCCAAGGTGGCGCGTTTTGCCGCGACACACGATTTCGTCGGCGCGGAATTTCTTGCCGGAATTCCCGGCACGATCGGCGGCGCGCTGGCAATGAATGCCGGCTGTTACGGCAGTGAAACGTGGCCCTTCGTTGAAAAGGTACTGACGATCACGCGCCGGGGCGAAAAGAAAATTCGTACGCCGGCCCACTATGAAATCGCCTATCGCCATGTGCGTCCTCTGGACGGTGTTTCGGAAACCTTTGCAGCAGCGTGGTTTCGCTTCGACAGAGGCGAAGGCGCTGCATCACGTGAGCGGATTCGTGTCTTGCTGGAAAAGCGAATTTCGAGTCAACCGTTACAACTTCCGAATGCTGGATCGGTGTTCAGAAATCCGCCGGGCGATCATGCTGCACGCCTCATTGAAGCGGCTGGATTGAAGGGCGCAAAGGCAGGCGGGGCGCAGGTTTCGGAAAAGCACGCCAATTTCATCGTTAATCCGCAGGGCATGGCGAAGGCAAGTGAGATAGAAATGCTAATCGGCCATATTCAGGCCGTTGTGAAGCAGAAGTTCGGTGTCGAACTCGAGTGCGAAGTTCGCATCGTCGGCGAGAAAAATCATTCATTGGTCGGAGAAAAGGTTTGAGCAGCAAGGATTTCGGCAAAGTGGCAGTACTTTTCGGCGGCACGTCTGCCGAGCGCGAGGTGTCGCTGAAAAGCGGCAGGGCGGTGCTCGCGGCTTTGCTGTCGGCGGGTGTTGATGCGCATGCTTTCGATCCTGCTGATCGTCCGCTCGAAGATTTGAAGCGCGATGGTTTCAAGCGTGTGTTTATCGCCTTGCATGGCCGAGGTGGCGAAGATGGCTCGGTACAAGGTGCACTTGATCTGCTTGGCATTCCGTACACGGGCAGTGACATTCTTGCGTCGGCGCTGGCCATGGACAAATGGCGTACCAAGCTTGTTTGGAAGGCCGCGGATCTGCCGGTCGCTGACTTCGCGATTCTCGATGCGAACAGCGATTTCGATGCAGTTGAGCAAGCGCTCGGCCTGCCTTTGTTCGTGAAGCCGGCCAACGAAGGTTCGAGCATCGGTATCACTAAAGTCAAAGTGTCGGGTGGTTTGAAAGCTGCCTACGAAGCCGCTGCCAAGTACGACAGCATCGTCATGGCCGAAAGTTTTCTGGCCGGTGGCGAGTTCACCGTTGGCATCATTGGAACGGGTTCAAGCGCAAAGGCACTGCCGCCGGTGCGGATTGTTCCAGCGACCGAGTTTTACGATTACGACGCCAAATATTTGCGTGACGATACGCAGTACAAAATTCCGTGCGGCTTGTCGGAAGGCGAAATTGTCGCCATGCAGGACATGGCGCTGCGTGCCTACGCTGTGATCGGCGGACGGGGTTGGTCGCGCATCGATGTGATGACCGACGACAAGGGTAAACAGTATTGCCTTGAAGCCAACACTTCGCCTGGCATGACTGACCACTCGCTAGTCCCGATGGCGGCCAAGGCCGCTGGTATTCCCTTTGCCGACCTGGTTGTCGGTTTGCTGGAGGATGCTTGTCATGCTTGAGCGTTTGCGCGCCAAGGACAAGCAGCAACGCGTATCGCGTCCAGCGAAGAAGCCATCGCGCCCGGTGGACGACGGTTTCTGGCATCAACCGGCGTTGCTCAACCTGTGTGCCGACATGCTCATTATTGCAGCCAGCATTGCCTTGGCTTGGGCAGCTGTCATCACAGCCCAGCGCTTGCCTTTCTATCCTCTACGCGAGGTCAAGGTGACGGGCGAACTGTCGCAAGTGCAACGCGATCAACTTGAAAGTGCGGCGCGCAGCACGGTGCACGGCAATTTCTTCACCGTAGATATTGATGCAACGCGCGATGCGTTCGAAAGCCTGCCCTGGGTGCGCCGTGCCGAGGTGCGGCGCCAGTGGCCCGACACGCTTGTGTTGCATATCGAAGAGCAGGTGCCTGTAGCGCGCTGGCGTGGTGTCGATGACACGCCGAAATTGGTGAATACGTATGGCGAAGTTTTCGTCGGCAGCGTGGATTTGCCATTGCCGTTGTTTTCTGGTCCCGAGGGTACGTCTGCCGAGGTCTTGGCCCGTTACAAAGAGTTCGACAAGGCGTTGGCGCCGTTGGCAATGCATCCGATGGTCGTCGCCTTGAGTCCGCGCGAGGCGTGGCAATTGCGTCTTGATAGCGGTTTGCTGGTCGACCTCGGTCGCGACCAGAACCGCTTGCCGTTGGCAGCTCGCGTGGAGCGATTCGTTGCCAGCTGGCCTGATGTCGTGAAGCGTGTTCCGGCGCAAATCGTCGCCGTGGACATGCGTTATCCCAATGGTTTCACGCTGCGCACCGGGCGCGGCGACAACAAGAGTCAATCCTGATGAGTAAAGAAAAACAACGCGACCTCATCGTCGGCCTCGATATCGGCACCTCCAAGATTCTGGCCGTGGTGGCAGAGCTCACGCCTGAAGGCGAATTGACGCTGCTTGGCCTGGGTACGCAGGAGTCGCGCGG
>DATJJR010000007.1:0-10805 GCA_035492055.1 Rhodocyclaceae bacterium | reverse complement strand
CTCGTCCCGGCCACGGCGCTGGCAAAAGAAGCGGGGCTCGATATCAAACGCGGCATCGTCGTAAACCGACTACTGCAAACCAGCGTTGCTGATATTTACGCACTCGGCGATTGCGCCGAAGTCGGCGGGCTCGTGCTGCCTTTCGTGCTGCCCATCATGAATGCTGCACGTGCACTGGCAAAAACCCTGAATGGTGACGCCACCGAACTCGCCTATCCAGCCATGCCGGTCGGCGTCAAGACGCCGGCGTGCCCGACTGTAATCAGTCCACCGGCGATGGGCGCCGAGGGCAGTTGGGAAGAAGTGGAAATCGACAATGGCCTGCGCGCATTGTTCAAGGCACCGGACGGCACCTTGCTCGGTGCCGCGCTGCTCGGTGAAGCTGCCAAGGAAAAGCAGGCATTGGCAGCGCAATTGCCACCCGTATTGGGTTGATTGGGCCGAATTCATCCGAAAAACGGCTGAAACCGTTGCGTGGTCTGGCATCAAGATCCAGCCGATGCCGTGCCGGCAGGAAACCTGACAAGAGTGTGCGACCGAATAACCGTTGACTGAGGCGGCAACCCAACGCCCACTCACGATTCGTCGCGCGAATGCATGTCCGACAGCCCGCAAACTGACAGGACTGTTATGCTGGCGCAAGAACAATAAATTCGCTCGTCGCACTCCAAGAATGTCCGATTTCCTTCCGACACCGTCGGCTCGTTGCATGCGCCCGGCGGCGCTGATCAGTCTGTTGTTATGCGTTGCTGCGCAGGCTGCCCCACTGACGTTACAACAAGCCGAAACCCGCTTGTTGGAAAGCAATCCTTCCATCATCGCAGCACGCCGTGCACTCGAAGGTGCAACGGCGGACATCACCATCGCCGGTCAGGCACCGAATCCAGTTGTCACCTACAGCAATCAGCACTACAGCAAGCAAAACGGCCTCGGGCCGAGTAGTTGGGGTGACAAGCGCCTGGATCAGATTGTGCTGATTCAGCAGCCAATCGAGCGCGGCAACCGGCGCGAATTGCGCCGCAGCGGTGCCGAAGCCATGGAAGCAGCAGTACGCGCCGATTACGCCGATGTACGTCGTCAGCAACGACTTGCCTTGCATGAGGCCTGGTACGACTGGCTGGCGGCGACGGAGAAGGATCGCCTGCTGAATGAAACAGCCGATCTCTACAAGCGCGGCATGGTCGCCACTGATCTGCGCTTGAAAGTCGGCGACATTGCGCGCGTCGAAGCCAGCCGCCTGCGCATCGAAGCCCTGCGTGCCGAAAACGAAGCCAGACGGGCCGATGCAGAACGCGAAAAAGCGCGCGCAGATGTCGCTGTGTTGCTGGGCGAACCCGATGCAAAAACGCTGCAGGCCGTGATTGCATGGCCACCGCTCGATACGCCGCCAGATGCAACAAAGACGAACAACAGCAATGACCTCGACTCACGCCCTGACATGCGTGCTGCCACGGCACGCATCGATGCCGGCGAGAAGCAGCGTGACATTGCGCGCAGCCTGACCACACGCGACGTAGTCGTCGGCGCGCAAGTCGAGCGTGATCCGGTCACCGTATCCGGCGTCACCTATGGCGTTCAGATTTCCTTCCCCATCTTCGCGCGCTACGGCTATGAAGGCGAACGCGCGCGCGCCGAAGCCGACTACGGTCTTGCGCTAGATGATCGTGAGCGCGTACGCCAAAGCGCCGCCGCCGAAATCGTACGGGCGCGCGCCGATCTGGATGCCGCCATCGAACGCCGTCGTCGCATTGAAGAAAACACCTTGCCGCAGGCACGCGAAGTCAGTGAAGCCAGCGAATTTGCATGGAAGAAAGGCGCACTGAATCTGACCGACCTGCTCGACGCGCGGCGCACCCTGCGGGCCGTCGAAATGGATGCGGTCGATGCCCGTGCAGATCACGCCAAGGCTCTTGCTGCCTGGTTGTCGGCAACGCGCTGGGAACAAGAAGGGGAAGCACAGTGAAAACAATCAGAACAATGGTTCGACTGAACAGCATGTGTGTCGCACTCGCGACATGCCTCTCCATTGCCGCCTGCAACAAGGCAGCGGAGCCTGCGCCTGAAAAGCCGCATGCCGAAGGCGATACCGTCGTGTTTCCTGCCAATAGCCCACAAACCAAAGCGCTGACAACCTTAGGCGCCGCCATCTCAACCAAGGAAACACTGACCTTGTCGGGCCGCGTGGTCTGGGACGAAACCCGAACCGTGCGTGTATTCGCGCCGCTCGGCGGTCGCGTCGTCAAGCTCATTGCGCAACCTGGCGATCATGTGAAGGCGAACGATGCATTGGCCACCTTGACCTCACCCGATTTTGGCGAAGCACAGGCCGATGCCGCCAAGGCGTCCGCCGATTTCAGCGTGGCGCAAAAAGCACTTGATCGTGCGAAGCAATTGCACGACGCCGGCGTCATTGCCGACAAGGATATGCAACAAGCCGATGCCGATTACGAACGTGCGGCGGCTGAGCGCAGCCGTACGGCGGCACGTGCGCGCGCCTGGGGTGTCAACAATAAAAACATCGGTGACAACGTCGATCAGCAATTCACCTTGCGTACACCGCTCGCCGGCGTCGTGGTCGAACGCCACGTCAATCCGGGACAGGAAGTTCGCCCCGATCAGGATGCACCGCTCTTCGTGGTTTCCGATCCCGATCATCTGTGGGTCAATCTGGACTTGTCAGAAACCGGCATCAGTGCGGTCAAGCCGGGTATGAAAGTCATGCTCCGCGCTGCCGCCCTCGGTGATACAGGGAAAGAAGCAACCATTTTCCATGTTGCCGACTTCATTGATCCCGAAACGCGCCGCACGCTCGCCCGCGCCGTCGTCGACAACAGCGATCACCGCCTCAAGGCCGAGATGTTCGTCAACGTCGATGTTGTCATCGATCGTGGTGAATTCATCGGTGTCCCCGACAACGCAGTCATCCTGCTCGGCAAGACGCAATATGTCTTCATCGAAGAATCGTCGGGACACTATCGTCGTCAGGCCGTTGTGGCCGATGCCTCGGGCTTCGGTACCATGCGCGTGCGCCAGGGCATCAAACCAGGCGAAAAAGTCGTCACCGACGGTGCGCTGCTATTGCAGCAGGTCATTTCGACCTCCACCGCGAAATAACGGACGCAGATCATGTTGCGCAGCATCGTCCGCTTCTCGCTCGTCAAGCCGCTGTTCGTCGCGCTCGCCACGCTGTTGTTGATCGGTGGCGGCTTGCTCGCCTTCAAGAACTTGCCCATCGAGGCGTTTCCCGACGTCTCCGACATCCAGGTCACCGTGATCACGCTTTATCCCGGTCATGCCGCGGAAGAGGTTGAAAAGCAGGTCACGATTCCGATCGAGCTCGCGCTTTCAGGCGTACCGAATGCCGTGCGCGTGTTCTCGCACACACAGTTCGGCCTGTCGTTCATGATTGTCACCTTCAACGACAAGGCGACCGATTATTTCGCGCGCGCGCAAGTGATGGAGCGCCTGCAAACGGCCGATCTGCCGGATGGCGTGAAGCCGGAACTGGCCGCATTGACCTCGGCGATTTCGGAAATCTATCGCTATCGTCTGCGCGGCGACAATCTGAGTGCCGTTGATCTGCGCACGCTGCAGAATTGGGTGATGGAACGCCAGCTCAAGACCGTGCCCGGCGTGGCCGACGTCGTCAGCTTCGGCGGCGGCATCAAGACCTACGAAGTGCAGCCTGACCTGGGCCGTCTGCGCGACACGAAGATTTCCATCGAGCAACTCGCCACGGCGCTCGGTAAGTCCAATGCAAACACCGGCGGCGGTTATGTCGAGCACGGACAGCAGCAATACCTGATTCGCGGCCTCGGCCTGTTGCGTGGGCCGGAAGACATCGAGAACATCACGGTCGCCTCGCGTAACGGCACGCCGATCAAGGTAAGCGATATTGCCAAGGTGGTCGTCAGCGAATTGCCACGCCAGGGTGTCGCCGGTCAGAACGAAAATGACGATGTCGTGTTCGGCATCGTGCTGATGCGAAAAGGCGAAAACGCCTCGGTCGTACTCGACGCGGTCAAGGAAAAGCTCGACGACATTCGCGCCACGTCATTGCCCGCAGGCGTGACGATCGAGCCGTTCTACGACCGTTCGTGGCTGATCGACCGCACCATGCACACGGTGTTCTCGAATCTCGTCGAGGGCGCCATGCTGGTGTGTTTCGTGCTGTTTCTCTTTCTCGGCAATTTCCGCGCGGCCGCCATCGTTGCTGCCGTCATTCCGCTGTCACTGCTCGGCACTTTCATCGGCCTCACCATCGTTGGCATTCCGGCCAATTTGCTCAGCCTCGGTGCCATGGACTTCGGCATCATCGTCGATGGCGCGGTGATCGTGGTCGAGAACGTGTTCCATCGATTGTCGACGTATCAGGGCAAGCTCGAAGGCCGCAATCGCGTTCACGAAATCATCGATGCTGCCGCCGAAGTCGGCCGGCCGACGCTGTTCTCGATGATCATCATCATTTCGGCGCACATCCCCATCTTCACGCTGCAACGCCACGAGGGCCGCATCTTTTCACCGATGGCGTGGACGGTGACCTCCGCACTCGTCACATCCCTGATCATTTCGCTTACGCTGGTACCGCTGCTGCTGCATCTGCTGCTGAAAAAGAATCTGCCGCATGGCGACGTAAAACTGGTTCAGAAAATCAAAGGCTGGTACGAGCCGCTGCTCGACAAGGCACTCAACAACAGCCGCAAGGTTTTCATCGCCGCCATCGCCGCATTAGTCGCCAGTTTTGCCGTCGTGCCCATGCTCGGCAGCGAATTCCTGCCCGAGCTGAACGAAGGCTCCATCTGGCTCAACGTCACATTGCATCCTTCATCTTCCATTACCGAAGCGCAATCGATGGCGCATCGGATTCGTGCGGCGGTCCTGGCCGTACCGGAAGTGAAGACCATCACCTCCAAGCTTGGGCGTCCGGAAGACGGCACCGATCCGAAGATCGCGAGCCAGATCGAGGCATTGATCGAGCTCAAACCCGAGAGCGAATGGCGCGCCGGCAAGAAGAAACGCGACCTGCTCGACGAAATGGAACGCAACATCGAAACCATTCCCGGCGTCGGCGCATCCTTCGGCCAACCGATCCGCGACAACGTGCTGGAAAGCATTTCGCAGATCGTGGGCCAGATCATCATCAAGGTCACCGGCGACGATCTCGATAAATTGCAAGACATCGGCAACAAGATTCTCGAAGACGTGCGACCGGTGGCTGGCGTCGATCGCGCTGTCATCGACCGCAATGGTCAGTTGCCGCAGTACCGCATTGACATTGATCGCAATCGCGCAGCGCGCTATGGCCTGAGCGTCGGTGATATCGAGGACGTGATCGAAACTGCCATCGGCGGCAAGGACACGACCTACATCTGGGAGGGCGAACGTCGATTCTCCATCGTGCTGCGCCTCGCCGAAGCCGACCGTGCCCTCGACCAGCTGCGCCGCGTACCTATCGTCACGCCTGACGGCGCATTCATTCCATTGCATGAAGTGGCCGATTTCAGCATGACCAACGGTGCCATGAACATTGCCCGCGAGAACGGCAGTCGCGTGCTCTCGGTCGCCATCTTCATCAAGGACCGCGACATGGGCAGCGTCGTCGCCGACATGAAGAAAGCCACGGCCAACATCGCGCTGCCCGAAGGCTATCGCATCAGTTGGTCCGGCGAATTCGAGAATCAGGAACGCGCCATGAAGCGACTTTCATGGGTCGTGCCGCTGTCGATCCTGTTGATCTACATCCTGCTGGTCAACGCTTTTGGTTCCTTGCGCAGTGCGACGCTCATCATCGTCAATATTCCATTCGCCATGATTGGCGGGATCTTCGCGCTGCTTATCACCGGCATTCCCTTGTCGGTCTCGGCAGCCATTGGCTTCATCGCATTGTTCGGCCAGGCGGTGTTGAACGGTGTCGTGATGATCAGCCACTTCAATCAGCTCGTCGCTTCCGGCATGCCGGCACGCATGGCTGCACTGCAAGGTTCGCTCAATCGTCTGCGGACTGTGTTGATGACCGCCATGCTCGCCATGCTCGGCCTGTTCCCGATGGCACTGTCCACCGCCATTGGTTCGGAAACGCAAAAGCCGCTGGCGATTGTCGTCATCGGCGGCCTCGTCACCGCCACGCTGCTCACGCTATTCGTTCTGCCAACGCTGTATGTCTGGGCCATGGAAAAAACACAGCATCGCTATCCGCAAAACGAAGCCTGATCTTTTCGCAACGTTCGTAACACGCCGCCGCCCCAGGTTCATCAGGGCGGCGGTTTTCTTTGAAGCTTACGTCGGTGCTGCTTATTGTCAGCCAGTGCAACATTGGAGTAACAGACGTGTAACCAAATGTCTGCATAGTCGCGCGTTTTTACTTACCTTACCCGGCCCTGACTATGCGCGCACCCAGACACCTACGCCTGATCCCCGTTGTCCTCGCTCTGCAAGTTGTTTATCCGGTCGCGCATGCGGCTTCTTGTTCCGCCAATTCCTTCACCGTTGCATCAGGCGGCACGCTGGACGAACAAACAATCTGCGCAAACGATACGGCCACCGTCCAAAGCGGCGGTTCGGTCAGCGTGACCGATGCTTCGGCCGGCACGCTCAGGAACGGCATCCTGATCAACGGTTCGGGCGCCACCATCAACAACTACGGCACGATTTCGAACACCGCCACGCTGGTTGATCCGGACAACGACGAAGCCAGCGCCATCCGTACCGACACGGCGTTCACATCGCTGACCGTCACCAACAATGCGGGCGCCACGATCAGCTCCCTCTACGACGATGCCATTCACGTAAAGAAGAACACAGGCATGACCGTAGTGAACTACGGCACGATCACCTCGGGCTCTTCAAGCGTCGATGGCGGCCAGGGCGTCGACTTCGGCAAGGACTCATCCGCCATCACCAACACGGTGTACAACCACGCCAGTGGCGTCATCCAGGCCTATGGCGAAAACGCCATCAAACTGGGCGCGGGCGGCATCGTTTACAACGACGGCACCATTCAGACGCTGACAAGCACCGTTGTCGCCTCGCAATCGGCCATGGACTTCGGCACCAACACCGGCGCCGCCATCTACAACGCCACGAACGGCGCCACGACGGTGGATGCAAGCTCGGCGGCAGGCACGGGTTCCATCATCGGTACGCAGCACGGCATTGAGGGCGGAGACGCTACGCTCACCACAGCCTTTACAGCGACCGTCGTCAATGGCAAGGGCGGCACCATCGAAGGTCTGGACGGCTCGGGCATCAATATCGACAACGCGCCCAAGCATCCCAGCAGCGGCTCGGCTTCCACCGGCAGCAACGAAACGGTGAACGTCACCAACTACGGCATCATCCGCGGCAATGGCGTGACGGGCGATGGCGACGGCATCGACGTGGACGGCGTGGTCAACGTCACCAACGGCGGCACCATCATCAGCACGAAGGCGCTGAACGACACCAGCGAAGGCATTACGGTGGGAGGCGGCACGATCACCAATCTCGCGGGCGGACTGATCGAAGGCGACAACATCAATGGCGGTGCCGGCGTGGGCATCACACTGGCCGGCGTCGACAGTGGCAGTACCGTCACTGGTGGCATTGAGGCCATCTATCAAAACAGCACCATTAACAACTACGGCACCATTCGCGGCCAGACGGATTACGCCATCCGCATGCACGGCACCGAAACCACCAGCAATACGGTCACGATCAACAACTACGCGGGCGGCGTGATCGAAGGCGGTGGCACCTCGCACGCGGCGATTTATACCCTGGTCACGCCCACCATCATCAACAACGCCGGCACCATCCAGGCCGACAGCAGTGGCAAGGCTATCGACTTCGGTAACAGCACCGGCAGCAGCCTGACGGTGACCGGCGGCAGCGCCAAGATCATCGGCGATGTGATCGGCAGCACCGTGGGCGACACCACGGTCGCCGTCACGCCGGGCACGGGCAATACGTTCAGCTACGGCTACAGCATGACCGGCCTGGCCTCGCTCGACATTGGTGCAGGCACGACCTCGTTCAACGGCACAACCTCCGTCAGCGGTGCAACCACAATCGCAGCTGGCGGCACCTTTCAAGCCAACGGTGCCTTCAGTACCGGCGATCTGGCGGTGAACGGCACCTTCAAGACAGCCAGCGACACCTCGACGCGTACCATCAGCGTCGGCAGCTTCTCGCTTGGCGCGAGCGGCACACTGGAAGCTGGCATCAGCGGTACGGGCAACGACCAGATCATCGCCTCAGGCACAGCGACCATCACCAACGGCGCGACCATCACCCCCGTGGCCAAGGGCTACGTCGTCAACGGCGCGACCTACACCATTGTCTCGGCCGGCACCTTGGCTGCAACGCCAGCCAACATCAATGTCACCAACAGCGCAATGATCGATTACGCCGTCAGTACATCGGGCAACGACCTGATCCTGACCGCGACCCGTACCGGCGGCACGCTTGCTTCGGTGGCTTCGTCCGGCGGCAGCTCGCTCGGTGCTCTGGGTTCGGTGCTGGATACACTCGGCACCAGCGGCAATTCGGCAATGTCGTCGCTGCTCGGCACGCTCGACAGCCTGTCGACGCAGGATCAGGTACGCAGCGCAATCAAGCAACTGCAGCCGGAAACCAACCACGCCAGTCAGCAGGCTGCACAAACCGCGATGGGCAGCCTGTTCTCTGCCGTCGGCGACCGTATCGACGTCGCTCGCAGCGGCGGCAACTTCGCTTCTGCTGGCAACAGCGGCGTTTCAACCGGCGATGCCGAGGCGCGTGGTCGCGTGTGGCTTCAAGGTCTCGGTGCCTGGGGCAAACAGGATGCGCGTGCCGGCGCTGACGGTTACCGCATCAATGCCTACGGCATGGCCGGTGGCCTGGAAACCGATCTGTCCGCTCGCGAAGTGGCCGGTGTGACCGTTGGCTACACCCGCGCCGGTACGCGCGGCAGCGACACTGCCACCGGTAATGACGTCGATGTCGATGCCTTCAACATCGGCGGCTACATGGGTCGCGACATGGGCGGCTGGACGCTCGACACTTCGCTGATGGCTGGTCGCAACCACTACAGCAGCACGCGCGTCGTCAATTTCCTCGGCGAAACCGTGCATGGCAGCTACGATGGCTGGCAGATCGGCGCCCGCGTCGAAGCTGGCCTGCCATTCGATATCAGCAAGACTTGGTCAGGTCGCTGGCTGGCCGGTCTGCGTGCATCGCATCTCGGCAACCAGGGCTACACGGAAAGCGGTGATCCGGCCGTTGCGCAGAATGTCGCATCCAGCAGCGCCAATTCGGTGCAACCGACACTCGGTGTGGAATTCAATCGTGTTGGAGAAAACGGCGGTCGCCTGCAATTGCGTGCACGCTACCTGCACGAACTGGCCAGTGATCCTTCCGTCACCGCCAGCTTCGTGGCCGGTGGTCCGAGCTTCGTTACGCCGGGTGCCTCGCAGAATCGCGATGCCTTGCAGTTTGGCACCAGCTATCGCTGGAACAACGCGAATGGCAGCTTTGCCACGGTCGGCTACGACGCTGAAGTTCGCGATCGTTCGCTGGTCAATCAGGTCACCGCACGCATGGGCTGGCTGTTCTGAGCTAAGTGAAATAAAACCCGCCGATCCTTGCGGATCGACCTCGCTTGCATTTCATCAAGCATCGCAACAGGCCGCAAATGCGGCCTGTTGTTTTTTGTGTCCCTTCTCTGCGCCTGGATGCAAAGAACAAAGGCGTATCATCGCCCCCCTTATGTCGTCCGCACCACTCGCCATTCTTCAGGAAGTCTTCGGTTATCCCGCATTTCGCGGGCCGCAGGCAGATATCGTTGCCCATACAACCGGTGGCGGCGATGCATTGGTGCTGATGCCGACCGGCGGCGGCAAGAGCCTTTGCTATCAAATCCCGGCGATTGCACGGCAGCGCGAAGGACATGGTGTTACGGTCGTGATCAGCCCGCTGATCGCCTTGATGCACGATCAGGTCGGCGCGCTCACCGAAGCCGGCGTTGCGGCAGCCTTTCTCAACTCGACGCAGGATTTCGACGCAACCCTCGCCATCGAACGTGAACTGCGCAACGACAACATCACACTGCTGTATGTCGCGCCAGAACGATTGACCACCGCGCGCTTTCTTGGCTTGCTAGAGAACCTTCATGAGCGCGGCAAGCTGTCGCTGTTTGCCATCGACGAAGCGCATTGCGTCAGCCAGTGGGGACATGATTTCCGTGAGAACTATCTGGCCCTGAGCCTGTTGCACGAACGTTTCCCCACGGTACCGCGCATCGCGCTCACGGCCACCGCAGACGATTTGACCCGGCAGGACATCATCGCGCGCCTGCAGCTCGAAGATGCGCGCATCTTCATCAGCAGCTTCGACCGTCCCAATATCCGTTATCAGATCGTCGAGAAGGCCGATGCGCGCCGACAACTGCTCGCCTTTATTCGCGACGAGCATGCGGGTGACGCTGGCATCGTGTATTGCCAGTCACGCAAGAAAGTTGAGGACACGGCGGAATGGCTGACGCAACAAGGCATCACTGCGTTGCCGTATCACGCAGGACTGTCGACCGATCTGCGTCAGCACACACAGGATCGCTTCCTGCGCGAGGACGGCATTGTCATGATCGCCACTATCGCTTTTGGGATGGGTATCGACAAGCCGGATGTGCGTTTCGTCGCACACCTTGATTTGCCGAAAAACATCGAAGGCTATTATCAGGAAACTGGCCGGGCCGGCCGTGACGGTTTGCCTTCGAATGCGTGGATGGCGTACGGCTTGCAGGATGTCGTCAACCAGCGTCGCATGATTGATGAGAGCCCCGCCCACGAAGA
>DATJJR010000006.1:0-34409 GCA_035492055.1 Rhodocyclaceae bacterium | reverse complement strand
GACGATGTAATCGGCCAAGCGTGCGACTTCTTCCGGTGCATGGCTGACGTACACGACGGGAATCTTGAGTTCCCGATGCAGGGTGTCGAGATAAGGCAGCAACTCGGCCTTGCGTTGGGCATCAAGTGCCGCAAGCGGTTCATCGAGCAACAACAGTTGTGGTCTGGAAAAAAGGGCACGCGCAATTGCGACGCGCTGTTTTTCGCCGCCGGAAAGTTTTCCAGTATTTCGTTTGAGCAGATGCCCGATGCCGAGCAGTTCAATCAAATTCTGACTGTTCAAGGCTGCACTGCCATGACTTGCTCTGACACGCTTTGCGCCAAAGTCCAGGTTCTGTTGTACGTCGAGATGCGGAAACAATACCGAATCCTGGAACACCATGCCGATGGGACGTTGATGCGGTGCAAGGAATTTTTTGTTGTCTTGCCAGGTTTCACCGCTGACAATGAGTCTTCCTTCGGGGCGAGCCAGGCCGGCGAGGCAACGCAGCATCGTGCTTTTGCCCGATCCCGACGGCCCGAACAAGGCCGTGACGCCATGTGATGGCAGTTGTACGCGAGTGGAGAGTTCAAACCCGGGCAGCGTCAACGCAAAATCGGCTTCGATCACGTCATGTGCCTTTCTTGCGTGTGGGGTTCAAGGTGTAGAGCAGGAACAAAACGAAGAAGGAAAACGCCAGCATGAGCACGGCGAGCCGGTGTGCTGGATCGTAGTCGAGCGCTTCGACGTAGTCGTAGATTTGCACCGAGACGACACGCGTTTTTTCCGGGATGTTGCCGCCAATCATCAATACCACGCCGAATTCGCCCACCGTGTGTGCAAAGCCGAGTACGACGGCAGTGAGGAAACCCGGCTTGGCGAGCGGCACGGCAACGTTGAAAAATCGATCGAGTGGGCCGGCACGCAGTGTTGCGGCGGCTTCAAGCATACGTTCGTCGATGGCCTCGAAAGCGTTTTGTAGCGGTTGTATGACAAACGGCATTGAATACAAGCACGAGGCAACCAGGAGCCCAACGAAGGTGAAAGGCAGGGTGCCGAGCCCCAGGCTTTGCGTGAAATGCCCGATCGGACCATTCGGCCCCATTGCCACGAGCAGGTAAAAACCGATCACGCTTGGTGGTAGAACCAATGGCAGTGCAACGATGGAAACAATGATGGGCTTGCCCCGCCATGTCGTGCGTGACAGCCACCACGCCACAGGCGTGCCGAATAGAATCAGCAGGCTTGTGGCGAGTGTGGCGAGTTGTAGCGTCAGACGGATCGCAATCCAGTCGTCATGAGAAAGCCACATACCGCTAGATGAAAGTGTCGATCAAAGGTTGTAGCCGTAGCCGAGAATGATCTTGCGTGCAGCCTCCGACTTGAGGAACGTCAGGAAATCTGCAGCAGCCTTGTTGTCCTTGCCTTTGTTGAGTAGCACTGCATCCTGGCGAATCGGCGAGTAGAGATTTTCGGGCACGATCCAGGCAGAACCGTTCGGAATAATGCCATGACCGAGCAGATCGGAATACAGGATGACCTGGGAGAGGGCGACGAAACCCAGTTCTGCATTACCGGTGGCAACGAATTGGTGCGTCTGGGCGATGTTGTCACCCATGACGATCTTGCTTTGCAGCACCTGATCGAGTTTGAGTGCCTTCAGCGTTTCGGTGGCAGCGAGGCCGTAAGGTGCGAGCTTGGGGTTGGCAAGGGCGATATGTTGGAAGTTGTCTTTCTTCAGCACGTCACCCTTGGCATCGACGAAGTCGGGCTTGGCGCTCCACAACACAAGCTTGCCGATGGCATAGGTGAAACGTGCACCGGGAACCGATTGGCCTTCTTTTTCCAGCCTGGCTGGGGTCTCGTCGTCGGCGGCGAGCAGAATGTCGAAAGGTGCGCCATTGACAATCTGCGCGTAGAACTTGCCGGTTGAGCCGGTCGCGATGATGGCCTTGTTGCCGGTTTGCTTTTCGTATTCCGCGGCGATCTTCTGTACCGGTGCTGCAAAGTTGGCCGCCACGGCGAGCTGGACTTCGCCAGCATAAGCGAGGGCAGTACAGAACGAGAACAGTGTGGCGAGCAGGGCCAGCTTCTTCATGCAGGTCTCCGGTGTAGTGATTGTTTATAAGGTTTTCTGGATAAACGAATGGACGAGCCGGCTACGTTTGGGCGCTTGGCCTCGTTCGATGTATTCTAAAGGGAATAACGATCACTATACGGAACGGACGCTGATTTGACAAGGCGTGCCGCCAATCAAGCCATGTTCATTCGCCAACTCAAGTATCTCGTCACGCTTTCCGAAGTCCGTCATTTCGCCCGGGCTGCAGAGCGTTGCCATGTGTCACAACCGGCTTTGTCGACCGCCGTTCGCAATCTGGAAAAGGAACTCGATCTCAATCTTGTACGTCGCGGGCGTCGCTATGAAGGACTGACGCCAGAGGGTGAGAAGGTGGTCGGCTGGGCACAGCATCTGCTCGCAAGCTACGAAGCCATGCGTCAGGAAGCAATGAGTGCGCACAGCAACCTCAGCGGTTCGCTCACTATTGGCGTGATCCCCACCACGATGCCGGTGGTACCACTGCTGACGACGCCATGTCAGGAGGAATACGCCGGCATCAACTTCACCTTGTTGTCTTTGCCGATGCAGGAGATCACACGACGCCTCGATACCTGTGATCTTGATCTCGGTGTCACGTATCTCGAAGATGCGTCACTCGCGGGCTTCACGGTGCATCCGCTTTACAACGAACGTTATGTACTGATGACTCGCGATGAATCCGTGTTGAACGGTTGCTCCCAACTTGAGTGGGGAGACGTAGCCGAGCTGCCTTTGTGCTTGTTGACCGGGAATATGCGCAGCCGCGTCATGATTGATACAGCGTTCCGCCAGGCAGGCGTGACGCCGCGCATCAAGATGGAGACGGATTCGATCTTCGGTCTCTATTCGCAGATTCGCTGCAGCAATCTTTGCGCCGTGGTGCCGCATAGCGTGTTGAGCCTGATCGAGCTGCGGCAGGAAATCTGCGTGGCGCGCATCGTGCCTGAACTGTCACGCCAGATCGGTTTGGTTGCGCGCAAGCAAAATCCCTATCCGCCAATGACGGCGGCGATGATTCAGCTCTCGCACAGCATCGATCTGCAGAGTCGCTTCGACAGACTGATTCAGGCGGTCTGATAAGCACCGCGTATCGCTTCATTCCTCATCAGCATTAGTTGTAAGTGCCGATGCGGCACAGAATTCCTCTATGGCTTCGAAACGCTCGCGTAACAAGCCTATGCTGCAAAAGTGCAGCGCTGCCGGATGACGATTTCGCCAACCGGCATCACATTCAGGAGGAATAGCAATGGCTAAAGTAGTCTGTGTTTTGTACGACGATCCTGTCACCGGTTTCCCGCCCAAGTACGCTCGCGACGATTGTCCGCAACCGACCGTTTATCCGGATGGACAAACCCTGCCGACGCCGAAAGGCATCGACTTCAAGCCGGGCGAATTGCTCGGTTGCGTGTCCGGCGAACTGGGCCTGCGCAAGTATCTCGAATCCAATGGACACACGCTCGTCGTGACGTCTTCGAAGGACGGTGCTGACAGCGTGCTCGACCGCGAGCTGCCGGATGCCGATATTGTTATCTCGCAACCGTTCTGGCCGGCCTACATGACCGCCGAACGCATTGCCAAGGCCAAGAACCTGAAGATGATCGTCACCGCCGGTATCGGTTCCGACCACACCGACTTGCAAGCGGCCATGGAACGCAACGTGACCGTTGCCGAAGTGACCTATTGCAACTCGAACGCAGTGGCTGAGCACGTGCTGATGTCGATTCTCGCGCTGGTTCGCAACTACCTGCCGTCGAACGACTGGGTCAAGCGTGGCGGCTGGAATATTGCCGACTGCGTGTCGCGTTCCTATGACCTCGAAGCCATGAACGTCGGTACCGTTGCTGCTGGCCGTATCGGCCTGCGTGTGCTGCGCCTGCTGCATCCGTTCGGCACCAAGCTGCACTACATGGATCGCTATCGTCTGCCGGAAGCCGTCGAGAAGGAACTCAACCTCACGTACCACTCGAGCTTGGAGAGTCTCACCAAGGTGTGCGACGTGGTGACCCTGAACTGCCCGCTGCATCCGGAAACGGAAAACATGATCAACGAGAAGTCGCTGAAGAATTTCAAGCGCGGCGCTTATCTGGTCAACACTGCTCGTGGCAAGCTGTGCGATCGCGACGCCATCGTGCGCGCCCTGGAAAGCGGCCAACTGGCTGGTTACGCCGGCGACGTCTGGTTCCCGCAACCGGCACCGAACGATCACCCTTGGCGCACCATGCCGAACCACGGCATGACCCCGCACATCTCGGGTACCAGCTTGTCGGCACAAACCCGTTACGCTGCCGGTACGCGTGAAATCCTCGAATGCTTCTTCGAGAATCGCCCGATTCGCGACGAGTACCTCATCGTCCAAGGCGGCAAGCTGGCGGGCGTCGGTGCCCACTCATACTCGAAGGGTAATGCTACCGGTGGTTCTGCCGAAGCTGCGAACTTCAAGAAAGAACAGGTAAAGGCTTAAGCCGCCAAGATCCTTAGCTGACCTGTAAATCAGGTTGTCAGGCCGTAAGGGGAACCTTGCGGCCTGTTTTTATTTCAAAGGCCCTTGACGTTTCCGATGTTGCAGGCGCACAATTTTGGAAACTATACGGTGTAGTTTCCAAAATAACTCAATCCGATGACCCGTCTCGACAGCGATTTGCCATCCATCATGAAGAACCGCTGCGGCGGTAGGCCTAGCCGCGAGCAGGCCGGGATGCGTCAACAGCTCATGCTGGACATGGCCGAGCGAGCATTTCTCAGGTTGGGGTATTCCGGCGCATCACTGGACAACATTGCCCGCGATGCTGGTGTTGCCAAGAAAACCCTGTACGAGCACTTCGGCGACAAGGCTGGCTTGTTTGCCGCCGTCGTAGATCGGCTGCGCAAAGTGTGGGTGGATGGCGTACGCAACATCATGATCGAAGCGCCGGATCCTTGCGTCGCCTTGTATGGAGTCGCATTGCACTTGCTGGATGTCGGTACGCGCGATGACATGATCGAGTGGCATCGGCTGACGGTGAATGAAGCACGACGCTTCCCCGAGATTTTCAACAGTGTTTATGACGAGCGTGGCGTATGCGTGGACATGATGGTCTTGTCCAACTATCTGCGTACGGCCGTCGAGAACGGCGTGCTCGAATTCGATGATGTAGAGTTGGCCGCTGAGCAGTTCAGTTTTATGGTGTTGGGTGGCATACGTACGCGCATCCTGCGTGGTGTCAGTGTCCGCCCCGACATCAAGACCAGGGAGCACATGGCCAAGCAGGCCGTGCAAACTTTCCTCAAGGGAAGCGTGTCGCAATCTGCCGTGAAATCGTGGAAATGTTCATGAACGTCAATATCAAAAAAATTTCCCTGGCGACGGCCATTGCCGCAACGTTGTCGGCCTGCGCTGTCGGCCCCGACTACAAGCGTCCGCCCGTCGAAACGCCGGATCATTTCAAGGAAGGTGTCGAGTGGCAACGTGCCGAACCGAAGACCGACATGGCTTTGCAAGATGATTGGTGGCGTGAATACCAGGACGATGTCCTGAATGGCCTGGTCGATCAGGCACTGAAAGCCAATCAATCGATTGCCGAAGCCGAAGCTGCTTACCGTGTGGCAGAGGCGGCGGTACGCAGCAATACCTCGGCGTATTTCCCGACCGTGTCTGCCAGCTTTAGCGGCGCGCGTACCGGCACTGGTGCTGCGGTCCCGTTGCAAGCGGGCGGCAGTACGACCGGCACCAAAACCATTCGCAATTCGGTTTCTCTCGGCGCAACGGCGAGTTGGGAGCCTGATCTGTGGGGTTCCGTACGCCGTAGTGTTGAAGCCGCACGCGCCAATGCGCAAGCGACCGATGCCCAATTGGCAGGGGTGCGATTGTCGATTACGTCCAATCTCGTGATCTATTACTTTGCACTGCGCCAGGCAGACGCCGATATCGCTTCATTGCAAGGGCAACGCGATATCTACGCGAGCATCCTGAAAATGACCGAAGCGGGATTGCGAGAAGGTGCTGCATCGAATGACGATCTGCTGGCTGCGCACGACGCGCTGGATTCTGCAGAGGCTGTTTTGCGTGCCATGCAAACGGTGCGTGAACAGGACGAACATGCGATTGCCGTGTTGATCGGTAAGCCACCGACGGCGTTCTCGCTTGAGCCAAAACCAGATTACACATTCGCTGTACCGACGATTCCTTCTACCTTGCCGTCACAATTGCTCCTGCGTCGCTACGACATCGTTAGTGCCGAACGTACTGCGGCATCGGCCAACGCGCGTATCGGAGTCGCCAAGTCGGCGTACTTCCCCGATTTGTCGCTCTCGGCCAGCGATGGTTTTGCGGGCAGTTCGATGGCGAATTTGTTGACGTTACCGCACCGCATCTGGTCGGTCGGTCCTGCATTGGCTGAAACCTTGTTTGATGGTGGTGCACGGAGCGCCTCTGTCGATTCGGCCCGCGCCAACTATGACGCGGAAGTTGCCGCGTACCGCAACACAGTGCTCTCGGCATTCCAGAGTGTGGAAGATTCGCTGTCGTCGATGCATCACCTCGGTGAGCAATCGGCTGCGCAGACGCGCATCCTGCGCCGCAGCGAGCAGCTCTATGCCAGCTCGAATGCGCAGTGGGAAGCGGGTGCTGCGAGCCAGCAGGACCTGCTTTCCGCCAAGCTCAATCTTCTGCAGGCGCAACAACAATACATGGACGTGCAAGCGGCACTCAGCCAAAGCAGCGTCACTCTGATTAAAAACCTCGGCGGAGGTGCGCAATGGAGCCAAGAAGGTGCTCCTGTTGCCGCCGCCGATGCCAAGTAACCTGGGGAGTCATCCATGAAGTGGACTAGTTTGTCGATCGTGATGCTTGGCCTGCTTGCCGGCTGTGGCAAGAGTGCACCGCCGTCTCCGCCGCCGCCTGAGGTCTTTACTGTCGGCGTGAAAGCGCAGAGCGTTCCGCTTCAGCGCCAGTTCGTCGGCCGCGTTTCGGCCTATCAAAGTGCAAACGTCGTGGCACGTGTCTCCGGCGTGCTGCTTAATCGTCCGTACCGCGAAGGCAGCAAGGTGAAGGCTGGACAAGTGCTGTTCCAGATTGATCCGACCTTCTACAAGGCACAACTCGCCAATGCGCAGGCCGTCCTGGCCGAAGACCAGGCAACACTGGTGAATGCCAATGCCACTGCCGAGCGTGCCCGCAAACTATTGCCGGTGGGTTCCGTGTCGCAACAAACCGTCGACAACGCCGAAGCGGCCGCACGCAGCGCCGCAGCCAAGGTCAAGGCTGATGAGGCCAGTGTTGTCAGTGCACGCGTGAATCTCGACTACACCAATGTGGTGGCGCCGATTGACGGTATTGCGGGTCAACAGCAACTGACTGCCGGTGCACTGGTGGGTAACGGCACCAGCGATGGCGGTGCCAACGGCACACTGTTGACGACGATCGAGCAGATCGATCAGATCTACGCCAACTTCACCATCAGCGCAGCCGATCTGATTGCGCTGCGTCAGGCGCAGGCCAATGGCAACGTTGCCTTGGCGGGTCAAGGCAAGGCTAAGGTCAATATCACTTTGCCGGACGGCAGCCCGTATGCGAGCGACGGTACGCTTGATTTTGCCGGTGTACTGGTGAATGCAACGACAGGTGCCGTGAACATGCGTGCGCTGTTGAAGAATCCGGACCACATGCTGTTGCCGGGCATGTTCGTGACGCTGAGTGTCGATCTCGGTCAACAGAGCGGTGCTTTCCTGGTACCGCAAAAGGCGGTGCAGCGTGACACTGCAGGTGCCTATGTATTCACGGTGGGTGCCGATGGTGTGGTCAAGCGCAAGAATGTCGATGCACAAAACAGCATCGGCAACAACTGGGTTGTGACCAATGGCCTTGCAGATGGTGATCAGATCATCGTTTCCGGCTTGCAGCGTGCGCGTGATGGTGCACCGGTCAAAGCCAGCCCATGGAAGCCGGAGGCCGATGCCAAGCCGGCTGACGCACACTAATCGTCACGCTTAGACAGGGAGTTCAGCGGTGCCAAGTTTCTTTATCAAGCGCCCGATTTTCGCGTGGGTCATCGCGATCCTGATCATCTTGTTCGGCGTGATTTCGCTGCGCACGATGGGTATTGCCTCATATCCGAACATCGCGCCGCCGCAGGTCACGATTACGGCGAATTATCCGGGTGCGAGTGCAGCGACGATGGAGTCGACGGTGACGCAGGTGATCGAGCAACAGCTCACCGGCATCGACAATCTGTTGTATTTCAGCTCGAGCTCAAGCTCCAATGGCCAGTCCACCATTACCTTGACCTTCGCGACGGGCTCCAATCCCGACATTGCGCAGGTACAGGTACAAAACAAGGTCAATCTAGCCCAGCCGCTGCTGCCTTCACAGGTGATACAACAAGGCTTGGTCGTGGCCAAGGCGACGCCGGACATTTTGCTGTTCATCGCCTTGCGTTCGACGAGTGCATCCATCGATGACAAGCGCTTGAGCGACATTCTGGCGTCGCAGGTACAACCGGCAATTGCTCGTATCAATGGTGTTGGCAACACCACCTTGCTTGGTTCCGAATATGCCGTGCGCATCTGGTTGAATCCAGACAAGTTGCAAGCCTATGGTCTGTCGACGACACAAGTTCTGACGGCCGTGAGTCAACAAAATGCCCAGTTCGCCGCGGGCTCCATTGGTGCCGATCCGGCTGCCAATGGGCAGGAGTTCACCGCAACAGTCTCGGGTGACAAGCTGTTCAGCTCGCTTGAACAATTCCGCGACATCATCCTGCGTGCCAATAGTGACGGTACTGTCGTGAAGCTGGGCGACGTTGCCCGCGTGACGTTCGGCGCGCAAAACTATGGCCTGGCGTCTGTCTATGACGGCAAGCCGGCCGGCGGCCTGGCCGTGTTCACGGCACCGGGTGCGAACGCGCTGACCGTGGCGAACGAGATCAAGTCAACCATGGATACGCTCGGCAAGAATCTGCCGCAGGGCGTTGAATGGAGCGTGCCGTACGACACCACGCCGTTCATTACGGCCTCAATTCATGAAGTTGTCATGACGCTGTTTGAAGCGATCGTGCTGGTGTTCTTCGTCATGCTCGTGTTCCTGCAGAACTTCCGGGCGACGTTGATTCCGACGCTGGTGATTCCGATCGCGCTGCTGGGAACCTTCATTGGCCTGTCCTTCTTGCATTTCACGCTGAACCAGCTCACCTTGTTCGGCATGGTGCTGGCCATCGGTATCGTCGTCGATGATGCGATCGTCGTGATTGAAAACGTCGAACGCATCATGACCGAGGAAAAACTCGATCCGAAGGCGGCGACGCAAAAAGCCATGGGCCAGATCACCGGCGCCATCATTGCCATTACCGTGGTGCTGATTGCCGTGTTCGTTCCATCGGCCATGCAGGCCGGCGCCACCGGCATCATCTATTCGCAGTTCGCGCTGACCATCGTCGTGTCGATGGCGTTCTCTGCCTTCCTGGCGCTGTCGTTCACGCCGGCGCTGTGTGCGGCCTTGCTCAAGCCCGAACATCACAGTGGCAAGAACCCTGTGTTCCGCTGGTTCGACAAGAGCTTCAATGCCACCTCGCGTGTGTATGAAGGGCACGTCGGCCGTGCCGTACGCCATGCACCGCGCTGGATGATTGCCTTCGCCCTGATGACGGTACTTGCGGGCTTCCTATTCACGCGCATGCCGACCAGCTTTGTGCCGGATGAGGATCAGGGCTTTATGCTCGCACTGGTGACGCTACCGCCGGGCGCGACCTTGCAGCGTACCGATCAGTTGATGACGCAGATGCGCGACACGCTGCTCAAGAGCCCGATCGGCAAAGACATCGAAGCAATCTTCCAGCCCGAAGGCTTCAGCTTCGTCGGTACCAACGAAAACGTCGGCATGGCATTCATCAAGCTGACCGACTGGAGTAAACGTTCGCAGACGGCCATGCAGCTGATTCCGCAGGCGAACAGGGTGCTCTCGTCGTTACCTGATGCACAGATGTTCGTGGTCAACCTGCCGACGATTCGTGGCCTGAGCCGTTTCGGCGGTATCGACATGTATTTGCAGGCGCGTGCCGGCCAATCGCATGCCGATCTTGATGCTGCGCAGAACATGCTGCTTGGCGAGGCGGCCAAGAATCCGATGCTGTTCCAGATACGTCCGAACTCCTTGCCGAGCGCGCCGCAGCTGAATATTGCGGTTGATCGCAAGCAGGCTGCATCAATGGGACTGTCGCTCAACGATGTCTATGCCACGATCAGTGCCGAACTTGCACCGGCGTACATCAATCAGATGTCGTATGCCGGGCGGATCAAGCGTGTCTACATCCAGAACGACTCTGATTATCGGATGAGCCTCGATTCATTGCACCATCTGTCTACACCAGGCACGAGCGGCAGTACGTCGAGCGCGCCGGCATCGAGCACCACGCCGGTAAATCCGTCGTCCGGCAATTCGGCCATCAGCCCGTACAACATGGTGCCGCTGGCAAGCCTGATCAGCGCCGATTGGGGCGTCGGTCCGACTGTATTGCAGCGCTATAACGGCTATCCGGCCATCGAAATCGTCGGTAATCCGGCACCGGGTTACACAACCGGTCAGGCAATGGAAACAGTGCAGGACATCGTCGCCAAATCCTTGCCGCCGGGTTATGGCAGCGACTGGACCGGCCAGTCGTATCAGGAAATCTTGTCTGGCAATTCGGCGCCGATCCTGATGGCCTTGTCGGTGTTCGTCGTGTTCCTGTGTCTGGCGGCGCTATATGAAAGCTGGTCGATTCCGGTGGCCGTGCTGCTTGTCGTGCCGCTGGGCTTGCTGGGCATGATCGTCTTCTGCATGTTGACCGGTGTCCCGGATGACATCTACTTCAAGATCGGCTTGGTCACGGTGATCGGCCTGGCGGCGAAGAATGCCATCTTGATCGTCGAGTTCGCCGTGATGAGCCAGGAGAAGGGTGCATCTCTTTACGATGCGGTGCTTGAAGCAGCAAAGCTGCGTCTGCGTCCGATCCTGATGACGTCCTTTGCTTTCATTCTCGGTGTATTGCCGCTGGTTCTGTCGTCGGGTGCCGGTGCTGTTGCACGGCATGAAATCGGTATCAGTGTGATCGGCGGCATGTTGTTCGCCACCGTGTTCGGTTTGCTGCTGATCCCGATCTTCTATGTGGTGGTACGTCGTGTGGTGGGTGAGGCACTGCATCACCTGCACCACGACAAGCCAGGGCATGCGGCTGATACTCCGGCGCTTGAAGCCCCGAAGGACGAAGCACCAACGGACGAAACGCCAAAGAATGAAACAGCCGGTGGCGAGGATTCATCAAACGGGCAAGACAAGCCGGGCCATTGAAAAAAGGCATCAAGCACTGGCTGAAGTGTTACTTCGGCGGTGCTTGGTGTGTTCCTGCGGCGTGGGTTCTGCAGCAACCGGAAAATTGCAGCAATGGGCGTGCCTATTCCAGTAGTGCAATGACCTCTGCTGTCGTGCCGGTTTCACCCAGTCGCGGAAAAATTCTTGCGATGCTGTTGGTGTGGGCGTCTGCATTCAAATCGACCATGGCATCCGTTGCCAACGTGACGTTGAAACCAAGTTCGTGAGCCTGACGCGCGGTGGATTCAACGCCAATGCTGGTGGAGATGCCGCAGAGAACGATTTGCGTGACGCCGAGTGCTTTGAGTTTTTCCGCAAGCGTCGTATTGGCAAAAGCCCCCCAGCCACGTTTGGTGACGAGGATGTCACTTTTTTGTTGATCGACTTCGGGAATCAACACACTCCAATTGGCAGGTGTCTCACCGCGTTTCGGCTGTTCGGTTCTGCCGGGTGCGCCACCAGCGACGTTGACGAGTACGACAGGCAGCTGACGACGGCGAAATGCATCGAGAAGCACGCAACTTTTCTCGATGACGGGCACAGGCGATGAGGCCAGTGGCAAGGCCACAATGCCATGTTGCAGGTCAATCACGATGAGTGCGACGTTTTTATCCAGTGTGGTGAGCATATCGATTCAATACGGCGATTTGGCGCGGCCTTTTCCAGGCCGGCTACCCTAACAAACGCATGCATTTGTCGGCATGTTTTTTTGTGTAATTTTGTGTTTACTGGCGATGCAATGAGAAACACGGCCCATATCCTGGTTGATGAATGATTACGCTCATTAAGCCAGCGAGTGGAGCAAAAAAGAGATAAAAAAGCCGCCAGGACCGGCGGCTTTGCAGGCAGACAAGATCAATCGCTTGCCTTGTCTTTATCTCTCCAGCGTGCAGTTAATGCGAAAGCCAGGGTGCTTGCTCTTCGCGTGGTGCTCGAATGATGTTCGGCGCCGGCGGCGTCGGCAGAATCTTGAGCGCTTCGCGCACCAAGGGCAACAGTTCGTTGTTGAACGTGATGTGCTTCTCGTTATATTCGAGAAGCATGTGGCGCATGCGGGGTTCCCAGAATTTGTCGAGATGATTGGCCACTTCACGACGTGCCAGATCGCGGTCCGTGTAGCTGTTGAAGAAGCCGCCGATCTGGTTGGCCATCTTGATAAGGCTTTCGATTTGCGTCAAATGTTGCATGGTGTTCCGTGCGGAGTGAGGATTGACGGGGCAACTATAGCGACGATCATGCGTGCCTTTTGATTCGTTTGAGTTATCAATCAATCCACGCATGAAATTGCTGTGATTGCTTATGGACGTTTATCGTTATATCCGAACAGACTTAGCGGAAACCTAGCGGAATTCAGCCATGCAGCGTAATAGGAGTGATCATATTTTCGAGGAGTTTCAGCGTTATCTTGCCTTGTCAGATGACATGGTGGCGATGAGCAGCAAGGAGGCACTGGCTCGCGCTGCGCGTATTTTGGCAATGCAGGCCGCGCACTATGCTGCCAAGTATGGTGAGGAACCCTTGATCGACCTTGGCAGCGTATTGTCTGCTGATGCTTTGGGAGAAGCTGGCGCCACGTTTTTGCGCGATGGCGCCAAGACCTTTGTGGGGGTACTCGGCGCTGTGACGGGTGGTCTTGATAGAAGCAATGACACGACGCTTCAGTAAACCGCACCGGTAATTCGTTTTCCACAAGATATCCACGCAATACACACAGCTTACCCACAGACTTATCCAGAGCCCTGCAGCAGTGATGGAGTTAAACTCCAGTCCATTGCATTGGAGGTCCGCATGGTTCAGGCGCTCGCATTCCAGAATAATTCACAAAATCAAAATTACGGCACTGATCCGCAACTGGCATCGCTCAAGTTACCGCCGCATTCGATCGAAGCCGAACAATCCGTCATTGGCGGTTTGCTGCTTGACAATACGGCGTGGGAGCGCATTGGCGATGTCGTCGGCGAAGGCGATTTTTATCGTGATGATCACCGTCGCATCTTTCGCCACATCTCTCGCTTGATCGAAGTCGGCCGTCCGGCCGATGTGCTGACGGTGTCTGAGTCGATCAATAATGCTGCCGAGGTTGAACAGACCGGTGGCATGGCCTATCTGGCCGAAATCGCCAACAATACGCCCTCGGCAGCGAATATTCGTCGTTACGCGGAGATCGTGCGTGAGCGTGCCATTCTGCGCAGGCTCGTGACGGCCGGTGATGAGATCTCGTCGTCGGCGTTGAACCCGGCCGGCCGGGATGTTAAACAGATTCTTGACGAAGCCGAAGTCAAGGTACTCGAGATCGCCGAAGCCGGCGCGCGTTCGACCGAAGGCTTTGTTGCCATCCAGCCCTTGATGGCGCAAGTGGTTGAAAAGATCGAGGATCTCTATGGCAAAGACGCCACGGATATCACCGGTACGCCAACCGGTTTTACTGATCTCGACAAGATGACATCGGGCTTGCAGCCAGGTGACATGATCGTCGTTGCCGGTCGTCCTTCAATGGGCAAGACTGCATTTGCGCTCAATATTGCTGAGCACGTTGGCGTCGATCTCAAACTGCCCGTGGCGATTTTCAGTCTTGAAATGTCAGGGCCGCAACTCGCCATGCGTTTGTTGTCCTCGGTTGGCCGCATCGATCAGACCAAACTGCGCAGCGCGCGTTTGACCGATGACGATTGGGACAAGATGACCATGGCGCTTGGCAAGCTGCACGAGGCCAACATTCATATCGACGAAACCGGCGCCATCAATGCAAATGATCTCCGTGCACGTGCACGTCGCCTGCATCGTCAATACGGCCAGCTTGGCTTGATCGTCATCGACTATTTGCAACTGATGACCTCGGCCCGCGAGAACGAAAACCGTGCCACGGAAATTTCCGAGATTTCGCGCTCGATCAAGG
Organism: Rhodocyclaceae bacterium; assembly: GCA_035492055.1. Lineage (GTDB taxonomy): Bacteria > Pseudomonadota > Gammaproteobacteria > Burkholderiales > Rhodocyclaceae. The sequence continues at coordinate 20,117 of DATJJR010000006.1, read as the reverse complement.
CGCTGGCGAAAGAGCTGCAGGTGCCGATCATCGCATTGTCACAGTTGTCGCGGAAAGTGGAAGAGCGCAACGATAAGCGTCCGCTGATGAGTGATTTGCGCGAGTCCGGTGCTATCGAACAGGATGCCGACATCATCATCATGATGTACCGCGACGAGTACTACAACAAGGACAAGCCGGACAATAAAGGCATGGCGGAAGCTATTGTCGGCAAGCATCGTAACGGCCCGACCGGCCCGGTGATGCTGACGTTCCTCGGCGAGTACACCAAGTTCGTCAACTTCGCGCCAGCCCAAGGTTATTAACCTCGCAGGTCTCCGGATTTTTCCGGTTTCAGGGTTTCGGGCGAAATCAGGTTACTGACGTAAACAACACTTGAGAGTTGCTAAGACAAAACGCCGCGAAGATTTTTCTCGCGGCGTTTTGTCTTGGGGGCAAACACGGTCCGTTCAAATCGGGCAGCGATTCAGTATCTCTTACAATGCTTCTGCCGCATGATCGGCAAGCCGTGAGCGTTCACCACGTTGCAGTGTGATATGACCTGAATGCGGCCAACCCTTGAAGCGGTCGACGACATACGTGAGACCTGAACTGCCTTCAGTCAGATACGGCGTATCGATCTGCGCGATATTGCCGAGACACACGACCTTAGTGCCCGGGCCGGCGCGCGTGATGAGCGTCTTCATCTGCTTGGGCGTGAGATTCTGCGCTTCATCGATGATGAGGAACTTGTTGATGAAGGTACGGCCGCGCATGAAATTGAGCGACTTGATCTTGATGCGGCTGCGAATCAAATCCATCGTTGCTGCCCGTCCCCAATCACCGCCGTAGCTGCCGCCGCTTTGACTGCTGTTGTGGTTGTCGCCACCTTCGGCCGGCTTGTTGAGCACGTCGAGGTTGTCTTCGAGTGCGCCCATCCACGGTGTCATTTTCTCTTCCTCGGTGCCGGGCAGGAAGCCGATGTCTTCACCGACTGGCACAGTGACGCGCGTGATGATGACTTCCGTATAACGTTTGGTTTCGAGCACTTGCGTCAGGCTGGCAGCCAGCGTGAGCAGGGTCTTGCCGGTACCTGCCTGGCCGAGCAGGGTGACGAAGTCGATCTCCGGATCCATGAGCAGGTTGAGCGCAAAATTCTGCTCGCGGTTGCGTGCGGTAATGCCCCAGACGGCATTCTTGGCATGGCCATAATCGACCAGCGTCTTCAGTACCGCGGTTTTGCCTTTGACCTCGCCGACGATGGCATTGAACGGACGTTCGTTCGGATCAGGGCTGTCCATGTGGACATATTCATTGACCAGAAAATCGGGGCAGAGCGGGCCGGTGACGCGGTAGAGGTTACGGCCTTCCTCTTTCCATGACTCCATGTTTTTGCCGTGCTTGTCCCAGAAATCAGCAGGAAGCTCAAGCGCGCCGGTGTAGAGGAGGTCGGTATCCTCCAACACCTTGTCGTTGAAATAGTCTTGCGCGGAGAGGCCCAGTGTGCGGGCCTTGATGCGCATGTTGATGTCCTTGGAAACCAGAATGACGCCGCGCTTCGGAAATTTCTGCGACAGGTACATCACGACGGCAAGAATCTGGTTGTCGCCCTTTGCTGTCGGCAGCGACGGCGGGAGCTTCACGTCGATGGCTTCGCTTTGCAGGAACAGGTTGCCGTTCGCCAGATCGCGCGACGGGCCGACAAGCGCAATGCCGCTGGCAATGGCGTCTTCACTGCCGGAAACAATGTCATCAAGCATCCGGCTGGCCTGGCGTGCATTGCGTGCGACTTCGGTCGTGCCCTTCTTGTTGTTGTCGAGCTCCTCAAGGGTCATGATCGGAATATAGATGTCGTGCTCCTCAAAGCGGAACAGCGACAACGGGTCATGCATGAGTACGTTTGTGTCGAGAACGAACAGCTTGGTGGTGGTTGCCTGGGTGGCAGCTTTGCTGCTTGCCTTGCTGCCGGTTTTGCTGGTTGCTGCGCGCTTGGTGACCATGTTTTCCCTTGGTGATCTTGGGTGATACAGCGGGTGACTACAACGACTTACAACGGCTTTGACGACTTACAACGATTGAACCGCTTCAAGCACTGACTGGGCGTGACCGTCCACCTTCACGCCGCGCCATTCCTGGCGTAAAACGCCTTTTGCATCGATGAGGAAAGTGCTGCGTTCTACGCCACGCACCTGTTTGCCATACATGTTCTTCATCTTCATGACACCGAAGATGCCGCAGGCGAGCTCATCTTTGTCCGAAAGCAGTTCGAACGGAAGCGCCAGTTTGGCCTTGAAGTTTTCGTGCGATTTCAAGCTGTCGCGCGAGACACCGTAGATCGGACAGCCGAACTTGGCAAACTCCGCATGCAGATCGCGGAATTGCCCGGCTTCGGTCGTGCAGCCGGGGGTGCTGTCCTTGGGGTAGAAATAGATGACCAGCGGTTTGCCCGTATGAGCGGAAAGCTGGAAGGTTTCACCGCCGGTGGCGGGAAGGGAAAAATCCGGTACTGCTTTGTCGAGCATCAGGTTCTCCTGGTGCGCGAACGGAGCGTCTGAATCAGGTTGCCATCAAGCTGCCAGAAGCTTACCGAGATATTCCGGACCTTGAACCATCAGGGTTCCGGAGCGTCCCGGCACCGTGCCGCGAACCACTTCGTGATGGGGTAATGCTGCCGTGTTGAGTGTGTCCACAATATCGCGCATTGCGACGATTCGGTAGCCCTGTTCCTGCCATCCAGCAAGCAGCTTTTCGAGTACATTAGAGAGCTTCATGCCTTCGAGTTCGGCATGCAGCGTGAAGACATGCCCATGTGCCGGTACTTCACGCGTCATCTCCAGCAAGCCGGCGTGCGCGTTTTCTTCGGTTACGCCATCAATCCCGATCAATTCATCCAGCGTTGGCAGCGTGCCCGGAATTTGCGGGCACAGCGTGATTTCGCCATTGATAACCGGCATGAAGGGATGCGTGCCGCGCGTATCCGATGAATAACGGTAACCGAGTCGTTGCGTCAGGCGCACGGCATGGGCGTTCATCTGCCAGCCAGCGGCACCGTGCACACCAGGGGCTTCCTTGAAAATATCGGTGTAACGATCGTGCGCGCGCTTCATGTCGCGCTCGGTCCACGCCATGTCGGCGTGTTCGACGCCATCCTGCCAGCGAATGTGGTCCCAGCAATGCACGCCTGTCTCAAAACCCGCGTCGCGCACGCTTCGGATGATGTCCTTGCAGGCACGACCGATGTCCGGGCCGGGGAGCACCGTGCCGTACATGAGCGTCTTGAGCCCGTAGTGCGACACCACCGAGGTCCGCGACACTTTTTTCATGAAGCCGGGCCGGAAGGCACGCTTGATGGCGCGACCGGTATGATCCGGTCCGAGCGAGAAGAGGAAGGTCGCACCGGCCTGATATTGGCGTAGCAGTTCGACCAGACGCGGCACGCCGCGTAGCGTGCCGCGATAGGTATCGACGTCGATCTTGAGGGCGAGGAGTTTCTCCGCCATGCGCTGCCGGGCCTCAGTCCATCAAGCTGCGGGCAGCAGCAACGTCGCCACGGTAGGCTTCGAAGATACCGCGCAGGGCATCTTCGAACGTTACCTTCGGTGCCCAGTCCAGATCCTGCATGGTGTTGGTGATCTTCGGCACGCGGTGACGCGTGTCCTGATAACCTTTGCCGTAGTACTCGGCCGAGGTGGTTTCCAGGACGTTGACCTTGGCGACGCTCTCGGCGTATTCCGGATATTGCTTGGCCAGATCAAGCATCAGCGTGGCAAGTTCGCGGATGGAATAATTGTTCGTCGGATTGCCGATGTTGTAGATCTTGCCGTTGGCGATGTCGTCCTTGTTATCGATGATCTTCATCAACGCATCGATGCCGTCGGAGACATAGGTGAAGGCGCGCTTCTGACCACCACCATCGACCAGCTTGATGTTCTCGCCGCGCACGATGTGGCCGAGGAACTGGGTGATGACACGCGAGGAGCCTTCCTTCGGCGTGTAAATTGAATCAAGGCCCGGGCCGACCCAGTTGAACGGGCGGAACAGGGTGTAACGCAGGCCGTCGCGCATGGCGTAGGCGTGAATGACGCGATCCATCATCTGCTTCGAGCAGGAATAGATCCAGCGCGGCTTGTTGATCGGGCCGAGAACGAAGCTGGATTCTTCCGGATCGAATTCTGGATCCTGGCACATGCCGTAGACCTCGGAAGTGGACGGAAAAACGAGGTGCTTCTTGTACTTCACGGCCTGACGCACGATGGGCAGGTTGGCTTCGAAGTCCAGTTCGAATACACGCAGCGGCTCCTGCACGTAAGTAGCCGGCGTGGCGATGGCAACCAGCGGCAGGATCACGTCGCATTTGCGAACGTGGTATTCGATCCATTCCTTGTTGATGGTGATGTCGCCTTCGAAGAAATGGAAGCGCGGGTGATCCATCAACTCGGTGACACGGTCGCTGTTCATGTCCATGCCGTACACCTCCCAGTCGGTGGTGTCCATGATGCGCTTGGACAGATGGTGGCCGATGAAGCCGTTGACGCCGAGGATAAGGACTTTCTTGCTCATGATAATGGTTTCAAGTAGATGATTTAAATCAGGGAAATCGTGTCGGCACCGCAGGCGGAGGCATCGAAGGCCTGTCCTGCGAGCGTGGCATCCAGGATGCGCAACAGACCGCCGTTGCCGCAAGTGGCGAGCAGTATGCCATTTTCCGCGAATAGCTTGGGGGCGCCTGTGGCGTTGCGACTCAGGACTTGCGAGCGAAACACACGTAACTCGCCGCGCGATGTGTCGCTGAAGGCGCCAGGATAGGGTGGTGCAACGGCGCGGACGAGGTTGTGAATCTGCTGCGCGTTTTGTGCCCAGTCGATGCGCCCGTCTTCAGGCTTGCGACCGCTGAAGTAACTACCGGCGGCGAGGTTCTGCGGCTGATGTGGCGCGGTACCGGCGATGAGCGCGGGCAATATGTCATAGAGCGCAATTTCAGCGGCAACGGTGACTTTCTGGAATACCTCGTGCGCAGTGTCGTCGGGCAGGATGGGGACTGCCTGCTGCGCGACGATGTCGCCGGCGTCGGGTTTTTCCGCCATGCGGTGCAAGGTGGCGCCGATTTCGGTCTCGCCGTGCAACACGGCCCAATTCACAGGTACGCGACCGCGATACTTGGGCAACAGCGAGCCATGCATGTTGTAAGCGCCGCGCCTGGCCAGGTCGAGCAGCGGCATCTTCAGCATGTTGCGGTAGTAAAAAGAGAAGATGAAGTCCGGCGCGATGGCAGCGATTTGCGCCATCGTCGCTTCGTCATTGGCATCGACTGGCGTAATGGCCGGAATACCGTGCTGCGCGGCGATCGAGGCGACGCTGCCGAACCAGATGTTTTCGTTCGGATTGTCTTCGTGGGTGACGACGAGCTTCACCTCGATACCGCGTGCCAGCAAAGTGCGCAGGCAACGAACGCCAACGTTGTGATAGGCAAAGACGACTGCTGATGCCGTCATTCTTTGCGCTCCAGAATAGCTTCGACCAGATAACGCGGGCGATGGCGCACCTGCTGGTAGATGCGGCCAATGTATTCACCGAGCAGGCCGATGCCGAACAAGGCCAGGCCGACCATGAAGAACACGAGGGCGAACAGTGTGAACAGGCCTTCGGCTTCCGGACCGATGAAGATGCGGCGCACGATGAGGATGACGAACAATGCGCCCGAGGCAATCGAGATGAGCATGCCCAGCATCGAGAACCATTGCAGCGGCACCAGCGAGAAGCCGGTCATCAGGTCGAAATTCAGGCGAATCAGGCTGTACAGCGAATACTTGGATTCGCCGGCGCTACGCTCTTCATGTTCTACAGTGATTTCGGTCGGCTTGCGCGCAAAGGTGTAGGCGAGTGCCGGAATGAAGGTGCTGACTTCCTTGCAGCTGTTGATGGCATCGACCACGCTACGAGAATAGGCGCGCAGCATGTTGCCCTGGTCGGTGATCTTGATGCGTGTGATTTTCTCGCGCAGGCGATTCATGGCCTTCGAGGCGTACGTGCGGAAAGCATTGTCCTGACGCTTGCGGCGAATCGTGCCGACGTAGTCGTAGCCTTCATTCATTTTGGCAACGAGCGGGCCGATTTCCTCCGGCGGATTTTGCAGGTCGGCGTCGAGCGTGATCATGATGTCGCCCGAGGCATGTTCGAATCCGGCCATGATTGCCATATGCTGGCCGGCATTGGCGGCGAACAGCACGACGCGGGTAACGTCGGGGCGTCTTTCCCACTGCTCGCGCAGAATGGCGGCCGAACGATCGCGGCTGCCATCGTTGACGAAGACGATTTCGTAGCTTGTGCCAAGTGCGTCAAGCGCCGGATAAAGGCGGCCGAAAAGCTGAGCCAGGCCGGCTTCTTCGTTGTAGACCGGAATGACGACGGAGATTTCTGGATTCGACATGAGTGTCACTTCAGGCATTGGGCAATGGCATCACAAACGCGATCAATATCGCTGTCTTGCATGGCCGGGAACAGCGGTAAGGTAATGGTGCGCTGACCGACACTTTCGGCCAGCGGGAAAGCGCCCTCTTTGTAACCGAGGCCGCGATATAGCGTGAACAGATGCATGGCCGGGTAATGCACACCGATGCCAATGTTGTGTTCTTCCTTCATGCGCTTGATGAAAGCGCCGCGATCAACGCTTGCAGGCAGCAGCAGCTGGAACATGTGCCAGTTGCTGTTCGTGAAGTCGGCCAGTGGCAATTCGCAGCCAAGCGCCGGATCGAGTTGATCGAAATAGCGTTGCGCCAATACACGACGGCGCGCGGTGAAGGCGGCCAGATGCTTTAGTTGGCCGAGTCCGATGGCAGCGGCGATATCGGTCAGATTGGATTTGCCGCCGAGCAGGTCGACATCCATGCCGCCGTCGGGGAAGCGCTGCACGCCTTGCAGGCGCAAGCGTTCGCAGCGGGCGATCAATTCCGGTGAGGCATCCACTGGCAATACCAGTGCGCCACCTTCACCCGTGGTCATGTTCTTGTTGGCGTGGAAGCTGAACGAGATGAAGTCGCCAGCCGATCCGATAGGCTGTCCATTCCAGTTTGCGCCAAAGGACTGGGCAGCATCTTCGACGATGCGCAGTTTGTGCTGTGCAGCGATGGCGTACAGGCGATCGCGATCTACCGGCAGGCCGGAGAGGTCGACGGGGATCACTGCGCGTGTTTTGGCAGTGATCGCTGCTTCGAATTTGTCGAGGTCGATGTTGCGCGTCGCCGGATCAATATCGACGAATACCGGCGTAGCACCAACTTCAAGAATCACATTGGCAGTGGCGACCCACGACAGCGGCGTGGTGATGACTTCATCGCCGGGGCCGATGCCAGCCAGGCGCAGCGCGACTTCAAGCGTTGCCGTGCCGGAACTGAAAGCACGTACCACACGACCGCCGCAATAGTCAGACAGCGCTTTTTCAAAAGCTTGTACCTTGGGACCGCTGGTGATCCAGCCGGAACGCAAGACGTCGGCGACGGCGGCAATGGTGTCCTCGTCAATGCTCGGACGGGTGAAAGGCAAAAACTGATTTGTACTCATGAGCGGGCAACCATAACGACGCCGACAATGATGAAGCCGATGCCGAGCAATTTCTGCGTGGCCAAGGCCTCACCAAACCAGAAGTGGGCGATGAAAGCATTCACGATGTAACCGATAGACAGCATCGGATACGCCACGCTGACCGGCACGCGCGACAGCGCCAGAATCCAGACCACGACACTGACAACGTAGCAACTGAGGCCGCCGATGATCCACGGCTGGAAGGCGATACGCATGCCAATCGGGATGAGGTTTTCCAGCGTGAAGCTGAATTGTCCAATCGCCGTGGTGCCGGCTTTGAGGCAAAGCTGTGCTGCTGCGTTGAGCAGTACGCCCGTGAGAATCAGGGCAAAACTGACAGCGCTCATTTCACGACCGCCTGATTCGCGATTGCCTGGCGTGTGACGACAACGCGACGCGTGTCTTGTGCGAGCAAATACATGGGCAGGCCATGTTGCCGCAACTGCTGATACATCGACGGTGCCATGAGCGCGAACGCTTGCCCGTTCGTGGCGCGCCAGCGTTGCTCGAATGCGTCGACGGTCGGGATGAACTTGTCGGGCTCGACACTGATGCCGAACTCCAATTCGTCGGCATAGGCCACCATTTGCGTCGTGCGTCGCAGATACGGCTGGAGCGTCTGCTCGTACATGCCGACGCTGTAGAACGGTACGTCCGGTGTGACGTAGGGACGAATGGCCTGTGCGATGTTGTAGCCAGAGTTGGCAGGTGCCAGGGTTTCGCTGCCGCTGATGGCGATCTGATTGAACAGCAGACCACCAAAGGCGAGACCCAGCATGGCGCGATCGGCATTGCTGCGCGATGCTTGCAGCCATGCATACAAGCCACCCAGCGCGAGCGCTGCGCCGGCAGCGATGATCCATGGTACGAAGGCCTGGTACAAGGCTGCGGGGACTTCGTTTGTCGCGGAGCGCAACACTTGCGGTGCCAGCGCAATCGTCAGGACACCAAGTACTACAAACGACAAGGCGTGCCAGCGCAAGCTGCGTGGGGCGCTGACACCGATCTTGGCGAGGTGGTAACCCATGAGCGCGGCCAGCGCCGGGAAGATGGGCAGGATGTAGCCGATCAGCTTGGAGTCGGACACCGAAAAGAATGCAAAGACCAGCGCGCACCAGACAAGCAGGAAGCGCGTTGGCTGGAAGCGTTGCGTCATCTCACGACGCAGACCAGTGACAAGCCCGCCGAACAGGGCAATTAGCCAAGGCAAGATGCCGGCCAGCAGGATGGGAATGAAGAACCACATCGGCTGGTAGCGATGGTGCGTCTTGGTAAGGAAGCGCTCGAAATGCTCGTGAATGAAGAAGAAGCGAGCGAACTCAGGGTTTTTCAGCGAGACGGCAATGAACCACGGTGCGCTGATGAGCAAAAATAACGCAAGGCCGGAAACGAGGTGCAGGCGTTTCCATAAGGTCAGATCGCGTTGCCATAGCGAGTACAACACCAGCGTTGCACCTGGCAGTACGACCGCAATCAAGCCTTTGGACAACATAGCGAAGGCGAGTAGTGCCCAGGCCGCCCACATCCAGTTACGTCGTGATCTTGGTCCGGCTTCGTCACGCTGCGCCAGCGTAAAAGCAAATACGGCGCTGGCGAGAAAGAAGCTCGTACCCATGTCGAGCGTGTCGACGTGGCCGATCAAGACATAGAGCACGCTACTGCCGAGAATCAGGCCTGAATAAAGCGCCGCGCGTGGCAGGCGACGTCCCCACAGAATGGCGCTTGCCCAGATCGTGAACAGAACGCCGAGGAAGCCGGTCAGGGCGGGCCACAGACGCGAAGTCCATTCGCTTTCGCCGAAGACACTGTAGGTGGCGGCGGTTGCCCAGTATTGCAGCGGTGGTTTTTCGAAATACTTTATGCCGTTGAGGCGCGGGGTCAGCCAATCGCCGGTGACCAGCATTTCGCGCGGGATTTCCGCATAGCGGCCTTCGTCGCTCTTGACCAACTTGCGGTAGTCAAGCGGCAGGAACCAGAGCAGCGCGAAGATCAGCAACAGAATCAGCAGCAGGGGGCGCGACAAGCGCATCAGAGCGGGCATCGGACTGTAGATGGTTGGTTATTTATTGTTCGACGATCAGCGCGGCGGCGACCCGGCGGCCTTCCGACATGAGGATGTTGTAGGTGCGACAAGCAGCCGCGGTATCCATGACATCAAGCGGCTTGCCTGCTTGTACCGCGATCTTGAGTAGTCCCGGCGGAAGAAAGTGCTGCCGTTTGCCGGTGCCGAGAAGGAGGATATCGGCGCCGCTATTGACGAAATCCGCGATCAATTCGGAGGTGAGGTCATTGAAGCTGCGTACCGGCCAGTCGTTGATCAGCGTTTCCGGCTGCACGATGATGCTGCCGTGCTGAACGCCATTGACGGACACGTAACCCTCGCCGTAGGCGGAAATGGTGTTGCCGGGTTTCGGGTCAGAGTGAAGTTTCATCGATAAAGACGTTGGCTTTGATTGCGGTGCAGCATGAGCTTCGGTAGGATTATACCTTTTCCGGCAAGGCCCCCGACGCGCGGAAAAGCGCCATGAATCGGGGCTTTGCTGGACGTGGTCACGGGCTCTCCGATATCGCGCAATTTATTCCTGAAGGTACTCTTCCATGCAACCGGTGCTGAAATCGACCAAGCTGTCCAATGTGCTGTATGACATTCGCGGACCGGTCATGGCGCGCGCAAAGCAGATGGAAGAGGACGGTCAGCGCATCATCAAGCTGAATATCGGCAATCCTGCACCGTTCGGCTTCACTGCGCCGGACGAGATCGTCCAGGACATGATCCACAATCTGCCGGAAGCGTCAGGCTACAGCGATTCCAAAGGGGTGTTCGCGGCGCGCAAGGCCATCATGCATTACACGCAGGAAAAACAGATTCAGGGCGTGCAGGTCGATGACATCTACATTGGCAACGGTGTCTCCGAGCTGATTGTGATGGCGATGAATGCCTTGCTCAATGCCGGAGATGAAGTGTTGGTGCCGGCGCCCGACTATCCCTTGTGGACGGCTGCGGTCAGCCTGTCCGGCGGGACGGCAAAGCATTATCTGTGCGATGAGGCCAATGAATGGTTGCCTGATCTGGCTGATATTCGCGCCAAGATCACGTCGAAGACACGTGCCATTGTCGTCATCAACCCGAACAATCCGACCGGTGCGTTGTATCCAGTCGAGACGCTCAAGGCGCTGGTGGACATTGCCCGCGAGCACAATCTCGTTGTTTACTCTGACGAAATCTACGACAAGGTGCTGTATGACGGCGTGAAGCATGTTTCGATTGCCTCGCTGGCCAATGACATCACCTTCGTCACCTTCGGTGGCATGTCGAAAAACTACCGCGCGGCCGGTTTTCGTGCCGGCTGGATGATTGTCTCCGGTGACAAGGCGCGGGCGCAGGACTATATCGAAGGACTGACTCTGTTGGCCTCAATGCGTCTGTGCGCCAATGTGCCGGCACAACTCGGCATCCAGACAGCGCTGGGCGGGTATCAGAGCATTGACGATCTGGTATTGCCGACGGGGCGTCTCGGCAAGCAGCGCGATCTGGCGCATGCGCTGTTGACGGCGATTCCGGGTGTGACATGCGTCAAGCCCAAAGGCGCGATGTACCTTTTCCCGCGTCTCGACCCAACGATGTACCCAATCAAGAACGACCAGCAATTCATCCTCGAACTGCTCGAAGCGGAGAAGGTGCTACTGGTACAAGGCAGTGGTTTCAACTGGCCGACGCCGGATCACTTCCGCGTGGTCTTCCTGCCCAATGCCGACGATTTGACCGAAGCAATCGGCCGTATCGCCCGTTTCCTCGAAAACTACCGCAAGCGCCATTTGGCTTGAAATACTCGACCTGAAAACATGAAACCCATCAATGTAGGCCTGCTCGGTATCGGTACCGTCGGCGGCGGCACTTTTACCGTTCTTTCCCGCAATGAAGCGGAAATCACTCGTCGCGCCGGCCGCCCCATTCGCATCGTCGCCGTCGCTGACAAAAATCTTGAGCTGGCAAAAAAAGTGGCAGGTGGTTCGGTTCGTGTGACCGACGACGCCTTCGCCGTTGTCAATGACCCCGAGGTGGATGTCATCGTTGAGCTCATCGGCGGTTATGGGGTTGCCAAGGAGCTGGTGTTGAAGGCCATTGAAAATGGCAAGCACGTCGTGACTGCCAACAAGGCCTTGCTGGCGATGCACGGCAATGAAATTTTTGCCGCCGCGCAAAAGAAGGGTGTTGTGGTTGCTTTCGAAGCGGCTGTGGCCGGTGGGATTCCCATCATCAAGGCGGTGCGTGAAGGTTTGTCGGCCAATCGCATTCAGTGGATCGCAGGCATCATCAACGGCACGACCAATTTCATTCTGTCCGAGATGCGTGACAAAGGTTTGCCCTTTGCCGATGTACTCAAGGAAGCGCAGCGTCTTGGCTATGCAGAGTCCGATCCGACATTCGACATCGAAGGTGTAGACGCCGCGCACAAGATCACCATCCTGTCGGCGTTGGCGTTCGGCATCCCGATGCAGTTCGACAGTGCGCACGTCGAAGGTATCAGCAAGCTCGAAGCCGACGACATCAAATATGCCGAGCAATTGGGCTATCGCATCAAGCTGCTCGGCATTACGCGCCGTACGGCCGAGGGCATCGAATTGCGCGTGCATCCGACGCTGATTCCGGCCAAGCGCCTGATCGCCAATGTCGAAGGTGCCATGAATGCCGTGCTGGTGCAGGGCGACGCCGTTGGTGCCACGTTGCATTACGGCAAGGGCGCCGGTGCCGAACCAACCGCGAGTGCGGTGGTGGCCGATCTTGTCGACATTGCGCGCGTGATCGATGCCGATCCCGATCATCGCGTGCCGTATCTCGCTTTCCAGCCGGGTGCCGTTGAAAATACGCCGATCCTGCCGATCAGCGAAGTTAAGACTGGTTTCTATCTGCGCTTGCGGGTTGAAGACAAGCCGGGCGTGCTGGCCGACATCACCCGAATCCTTGCCGACAACGGCATTTCAATTGACGCGCTAGTGCAGCGTGAGCCGGGTGAAGGCGAAGATCAAACCGATCTTATCGTTCTCACACACCTGGTTCGGGAGAAATCGGTGGATACGGCGATTGCAAAAATCGAATCGCTGCCGGTGGTGAAGCGCAAGGTGATTCGCCTGCGTCTCGAAAACCTCGGCTGAATCCGAGAGGCGAGCATGCGTATTCTCGTTGTTGAAGATGACACGCTGCTCGCCGATGCGCTGACGCGTTGCCTGACGCAGGCAGCATATGCCGTCGATCTTGTGCGTGACGGTGCAAGTGCCAATGAAACGCTGACGACGCATGCGTATGACCTTGTTGTGCTTGACGTTGGCTTGCCGAAGATCGACGGCTTCGAAGTCTTGCGGCGCTTGCGCGGTCGTCGTTCCACGGTGCCGGTGTTGCTGCTGACTGCGCGCGATGCCTTGGAAGACCGCGTGCACGGCCTCGATCTGGGGGCCGACGACTATCTGACCAAGCCTTTCGATCTCCCCGAGTTCGAGGCGCGCGTACGTGCCTTGCTGCGTCGCGGTCACTTCGCCACAAGTACAGATCTGACGCATGGCAAGTTGCGTTTCGACATCGAAGGACGGCGCATGTTCTTCGGCGAGCAATCCGTGGATTTGACGGCGCGTGAACTGGCGCTTGCCGAGTTGCTGCTTCGCCGCACTGGCCGTGTTGTCAGCAAGGAACAGATGGTCGATCATCTCTACGGCTGGGGCGACGAAGTGGGCAGCAATGCCATCGAGGTATACGTGCATCGCTTGCGCAAAAAACTCGAATTCGCCGATTTCAATGTACGGACCGTCCGCGGCATGGGCTATCTGCTCGACAAGGCCGCAGTTGAAGACGCACAGGACAAATGAACACGCCATCGTCCTGGCGGCGACACAAGCGCCTGTTCTGGCTGGTACCACCGCTCGTACTGATCGACGTACTTATTTGCGCTTTCCTCGCTGATCGGTATGCGGCGCAACTGGGCGATGCCAGTCAATTTCGGGTGGCACTGGAAGCCATGCTGACACCGCAACTGGTGTTGGCTGCCGTTGTGGGAATGTTGCTCTGGTTCGACATGCGCTATGTGAAACGCCCGTTGCGTAGTCTGGAACAAAGCATCGCCCGGCGTTCCCATCTCGACTTGAGTCCGGTGGCTGACGAAGCCTTGCCGGGGCGTGTCAAGCCGCTGGTGGGCGAGGTCAATGCCTTGATGGCGCGCCTCAGCGAAGTGCTCGAATTCCAGAATCGTTTTATTGCCGATGCCGCGCACCAGTTGCGTACGCCTGTCGCCGGACTCAAGGCTCAGGTCGAAATGGTCTTGCGCGAGCGCGACCCCGAGCGCATCAAGCATTCGATGGAAAACATCCATCTCGGCATGGAGCGCCTGTCGCATCTGGTTGCGCAATTGCTTTCGCTGGCGCGCAATGAACCGAATGCCGTGCGCAATCTCCAGCTTGGCGTCATGGATCTTGGTCGTCTTGTGCTCGAAACCACGATGGAATGGGTGCCCGAAGCGCTGAAGAAAAATATCGATCTGGGATTCGAAGAGGATGGTGATTACGAAGGTGCAGTCTGGATCAACGGCGATCCTGCGCGGCTCAAGGAGCTCATCAATAATCTCTTCGATAACGCCATTCGCTATACACCGGAAAGTGGCCGCGTCACAGTCCGTGTATTGCACGAACCGCGACCAGCGTTTTCGCTAAGCGACGATGGTCCTGAAATCCCGGCCGAAGAACATCAGCGCGTGTTTGAGCGTTTTCACCGCCTGCTTGGTTCCAATGTTGAAGGCAGCGGGCTTGGCCTGGCCATCGTGCATGAAATTGCCAAGATTCACGCTGCCGAAATTGACCTGATGAAGGACAAGGACGGCATTGGTAATACCTTTTTGGTTCGCTTCCCGGCCTGTCTGCCGCCCATGCTCTGAGCATTAGATTCGGCGCAATGCCGAATTCGGTTTGTAAGCTTCCGTTCATGTTTGATTCAGACTTGCGTAAGAGCGTCGGCGTAATTTTCTCCTCGCGGCGTGAATTCATACGTCCGCAAATACATTACAAGGTCCTGGGAATATCCCGAGGGCGCACCAAGAGGAGACGCTTCGATGGAGTATTTTTCCGATCCCCAGTTCTGGGTTGTCCTGGGACAGATCATGATCGCCAACATCCTGCTGTCCGGCGACAACGCGGTGGTCATTGCGCTTGCCAGCCGCAACCTGCCACCCGAGCATCAAAAGAAGGCGATTCTGCTCGGTAGCGGCGCGGCCATTCTGCTGCGTGTGGTGCTTACCATTTTTGTCAGCACGCTACTCGACCTGCAATACGTCAAGCTGATCGGTGCTGCTCTGCTGCTCTGGATTGCGATCAAATTGCTTGTTCCGGAGGAAGGCCATGGCGACCTGAAAGGTGCGTCCAGCTTGTCAGGCGCGGTCAAGACCATTCTGTTTGCCGACTTTGTCATGAGCCTCGACAACGTGTTGGCCGTGGCCGGTCCAGCCAAGGGTTATCCGCCGGCCGCCAACGAGTTGATCATTATCGGCCTGGCGCTGTCGATCCCACTGATCATTTTTGGCAGCACGCTGGTACTGAAACTGATGGATCGCTATCCCGTCATCATCACCGGCGGCGCGGCGCTGCTTGGTTACGTGGCCGGTGAAATGGCCGTGAAAGATGGTGCCATTGCCAACTGGGTGAACACCAATGCACATT
Organism: Rhodocyclaceae bacterium; assembly: GCA_035492055.1. Classification (GTDB taxonomy): domain Bacteria; phylum Pseudomonadota; class Gammaproteobacteria; order Burkholderiales; family Rhodocyclaceae. Next base: position 4,865 of record DATJJR010000006.1, on the reverse strand, counting down.
GGTTGCATAGTGCACTACCGATCATCGGCGCTGTCGTGGTGGTGTGCGTCGGTAAATATCTGGCAGCGCGGCAGGAAGAAACCAAGCCGGCATAGCTGATTTTGCTGATGACCGTATCTCGTGATCTGAAATGATTTGAAGAAAGCAGGTGTTGCAGTTGGGTTTCAAGTAAAGGGTTTTGAAAGGCAGGAAATTTTCTGGCAAAGGGATGGCAGTCCCTAGGCGAGGAAAGCGGCAAGAACGTGCACAGGGTGCGCTGGCAGGCGGACTTTGTGTACGGAAGTGGCACCAGAGAAATGGCGGCAAGCAGCGGTTCAAAGAATCGACCGAGTGCTTTCTGCTGTCGTTGGAGCGTTTTCGGCGGTTTTTTGGCAGAGGCCGCCGGCAACGTCGTGGTTGTACTTATCAAAACAGGAGAACCGCAAAATGGCAATTTCCATGAAATCCATGTTGGGCAAGGCCTTGGCCGGCGTCATTGGCGCAGGCATGCTGGCATCCGTATCCACATCGGCTCTGGCTGCGTGGGAGCCCGACAAGCAAGTTGAATTCGTCGTCCCGGCCGGTACTGGCGGCGGCGCCGACCAGATGGCCCGTCTGATGCAGGGCATCATCGTCAAATACAACCTGATGAAGCAGCCGCTCGTCGTCGTCAACAAGTCCGGCGGTGCTGGTGCGGAAGGCTTCCTTGCCATCAAGAACAGCAAGGGCGATCCCTACCATATCGTCATTACGCTCTCTAACCTCTTTACCACCCCGTTGGCAACGGGTGTTCCGTTCAACTGGAAGGACATGACGCCGGTGGAAATGCTGGCACTTGACCAGTTCATCCTCTGGGTGAATGCCGAGAAGCCTTACAAGACCGCCAAGGAGTTTATCGACGCCGCCAAGGCCGCAGGTCCGGGCAAGTTCAAGATGGGTGGCACGGGGTCCAAGCAAGAAGACCAGATCGTGACCGCCGGTCTTGAGAAAGCCACGGGCACGAAGTTCGCCTACATCCCTTACAAAGGCGGTGGCGAAGTGGCTGTGCAATTGGTCGGCAATCACATCGATGCAACGGTAAACAATCCAGCCGAAGCCGTCGCCCAGTGGCGTGCCGGCACGCTGCGTCCGCTGTGCGTATTTGACGACGTGCGCCTGCCGTACAAGACCAAGGTGACCTCAACCCAAGCCTGGAATGACATCCCGACCTGCAAGGAAGCCGGTATTCCAACCGACTACCAGATGCTGCGTGGCATCTTCATGCCGCCCGGTGTGACGCAAGATCAAGTGGCCTATTTCATCGGTGTCTTCAAGAAGATGATGGAAACACCGGATTGGAAGGACTACATGGAAAAGGGTGCCTTCAGCCAGACCGTTCTGAGCGGCAAGGAGTTTTCCGACTGGCTTGGCAAGGCAGAGGCGAATCACAAGCAACTCATGACTGAGTCGGGTTTCCTGGCCAAGTAAGCGGCATTCGGCCTTCCCGGTGGACGCACAAACGTCGGCCGGGGAGGACCGTACGGCTCAGTAAAACCTCATCAGCGAGGCATACACCATGAACGAAAATCAAAACAACCACGGTGGCTCCATCAGCAATAAAACGATGGAACTTGTCACTGCTTTCATCATCCTGGCTTTCGGCTCTGTCGTCATGTGGGACAGCTATCGCATCGGCGCTGGCTGGGGCGTCGACGGACCGGAATCCGGTTCCTTTCCTTTCTATGTCGGTCTGCTGATCGTCATCAGCGCGATTGTCACCATCGTCAACGCCGTACGTCAAAGCGCCGAGGAGGCGGGCGAATTCGTCGGCATGAGCGAGCTCAAGATGGTCATGGCCGTGTTGATTCCGACGGTCATCTACGTCATCGCCATCGACCAGATCGGTATCTATGTGGCTTCAAGCATCTTCATTGCCGTCTTCATGGTCTGGCAAGGGAAATTCAGCGTTCTCAAGTCCGCCGTTGTTGCGGTGGCTGTGAACGTGTTCTTTTTCATGATGTTCGAAGTCTGGTTCAAGATTCCACTGCCCAAAGGCTGGCTGGAAACCCAGTTCGGTTACTGATCGGCCCAGGAGAAAATCATGGAAGAACTTAATGCATTGTTCAACGGCTTTGCCGTTGCGTTGACGTGGCAAAACGTCATGTACATGTTCATCGGTACCATTCTGGGTGTGCTGATTGGTACGCTGCCGGGTCTCGGCGGTGCCAACGGCGTGGCTATCCTGCTACCGCTGACTTTCTCGATGAATCCGGTCTCGGCGATCATCATGCTGTCCTGCATCTACTGGGGCGCATTGTTTGGCGGGGCGATCACATCGATCCTGTTCAATATTCCGGGTGAGCCCTGGTCGGTTGCAACAACGTTTGACGGATATCCAATGGCGCAAAAAGGGCAGCCGGGCGAAGCATTGACCGCTGCTTTCACGTCGTCCTTCGTCGGTGCATTCGTCGCAGTGTTGATGATCACCTTCTTGGCACCGCTGGTCGCCAAGTTCGCCTTGAAGTTCGGTCCGGCCGAATTCTTTGCGGTGCAACTACTGACCTTCTGTTCCTTCGTCGGCATGTCCAAGGAGCCGCCGTTCAAGACCATCGCGTCGATGATGATCGGCTTTGCTTTGGCATCCGTCGGCATGGATTCGGTGACGGGTCAATTGCGCCTGACCTTTGGTTCGGAAGAACTGATGCGTGGCTTCGACTTCCTGATCGCGGTGATCGGCTTGTTCGGCCTGGGTGAAATCCTGCTGACCATGGAAGAAGGCCTGGCCTTCAAGGGAACGGAGGCGAAGATCAACGCCAAGGTCGTATTCCAGACGTGGGCAAAACTGCCGAAATACTGGGCAACCTATATCCGCAGCTCGCTGATTGGCTGCTGGATGGGCGTGACGCCGGGTGGTGCGACGCCGGCATCGTTCATGTCCTATGGCATCGCCAAGAAGTTCACCCGCAACCCGGACGGTTTCGGCAAGGGCGAACTTGAAGGCGTGGTCGCACCGGAAACTGCTGCACATGCGGCCGGTACCTCCGCACTGCTGCCGATGCTGACGCTGGGTATTCCGGGCTCGCCGACGGCTGCCGTGCTGTTGGGCGGTCTGCTGATCTGGGGTCTCCAACCTGGCCCACTGCTCTTCGTCGAGAAGGCCGACTTCGTGTGGGGCCTGATCGCCTCCATGTATCTCGGCAATATCGCCGGCCTGATCGTCGTGCTCACCACCGTACCGTACTTTGCGGCCATCCTGAAGATCCCGTTCTCGATCATCGCACCGGTGATTCTCGTGATCTGCGCAATCGGCTCCTATACCGTGGGTAACGCGATGTTCGACGTGTATCTGATGATCATCTTCGGTGTCATCGGTTATGTCTTCAAGAAGTTGAACTATCCGCTTGCACCGCTGGTGCTGGCGTTGGTGCTGGGCAAGATGGCTGAAGGCTCGTTCCGCCAGGCGCTGCTGACCTCGCAAGGCGAGATCAGCGTGTTCTGGGAAAATGGCCTCGTGGGCGGTATTTCCGCACTGGCCATCCTCCTCCTGATCTCGCCGCTGCTGTCAAAGGCCATGGCGCTGATCAAGGGCAACAAAAAAGCTGCTGCGTAAGCGTGATGCGTTGTCGTTCGCCTCGGCAGTAAAAGAGGCGGCGGCAATTCAGCAGCAAACCGGCTGCAAACGGCGGTAAAATTGCAAACAGCCTTGTGCGTGCGAGCGCACAAGGCTGTTTCCTTTTCAGTCAATCAGTTTCTTGAGTTTTCGTTAGCGCGATGAAATACATCAGCACCCGCGGCCAATCCCCGGCACTTCCTTTCTGCGACATCCTGCTTGGCGGTCTTGCGCCCGATGGCGGATTGTATTTGCCTGAATACTATCCGCAGGTTGATCGTGCCATGCTCGCCGAATGGCGGACGCTGTCGTACGCCGAACTGGCATATCGCATTTTCAGCCTGTATGTCGACGATATTCCTGCGGCTGATCTCAAGGCATTGACTGCCAAGACTTACACGGAAAACACTTACCGCTTTGCGCGCAATGCCGCCAAGGCCAAAGACATTACACCGCTGACCGAGCTGGAACCGGGCTTGTACCTGCTCGAACTGTCCAACGGCCCGACGCTGGCTTTCAAGGACATGGCCATGCAACTGCTCGGCAACTTGTTCGAGTACGTGCTCGACAAGCGCGGCCAGCAAATCAACATTCTTGGTGCGACCTCCGGTGATACTGGTTCCGCCGCCGAGTACGCCATGCGTGGCAAGCATAACGTGCGTGTCTTCATGCTGTCGCCAGAAGGCAAGATGAGCGCTTTCCAGCGTGCGCAGATGTACTCGCTGCAGGATGCGAACATTTTCAACATCGCCGTGCGCGGTATGTTCGACGACGCGCAGGACATCGTGAAAGCTGTCTCCAACGATGCGGCGTTCAAGGCCGAGCACAAGATTGGCGCCGTCAACTCGATCAACTGGGCGCGTGTCATGGCTCAGGTTGTTTACTACTTCAAGGGTTATTTCGAAGCGACCCGTAGTGAAGAGGAGCAGGTCTCGTTCTGCGTGCCGTCCGGCAACTTCGGCAACATCTGCGCCGGCCACGTGGCGCGCATGATGGGTTTGCCGATCGACAAGCTGGTGCTGGCGACCAATGAAAATAATGTGCTTGACGAGTTTTTCCGTACCGGGATCTATCGTCCGCGTCAGACCGCCGAAACGTATGTGACTTCAAGTCCTTCGATGGATATTTCCAAGGCCTCGAATTTCGAACGCTTTGTGTTCGATCTTGTCGGGCGCGACACCGCTACGGTACGTGCCTTGTGGACCAAGGTGGATGCAGGCGGCAGCTTCGATTTGTCTGCCACGCCGCATTTCGCGCGCGTGCCGCAGTTCGGTTTCCTGTCCGGCAACAGCACGCA
>DATJJR010000005.1:0-14030 GCA_035492055.1 Rhodocyclaceae bacterium | reverse complement strand
CATGAGTCTGCACAGTGAATTGCTTGCCGTGCGCGATCTTCAAGTCGGCGATTCGATTGGCTACGGTTGCGCCTTTGTCGCCGACAAGCCGATGCGCGTTGGCATCGTTGCCTGCGGTTATGCCGACGGTTATCCGCGCCATGCACCCACCGGCACGCCTGTCATGGTCGATGGCATACGTACGCGCACTGTCGGTCGTGTGTCCATGGACAAGCTCTGCGTCGATCTCACTGCTGTGCCGCACGCCGCAACGGGTACGCCAGTGTTGCTGTGGGGCCGTGATGCAGACCATCTGCTGCCAGCTGATGATGTTGCTGTACCGGCAGGCACGATTGCCTACGAATTGTTTTGTGCGCTCGCGCCGCGTGTGCAAGTAGAAGAGATCAACAAGTAGGACGTCATGGCCAAAGCCGCGAAGACAATTTACAGCTGTACCGAATGCGGTGCGACCTCGCCCAAGTGGCAGGGCCAGTGTCCGGGTTGCGGGCAATGGAATACGCTGGTCGAGTCGATTGCTGAAACATCAACGCCCGGCAATCGTTTTGCAGTGTCCTATGCCTCCTTGGCGGGTAGCGGAAAACTGCAGTCGCTGTCTGACATCAAGCCACGCGAAGAGCCGCGTCAGGCGACCGGCATTTCCGAATTTGATCGTGTCCTCGGCGGCGGGCTCGTCGCCGGTGGTGTCGTCCTGATCGGTGGTGATCCCGGCATTGGTAAATCAACGCTCTTGCTGCAAGCCTTGTCGCAACTCGCCGAACTGGGCCAGAAGGTCGTGTATGTGAGCGGTGAAGAATCTGGCGAACAAGTTGCGTTACGTGCGCATCGCCTGCAGCTCCCGACGGATGGCTTGCAGCTATTCGCTGAAATCAACCTTGAAAAAATCCTCGCTACGCTGGATGCCGAACGGCCTGGCGTGGCGGTCATCGATTCGATCCAAACCGTATGGTCGGATCAACTGACATCGGCACCGGGCTCGGTGGCGCAGGTGCGTGAGTGTTCGGCCCAGTTGACGCGTTTCGCCAAGCAAAGCGGCACGACGGTGATTCTCGTCGGTCATGTCACCAAGGATGGCGCGCTCGCCGGGCCGCGTGTGCTTGAGCACATTGTCGATACCGTGCTCTATTTCGAGGGCGATACGAATTCGAGCTTCCGCCTGGTGCGTGCATTCAAAAACCGTTTCGGTGCGGTCAATGAGCTTGGTGTTTTTGCCATGACCGATAAAGGGCTGCGCGGTGTATCGAATCCATCCGCGCTGTTTCTTTCGCAGCATTCGCAGGAGGTCTCCGGCAGTTGCGTTCTGGTGACGCAAGAGGGAACGCGCCCGCTACTCGTCGAGATTCAGGCTTTGGTCGATGCGGCGCATTCACCGTCACCACGTCGATTGTCTGTCGGTCTCGAACAAAATCGCCTCGCCATGTTGCTGGCAGTGCTTCATCGCCATGCCGGCGTGGTGTGCTTCGATCAGGATGTCTTCGTCAATGCAGTGGGTGGCGTGAAGATCGCCGAACCGGCGGCTGACCTTGCCGTACTGCTGGCGATTGTGTCGTCCCTGCGCAATAAGCCTTTACCGCCCAAGCTGGTGGCGTTCGGTGAAGTAGGTCTGGCAGGTGAAATCCGGCCTGCGCCACGCGGCCAGGAACGTTTGAAAGAGGCGGCCAAACTGGGTTTCACGCATGCCATCGTGCCCAAGGCGAATGCGCCCAAGCAACCGATCAAGGGCATCGAAGTGATCGCGCTCGAACGTATCGAGCAGGCCATCGAGCAACTTCGCTCCTTGTGAAAACGAGATGAACGCAATCCGTCTGGCATGGCGCATGTTGCTGCGCGACGCGCGGGCGGGCGAATTGAAGTTGTTGCTGGCGGCGCTGATCATCGCGGTAGGTGCCTTGACCTCGGTTGGTTTTTTCACGGATCGGGTCGCGCGTGCATTGGCGCAGGAGGCTAATCAACTGCTGGGTGCCGACATGCTGCTGACCGCCGACCATCCGTGGCGGGCAGACATGGTTAACGCCGCGCGAGCGCAGGGTTTGCGCATCGCACAGACGCAAGTGTTTCCGAGCATGGCGAATCATGACGAGATGGCGCAGTTGGCCGAGATCAAGGCTGTCAGTGTGGCTTATCCCTTGCGCGGTACCGTGCGTATTGCCGATGCACCCAATGGTGTCGATCATGCTGTGGGCGATGTTCCAGCGTCAGGTACAGTGTGGTTGGATGACCGATTGACGAGCGCCCTGGCCGCTAAGGTAGGTGATACGGTGCGTATCGGTGAACGTGGTTTTCGCGTGTCGGCGATACTCATGCTGGAGCCGGATCGCGGCATTAACTTTTTTAGCCTCGCACCGCGCTTGATGATGAATCTTGACGATCTACCGGGCACCGGATTGATCCAGACAGGTTCGCGCGTGACATATCGTTTGCTGGTCGCTGGCGATGTCGATGCATTGAGTCGATTCCGCACTTGGGCCGAAGCGCATCTCGGGCGTGGTGAGCGTATTGAGGATGCAAGCAATGCCCGCCCGGAAATGCGTCAGGCACTAGAACGCGCGCAAAAATTTCTCGGTCTGTCGGCGCTTCTGACTGTTGTGCTGTCTGCGGTTGCCATTGCATTGGCCTCGCGTCGTTATGTTCAGCGCCATCTTGATCCCTGTGCGCTCATGCGCTGCCTTGGTGCGCAGCAAGGCTTCATGTTGCGCGTATACCTCTTGCAGTTCACGGTACTCGCGCTCTGCGGTGCCGTGTTGGGTTGCGTGCTGGGTTATGTGTCGCACTATGCCTTGTATCGCGCACTCGCTGCATTGGTGACACGCGATCTGCCGGCCCCCTCGCTTTTGCCTGCCGCGCAGGGACTGGCGCTTGGCTTGCTACTGTTTGGTTTCTCCGTTCCGCCATTGCTGCAGTTGCGACGAGTGCCGACCTTGCGTGTGCTGCGCCGCGAGCTTGGCGCACCGGAGCGTGGTTTGATTTCTGGTTATGTAGTTTGCACGCTTGCCTTGGTTACTCTCATGCTCTGGGTGGCCGGTGACTTGAAGCTCGGCCTGTATGTGGTTGGTGGTTTTTCGGGCGCGGTGATTGTGTTTGCGCTGCTCGCCGGCCTCGGGCTGTCGTGCGTTGCGCGCATGCGTCACACTGCGTGGTTGCAGGGGCCCGGTACGCGCCACGCCCTCGCCAACCTGCAGCGGCATCGGCGCGGCAATGTTGTGCAGATTGTCGCGCTCGCATTAGGGTTCATGGCGATTCTGTTACTCACGGTGACGCGCGGTGAATTGCTGGATGCCTGGCGCAAGACCACGCCGCCTGATGCGCCGGATCGCTTCGTAATAAACATTCAGCCGGACCAGGCAGAGAGCATCAACACTATGCTCGCCAAGGCCGGTATTTCGGCGGAACTTTCGCCAATGGTGCGTGCGCGTCTGATGCGCGTGAATGGGCGCTCAGTCAGCGCAGCGGATTACGCGGATGAACGTGCTCAGCGCTTGGTCGAGCGGGAATTCAATCTTTCGTGGCGTGCTGATTTGCCAAAGGGCAATCATGTTGTCGCCGGTCGCTGGTTTTCGCCGCAGGCGAGTGATGAAGCCTCGGTTGAGGACGGCCTGGCGAAAACACTCGGACTCAAATTGGGCGACACGCTTGAGTTCGATATTGCCGGCACGCCAGTGACCATGCATGTCAGCAGCCTGCGCAAGCTGGATTGGGATTCGATGCGCGTGAATTTCTTCGTGCTTACGCCGCCCGGTGTACTGGAGTCACAGCCGCAAAGCATGATCACCAGTTTTCATCTACCGCCCGGTCACGAAAATTTCGTCACCGCATTGGTGCAACATTTCCCGAATCTGACAGTGATCGACGTAGGCGCTATTCTTAAACAATTGCGAAACATCATCGATCAAGTAGCACAAGCGGTGCAATTCGTTTTTCTGTTCACGTTGGCGGCGGGGATTGTTGTACTGCATGCGGCTCTGCTGAATGTGCTGGACGAGCGACGTCATGCACTGGCCGTCATGCGTGCGCTCGGTGCCCAGGAACGCATGCTGCGTCAGTCGTTGCGTGTTGAATTTGCCGTCATTGGAGCTCTGGCAGGTTTGATCGCCGCAGGCGGTGCAATGTTGACCGGCGAAGTGCTGGCCCGTCATGTGTTCAATTTCGCCTTGACGCCAGCCTGGTGGCTTCCGCCTGCGGCGGCGCTGACCGGTGCGGTGCTGGTTCCGCTGGCGGCTGTTTTGGCATCGCGCGGTTTGTTGTCGGTGCGTCCGCTGGAGGCCTTGCGTGCTGTATAAGATTTTCGGACTTGCACGTGCCCCAAAGCAATGCCCAACGATGGTGCGCGGCCTTGTTTTTGGTGCAAACCTATTTCCCTGACGGAAGACTTAGCTAGCTTGCCTTGATGCAAGGAACTGAGGAATAAGGGTTTCAGTGATTGGCACCTTCGTTGCTTAGCTTTCCGTAAAGAACTTCTATTTTTACCAATTCCAGAGGTGAAACATGCTTAAAAGCAAACAGATGGCCTTGAGTAGGCAAGAGCTTGGCTGGTTGCCCTGGTTCGGCAAGCTGGGCAAACTGGCGATGGGTTGGTCCTGCTACCTGAACCAGAGTCGCTATAACGTCATTGAGTCGACTTTTGAGGGCATTGCCGCTACGCGCGTCAAGTTGTTGCAGAGTTGGGCTGAAGCGCAATGGAGCTCGTTGACCAGTTTTGCGGTTGAAGTACAAGAGGCTTGGCCTGAAGTGAAAGCCGGACGCTTTGCGGAAATGCGCCAGCTCCTCGACGACTTTTCCGAAGTCGGTTTGGCCGAGCCGAGCGGCCGAATTCTGGCATCGAGTGAAGCATCGCGCGTCGGTTTGTCGGATTTGGCATCGCGTGCGGTTCAAGCGGGCCTCAAAGGACGTTTCTTGCACGGCCCGTATCGCGATTCAGTGACACTTTCATTAGGACCGACGACATCGCGTTTTCATGACGAAGTGACGCTGATGTTCTACCTGCCGATCAAGGTTGATGGCCAAGTGGTTGCCGTGTTGTATGGTCGCGTGCCGAACGACGTGCTGGGCGACTTGATTCAGCGCGAGGCCGGCCACATTTTTCATGAGTCGGGCGATAACTATCTGTTCATGGTGCGTTCGGAGTTCGATCCATCTGTCGCACAGGGGACGGCGCTGTCGCGTTCACGCTTTGAAGATTCGGCCTTCACCATGGGGGACAATCTCAAGGACGGTGTGCGCACGGCGTTCGGCACGGTGCGCGTGCAACGTCATACTGAGCTAGAACTCCTGTTCAACGATCCAGCGACTGGTCAACTTCATCCGGGGGTACGCGAGACCATTCGCAAGGGCGAAAACCTGTTCGTGACGTATCCGGGCTATTCCGACTACCGCCACATTCCGGTGATCGGGAAGGGGGTCACTTTCACGATGCCTGGCTCGACGGACACGTGGGGCATGATGTGCGAGGGGGATCTTGAAGAGGTCTATCGCTATCGCAGCGTGAGTTTCCAGTTGCTTAGCCTGTATTTCCTCACCAACATCGTTTGTTGGGGTATTACCACCGGGATTGAGTTTTTCCTCGATCTGTCGCGTTTCTGGGGCCTGAGTCTCAATCTGCTGGGGCTTGTTGTCGGCGGGATAATTTTCTATACAGCCGGTGCCGTGCCTTTGCGAATCCGCTTACGCGAAACGACGCGTGTATTGCGCAGCATGGCGGAAGGCGATGGCGATCTCACACAACGCCTGCCCAAGAAAGAGCGGATCGATGAGGCTTCCTTCATGGGCCAATGGATGAACAGTTTCATTGATAACCTCGAATTCATCATTCGCCGCATTGTGCTGACCTCGAAGGAAATCCAGGTCACTAATCGCTCGATGCTGGAGACGGGCGATCGCAGCTCGCAGTCGGTGAACCAGATGCTGTCGACCATGCAGGATGTGCTGGAGGCGATTCGCGAGCAGATTGCCGAAGTCGACACGGCGAGTCGCAATGCCGAGGAAATGCGCGGTGTACTTGATCAGGTTTCTGAAACGGCCCGCCAGCAATTCGAATTGGTTCAGGCACGTACCGGCGATATCCGCTCTTCGGTCTCGGCATCGGCCGATACCATCAAGCAGCTTGAAGTCAGCACGATGGAGATCGGTCGCATCATCACGGTCATCAAGGAAATTGCAGAACAGACCAATCTGCTTGCCCTGAACGCTGCCATTGAGGCTGCGCGCGCTGGTGAGACCGGCCGCGGTTTTGCAGTGGTGGCAGACGAAGTGCGCAAGCTGGCCGAGCGTACTGCAGGTGCGACCAAGGAAATCCGAGAAATGATCACCAACATCCAGGGCCAGGCACAGGAAGCAGTGACGCGCATGGAAAACGGGATGGAGCAGATGGAGGAAGGTCTGCGTCTTGCTGCCGAAGCTGCCCAGGACAAGGGTGAGATTCAAACCATCACCGGTCGCATGTTCACAACCATCAACCAGATCGCTGATGGTGCCAACAATCTGAGTACGCGTGTGTCGAGCATCACTGGCACTGCAGACACGGCACGCAAGGCGCTGAACGACGCCACACGCAGCGCAAAGCGAACCGGCGCGGGCGCAAACCGACTGGATAAGCTGGTCGGGCAGTTCAGGGTATCGGGGCTGTGAGAAAGTAAACAAAACCGTCGGTGCCGTTAGCACCTGTCTCGCTCGGCTTACAGTCGAGTATTGCAAGAATGGCCGCCAAGTTTTATTTGGCGGCCATTCTTGTTTGTAATGCGCCACCCAATATATTGTTGCATTGCTAACTATTTGTGTGTAAGCTGTGAAGCATGTTCGAGCAATGTCTCTATTTCAACACCACGTCGCTGGCCCGAAAATTGGAGCGCGAGTGGACTGTCGCATTCAAACCGTTTGGCCTGACGCCATCACAAGCCTTCTTGCTTCGTACCATCTTGGCAAAGCCTGGGAATCATCAGCGTGATTTGGCTGATGGAATGAATGTCACAACGCCAACGATGTCGCGGACGCTTGATGGCTTATCCAAGCTTGGATTTGTCGAGCGCCGTGGTTCCGATCAAGACACGCGAGGAATTCAGGTGTTTCCGACGGACAAGGCACTAGTGATCCATGACGAACTCAATGCAGCCAGTGGAAAGGTCACCAAAAAACTCAAAAAGCTGTTGGGTACCGGTGAGTTTGACGATGTAGTGTCTCGCTTAAAAGCAATAAGCGCCGCGCTTTAGTGGGCTATTTTTTGTACATATAGTTGCATAGCTAACAAAAAGGAGATTCAGATGCCAATCCTCAATGTCAAGGTCAGTGCCATTCAATCCGTTGAACTGACTCGAAAAATCAATGAAATGTTGCTCGACATCACAAGCCGAATCCTGGGTAAGAAACGTGAAGTCACGGCCATTGCTATTGATTATGTTCCTCAAGAGACCTGGTCTATTGGTGGCGTTTTTTTAAGTGAAACCGGGCAGCACAGCGTCTATTTCGATATCAAGATCACGGATGAAACGAATACCAAGGACGAAAAGGCGCAATACATTGCAGAAGCGTTTGCAGGTTTCGAACGTATTCTCGGCAAGCTTGATGACAAGAGCTATGTTTATGTTCAGGACGTAAGAGCGGCGGCGTATGGCTACGGCGGGAAAACACAGGAGTTCAGATATCACCAGTGAGAAAAAGATGAGTACAAAAAAACAGAGCAGCCAAAGCTGCTCTGTTTTTTCCGATGCCTGCAACGCTTATACAAGTCCGTCCATGACTTGAACCTGAACCATGTCTCCGATGGCAATATTGCCACGTGCATGTTCAAGCACGATGAAACAGTTGGCTTCCGACATGGAGCGCAGAACGCCTGAACCTTGTGCGCCAACCGGCGTCACCTGCCATTGGCCTTGCTCGTTCAAGGTCAGAATGCCGCGCTGGAATTCGGTGCGGCCGGGCGATTTTTTCATGGCGGCGGTGGTCGGCACGCCGAACGTGGCGATCGGTTGTATCGGCGATTGACCAGAGAGCTTGAGAATGGCTTGTCGCACGAACTGGTAGAAGGTCACCATGACCGCGACAGGATTGCCGGGCAGGCCGAACAACCATGCCTTGCCGATGCGGCCGAAGGCCATGGGGCGTCCCGGTTTCATGGCGATCTTCCAGAACAGGACCTCACCGAGGCGCGTCATCATTTCCTTGACGAAATCGGCTTCGCCGACCGAGACACCGCCACTGGTGATAATGACGTCGGCGCTTTCAGATGCGGTTTTCAATGCGGCTTCGAGTGCAGTCGGATCATCCGGTACAACGCCCATGTCGAGAACCTCACAGCCGAGGCGCGATAGCGCGCCCCACATTGTGTAGCGGTTGCTGTCGTAGACCTGCCCGCCTTCGAGTGGTGTGCCGAGCGATTTGAGTTCGTCACCGGTGGAAAACAGTGCAACGCGCACGCGACGATGCACATTCACCTCAACCGTGCCGATGGAGGCAAGCAAACCGAGTTCGGCGGGGCGCAGCAGCTTGCCGGTGTTGATCGCCGGATGATCGGCGCGCAGGTCTTCGCCAGCGCGGCGAATGTTCTGTCCGGATTTTTGTCCAGCGGGAATCGTCATCGTGTCGCCGTCGGTCTGTGTGGTTTCCTGAATCACGACGGCGTCCATGCCGGTAGAAATGACGGCACCGGTCATGATGCGCACGGCTTCACCAGGCTTCAGATCATGCGGATACGGATGGCCGGCGAAAGCGGTGCCGACGATCTTGAGTGTGGCTTCCTTGTCGGCGGACAAATCGGCGCGATGCACTGCGTAACCGTCCATCGCCGAATTGTCGCTGGCGGGTACATTGATCGGCGAAATCGCATCTGCAGCGAGCACGCGGCCCAGCGCCTGGCGTACAAAGACACGCTCGATGCCGCTGACAGGCTCGAGCATGGAAAGAATCAGTTCTTGAGCACGGGGAACGGGCAGGGCGTTAGGGTCATAGTCGCTCTGACAGGAGGCTTGATCAATGAGGGTTTGAATCAGGGAACTCAATTATTTTTCTCCGCTCAACTGGGCGAGCTCTTCTGGGGTGTTGAGGTTGGCAAACGCGGCCTCGTCGGTAAATTCTACAGAGCTCGCACCATTTTGCTGTTGCCAGCCACCCAGCTTGCGTCCACCGCTGGCGATGAAAGCGGCGAGCGTGTGCGTCACTTCCTTGTGTACCAGCATGAATACCGGGTGAGATTGGACGGGTGTACTAGCAACAAAGATATCGCCGCAACCATTTTTTTCGCTGGCGGCGATGAACTGTCGGACGAGATCGTCAGGAAAATGCGGCGAATCGCAGGGAACGGTCAGTACCCAGTCAGTTGTGCTGGCGCGCAGGCCGGCCAGTAAGCCCGCAAGCGGTCCAGCATAGCTTTCGTTCTGCGGATTGGGTGCATCGGCTACGACCGGATAACCGAATTCGGCATAGGTGTCGATATTACGGTTGGCGTTGATGATGATGGACGCGACTTGCGGGTGCAGGCGGTCAAGCACATGCCGGACCAGCGGTCGTTCCTGGTAGACGATCAGCCCTTTATCCTTGCCGCCCATGCGGCTGCCTTGCCCGCCGGCCAGGACGAGGCCGGTGATGTCAGATGTCTTCATGGAGTCAACCTCCGATGTAGTGCATTTCGACTTTTCTGGCGGCCGCGGTTTCGGCGGTACGGATTTCGGAATAGCGGTCGCCACGCTGCTGCCAGATGCCTTGGACGGCTCGTGTGATGGTCTCGTCGTCGGCACCACCCCGCAAGAGATAGCGGATGTCATGGCCATGTTGCGCGAACAGGCAGGTATAGACACTGCCTTCCGGCGAGAGCCGCAGGCGTGTGCAGCTTGAGCAGAAGGCCTCGGTCACCGACGAGATGACGCCGATCTCGCCGCTGCCGTCCTTGAACCTCCAGCGTCGAGCCACCTCGCCACGATAGTTGGGATTGGCCGGCTCGATCGGAAGCTCTGCGTTGATCAGTTCGACAATGTTGCGTGACGGCAGCACTTCATCCATTTTCCAGCCATTGCTTGCACCGACGTCCATGTATTCGATGAATCGCACGATCTGGCCGCTGCCTTTGAAATGACGAACCATAGGCAGAATGGCGTGCTCGTTTACACCACGCTTGACCACCATGTTGACCTTGACCGGGCCGAGTCCGGCCGCCACGGCGGCTTCAATACCTTCAAGCACGTCGCTGACGGGGAAGTCCATGTCGTTCATTTTCTTGAACGTCTCGTCGTCGAGTGCATCCAGACTCACGGTGACGCGCTGCAGGCCTGCATCCTTGAGGCTTTGCGCCTTCCTGGCGAGCAGGGACGCATTGGTGGTCATGGTCAGCTCCACCGGCAGCCTGGCCAGTTTCTCGATCAGGCGTTCGAGGTTCTTGCGAAGCAGGGGCTCGCCGCCAGTGATGCGAATTTTCTGAACGCCCTGATCGACGAAGATGCGCGCAATACGTTCAATTTCCTCGAAGCTGAGCAGCGAGTCGTGCGGCATGAACTTGAAATCGCGATTGAACACGGTCTTCGGCATGCAGTACGAGCAACGGAAGTTACAGCGATCGGTGACCGAAATCCGCAGATCACGCATGCGTCGACCGAGCGTATCCACTGGCGGAACGTCGAGGACGCTGCCAGGGGCATCTGGAAGAACCAGATGCGTGCTCTTGATGGGAATGATGCGTGGATCCATGATTAAGCGTAGATGAGACTTAAACGCCCTGTTTCAAGCTGGCTTCGATAAAAGGATCGAGATCACCATCGAGTACCTTCTGGGTATTCGAGATTTCAACGTTGGTACGCAAGTCCTTGATGCGCGATTGATCGAGCACATAGGAACGAATCTGATGACCCCAGCCCACATCGGTCTTGCCGGCTTCCAGCTTGTCGGCTTCAGCCTGGCGCTTGCGCATTTCCAGTTCGTAGAGCTTGGACTTCAGCATGGCCATGGCTTCGGCACGATTACGGTGTTGTGAGCGGTCATTTTGGCACTGCACAACGATGCCAGTGGGGTTGTGCGTGATACGGATTGCGGAATCGGTCTTGTTGATGTGCTGGCCGCCGGCACCCGAGGCACGGAATGTGTCCACGCGCAGGTCGGCCGGATTGACCTCGACTTCAAACGAATCGTCGATTTCCGGATAGACATACAAGCTGGCGAAGGAGGTGTGACGGCCGCCGGACGAATCGAACGGGCTTTTGCGCACCAGCCGATGAACGCCGGTTTCTGTACGCAGCAGGCCGTAGGCGTATTCACCCTCGACCTTGATCGAAGCCGAGCGGATGCCAGCTACGTCGCCTTCGGTTTCTTCCAACAACTCGGCCTTGAAGCCCTTGCGTTCGCAATACTTCAGATACTGGCGCAGCAGGATGCTGGCCCAGTCGCAGGCTTCGGTACCGCCTGCGCCGGCCTGGATGTCGATGAAGCAGTTGTTCGGGTCGGCCGGTTGGTTGAACATGCGGCGGAATTCGAGGCCGGACACGGTGGACTCAACGCCTTCCAGATCGGCGGCGACCGCTTCCAGCGTGTCGTCATCGCCTTCGTCCTTGGCCATGTCGAACAGGTCCTGGGCATCGGCGAGCGAGGACGAGACGGTTTCAAGCGTCAGAACGACGTTTTCGAGGGACTTCTTTTCGCGGCCCAAAGCCTGAGCGCGTTCGGCGTCTTCCCAGATCTTGGGATCGGCCATTTCCTGATTTAGTTCTTCGAGCTTCTCCGCTTTGACATCGAAGTCAAAGATACCTCCGGAGTTCGGTGCCGCGAGCGGCGAGATCGGCAATCTTGTTACCGATGGCGTTGATGCGTTCTGCTTCCATGGTGCTGTGTTCTTTCGGCTTGATAGCAAAGGCGTGATTATACCGGAGCGACTGCCCAAACCCGCGGCACTGCGCTGGTGCGCTTTTAACTGAATGCACTGTGTGGGAGCGTCATTCCGCCCGTTTTCGTGGCCCATGATGGAATGTGGTGCTGCCAATGCCTGTTTCTGCGTCGGCACGGAGCTTGCTAAAAGATGACTGACTGTAAGGAAGTGAGAGACAGGCGAAAGTGCCAAAGTATTTCCGTACGGCGACAGCATTTCAAATCAACAGAAATTTAAGAGTTGCGAGACAACCATGAATACCCGTCGTCATAGCAGTACGGGCCAGTTTGTTGCCATGAGTACCGTCTTTTTCCTGGCCGGTGCAAGCCTGGCCTCTGGCCTGGGCGCGACTGCAGAAACGCAGGCGTGGATCGCTTATGGGGCCGGCGTGGTCCTGCTCTTTGGGGGTGCCTGGATGCTTTTTTCGTTCCGTCGCGGGCAGGCCGCATGGCAGACCGAGCTGGTGCGATTCATTGGCGACATCGAGAAAGGCAATCTGACTGCACGTATCGATCCGACCCGGGTACGTGGGCAGACCTCTCTGCTGGAGCGCATGAATGCGATGACGCGCTCCCTGGTGCAGGTCTTCTCCGCCTTTACCCGTTTATCGCATGAGCTCGCCAGCGTGGCGGGCGAAACCACGCGCAATGCCAGCGGCGGCGACAATGGCGTGCGCAAGCAACGGGATATCACCGTCACTTCGGCAGCAACGCTGGAGCAACTCACCGTCAGCTTGTCCAGTGCCAGCGACCAGGCAGCGGAGGTGGCCAGCGTGGCCTTGAGCACGCAGCAGGCCGCGGACGATGGCGCGCAGCGTGTACAGGCGCTGGCCGGCATGTTGAATGAGCTCGCTGTCTCGGTTAATGCCTCTACGCAGACAGCACGCAAACTGGGCGACAGCTCGCAGGAAATCGGCACCATCGTCAATGTGATCGCGGGCATTGCCGACCAGACCAATCTGCTGGCCCTGAATGCAGCCATCGAGGCAGCACGGGCAGGCGAGGCCGGGCGTGGCTTTGCCGTTGTCGCGGACGAGGTGCGCAAACTGGCTGAACGAACTTCAGAAGCTACTCGCGACATTAACCAGCGTATTGCCGAGATACGTATCGACGTTGCGCGCATGGTCGAGAGCATGGCGGCAACCGACAAGCGGACGGTTGCCAGCACGGATGAGGCCGAGGCTGCGCGCAAAACGCTGCAGAACGTCGCCGAAAGTACGCAGCTCACGCGCGAACTGGTCGACGACATAGCCCGTGCCAGCCGTGAGCAGAGCCTGGCCAGCCAGAGCCTCGCGCAGAACATCGAGCAAGTCGCACGATTGGCCGATCACAACGAACTGCTGGTACATGAAAACACCGAGCTGTCGGGCTATCTGGATCAGCTTGCGCACCAGCTCACGACGACCATCCAGGGGTATCGCTTCGAATAAGGCGGAACCGAAACCATGACTATCCTGAATCTATTTTTTATTGTCGGTGCGATTGTTCTGTTTGCCGCCTGCGTTTGGTGGGCGCGGCGGCGTGCTCATCTAACCGGTGACTATGTGAATACCGCCCGTGCTGCCGTACAGGCGTGCAATACACTGCTGGAGCTGATCGCCCATATCCAGCAGCACCGTGGCATGAGCACGGCCTGGCTGGCCGGTGACCAGAGCTTCGAGCGGCGTCTGATCACAAAGCGCGGCGACATTGAACCGCTGATCGCCAAACTGCAGCAGATCGCCGTTGAAGAGAACACCCATAGCTATCCTTGTTTTACGCCCAATGACGTTTCCCTGTGGCGCCATCGCTGGGGCTTGCTGGTCAGTGAGCTTCCAGGCAGCAGCGTCGAAAAATCCATCGCCACGCACAGCAATCTGATTGCCATGCTGCTCAACTGGCTTGCTGTCGTCGGTGAGGCACGCATCGAGTTGCCGCTGGGTGCGGCGCTGCCGGAAGGCGCGGTACGCAACTTCTCGCATCGTTTGCCGCAGCTGTCCGAAACGCTAGGCCAGGCACGTGCTACCGGCAGCGGCGTGGCGGCACTCGGTTCCTGTCCGGCGGTGGCGCGTGTGCGCCTGATGTTCCTTGTTTCGCGCGCCGAGTCTTTGATTGATCAGGCCTGCGCAGTGGATAGGCGCGGCGAAGCAGCGGAAAGGCTGGTCAAAGGACTGGCGCTCACCATACGCACGCACATGCTGGCCAAGTCTCATGTCGGCATCAGC
>DATJJR010000004.1:0-14007 GCA_035492055.1 Rhodocyclaceae bacterium | reverse complement strand
ACTTCAAGCACTTCAGGGATTTGTACGTTCGTCGAACCCGTAAGGCGTAGCGGAATCTGCTTGATGGTGCGCACGTTTTGCGTCACATCCTCGCCCGTCTCGCCATCGCCGCGCGTGGCGGCTTGTATCAGCACGCCGTTTTCGTAGCGCAAGTTGATGGCCAGACCGTCGAACTTGAGTTCAGCAGCGTATTCGATGGGTGAAGCGGATTCGGATAATTCGAGCTCACGTCGCACACGGCCGTCAAAAGCCAGTGCACCGCTCGCTTCGGTATCTGTTTCCGTACGAATCGAGAGCATCGGTACAACATGGCGTACCGGTGCGAATTCCGGCAATGGTTGTCCGCCGACGCGCAAGGTCGGCGAATCGGGTGTCAGCAACTCAGGGTAAGCTGCCTCGATCTCCTGCAATTCGCGGAAGAGTCTGTCGTACTCGGCGTCAGGTAGCGTTGGCGCATCAAGCACATAGTACGCATGATTGTGGCGCGCCAGTTCAGTTCGCAACCACTCGGCACGTGCTGCAGCTTCAAGCACGGCAGCCTGCATCAAGAAAACAATCGGCGTGCACGCACGCCGCCGGCGGGAATACCGGCCAAGGTCATTTGTTCGTGGATTTCCATGATTTTCTTGCGAATGCCATCGACCATCGCGTCGCTCACCGGTGCACGTTGGGCGTTGACGAGCGAGGCGTCGAGCGTCGTTGCGAACTGGCGTGCCGACGACAACATGCGTTCAAAGGCATAGCCACCATCAGCGGCGTGCGGCACATCAAGCATGAAGGACAAGCCATGCGTCTGCAGATTGCGCAGTGTGGCTGGATCAAATGGCTCCCCCATGTTGGCGAGCGCGAAAAGGAAATTCCCTGCTTCATCGCCGGCAAGAAACTCACCGCTTTCGGCGAGCCTCATACCGCCAGCTTCGGCCATGCCACGAATCTTGGTACCGACGAAAGCGCCATTGCCGGTGTCGAGTACGTTGAGCACAAGCTGCAAGTCGAGCTGAGCACAGAATTCGTCCAGCGCACGCGCCTGCTCGCCCATTGCCGCCACATCCGGGAACATGAGACTGCCACTACGCAAGGATGCCAGCGCCTGCATGGCATGACGAAGCGACTCGAAATCGTTGGTGCTCAACGCACCGCGGCGATCAACCAATTGAAGGGCAAACCACACATGCGTGCATACGCCTTCGCCTACGCTTTCGAGCGGCAACCATTGCGCACGCGCCACTTCCACAAAACCGCGAAGCGGTACACGCTGGTGCGCCTGCATGGCCGCCTGCGATTGACGCAAATCCTCGACATCAATTCCGTCATTGAAATGCAGTACTGCGACCAGATCGGTGCTTTCATCACACCATTCCGGCGGTGGGGCATTGCGTCCGTTGGCAACTGCCGCGGTAGTTGTCGTTGTGGTTTCGGCTTCGCGAATCGGTGCTGTTTCGGGAATAAATTGTTCCGGCGCTTCATGCGCAATGGCTGACGCATCCTCAAACGCCTGCGAATCCGAAAAAACAGGCTCGCGACGAACATCATCATCCAGCGGCGGCAAATAGGGCTCACGCGGCGCATCGTCGGCATGTACATCCGTCGCTATTACATCTTCCGGCACGTCAGGCACCAGCACATCTGCCTGCTCATTCTGGAACACCTTCTCGGCCGCCTTGCGGTACTTGCGCTCCTGAAGCTTGTTGTACCCCCAGACGCCAACCACCAGGAGTACGCCCAGTCCTACCAGACTTGTTTGCAAATCACTCATCGGCATTCCTCGTTCATGCGGCCACTTGCTCGTCGGCGAGGCGCAGTGCTTCTTCCATGTCCACCTCGACCACGCGCGACACGCCTTTTTCCTGCATGGTCACGCCGATCAACTGTGTCGCCATTTCCATCGCGATCTTGTTGTGCGAGATGAAGATGAACTGCGTCTGCGCCGACATGCGCTTGACCAGATTGGCAAAACGCTCGGTATTTGAATCGTCGAGCGGCGCATCGACTTCGTCGAGCATGCAGAACGGCGCGGGATTGAGCTGGAACATCGCAAACACCAGCGCAATGGCCGTCAATGCCTTCTCGCCGCCCGAGAGCAAATGGATGGTCGAGTTCTTCTTGCCCGGCGGCTGCGCCATGATTTGGATACCGGCGTCGAGAATTTCATCGCCGGTGAGCAGCAGTTTCGCCTCGCCGCCGCCGAACAGGCTCGGGAACAATTCGCCGAAGTGGCGATTGACCGTGTCGTAGGTTTCCTGCAACTGCTCACGTGTCTCGCGGTCGATGCGGCGAATCGCATCCTCGAGCGTATTGATCGCATCGGACAGGTCGGTCGACTGATCGTCGAGGAAGCCCTTGCGTTCACGCGCGCTGGCCAGTTCTTCGAGCGCTGCGAGATTGACTGAACCCAGCGCTTCGATTTCGTTGCCGAAGCGCGTGATGTCGGATTGCAGCTGGCTGTCCTTGAGGTTCGGTGTCAGCATCGCCGCCAAAACTTGTTCTTCTTCTGCCGTCACGCTGGCTTCAAGCAGGCGTTGGCTGAACTGTTCTTCGTTCAGTTGTGCGGCCTGCTCCTTCATGCGTAGATCGTTGATGCGTTCGCGCAGCGGCAGCACGCTTTGCTCAAGCTTCAAGCGCGTCTCATCGAGCGCACGCAAATCGCTGGCCGCAGTTTCCAGTGCATTGCGCTTGTCGGCCAATGCATTTTCGTAATCCGCACGCTTTTGCAGCGCGGTTTGCAAAGAGTCGCCAAGCAGGCTTTCGCTGATGCCGGCAAGGTCGGTACGCGCATTTTCCAGTTCGGTGACGATGCGCTCCAGCTGGCGCACCGCTGTCTCGTTGGCACGGGCATTGTCTTCCAGCTTGTTGGTGCATTCACGCTCGGAGAAGTGCGCCTCTTGCGCCTCACGGGCAAGCTGTTGCTCCATGGCGCGTGCTTCGCGCAACTGCGTTTCGGCGTTGCGCAAGGCTTCGGCGGCTTCATCGACGCGGCTGCGCAGCGCTTCCAGTTGTTCGCGATACAAGCCAAGTTGCTCATCCGACCGCATCTGGCTGGCACGCTCGGCCTCCTCAGCACGCAGGATATCGGCGAGATCGTGGTCGATCTGGCCTGCGCGCTCCTCGAAGCGCGCCTGCAACTGACTGAGCTTGAGTGCTTCAACCTGGGCAGTATGCAGACGTTGCTGCGCTTCCTGCAATGTGCGACGACCATTCGACAAGGCCGTTTGCGTATCGCTGACGGATTGCTCCGCACTCGTCAATGTTTCACGCGCAAGCGCTTCCGTTTCGGCCAGGGCATCCATCTGGCCGTTCAATTCCTCAATCTCGCGCTGACGCTCGATCACACCATGCGTTTTTGCATCCGGAACGTAGAGCACAAGGCCGTTGGCGCTGGCAATGTGACCTTCCTTGCTGACACCCTGAACGCCTGGAGAAAGCGTTTCGATCGCGTTGATGTTGCCCAGCCATTCATCCAGCACAGCATTCCAGCGCGCATCGTCGCACTTGACCTTCGCGCGCAATGAACCGGTCGCGGAGGTGGCTGCATTGCCTGCATGCGCCAGGGCCAGCATGACTGGCGGCGGCTCGGCCAGCGCAGCCGATACTTGCGCAGCATCGGCATGACGTGCCGACAAGCGTTCGCGCAACACGGCCTCAACGGCGGTTTCCCAGCCGGCTTCGACCTGAATGGATTGCCACAGCAGCGGTGCATCCTTGAGACCGCGCGCTTCAAGCCACGGGCCCATTTCACCGCTTTGCTGCACACGTGCCTGCAATTGCTCAAGCGCACTGCAACGTGCACGTGCCTCCGTCAACTGGCGATGCGCGGCCTGCATGCGTTCACGCGCAGTCCGCACCTGAGCCTCGAGCTCGGGCAGTTTGTCCTGCAATTCGGTCTGGCGCATTTGCTCGGTTGCGAGCAAATCCTCGGCCTCGCTCGAGCGTTGTTGTGCAATCTCAAGCTGCATCGGATCAGGCTTCGGCAATGCGGCCTTTTCCTGTTCTAGACGTTCACGGCGCTGCGACAGACTGTCGAGCGTACGGCCAGCGTGGCTTTTTTCCGCGTCAGCCAGTTTCAATGCATGTTCGGCCTCCGACAGCGTACGACGCGCATCGGTGAGCTGGCCATTACTGCTTTCAGCACGCTCTTCAAGCTGCGGCAAACGCTCCAGCGCTTCTTCGTGACGCTCCTTGGCTGCTTCGGCGCGCGCACCGGCATTGTCACGGAGGGATGACCAACGCTCCGACTCACGTGCCAGTTCAGCCTGCTGGCCGCGCCAATGACCGTCTTCAGTCGTCAACTGGGCAATGCGCGTTTCAAGGCGCTGCCGGTTATCGCGCATGTGGCCGATTTCCGACTCAAGCCGCTCGACTTCGGACTTGGCCGAATACATTTCGGCTTGTGCAGCATGCAAGGTATCCGACGCGGCGAAATGCGCCTCGCGTGCATGCTCGACCTTGGCCTCGATTTCACGCAACTGGGCAGTTTCACCTTCGACGCGCGTAATCGCCTGTTCGACCTCAAGGTGCAAGCGTTCGGCGTCGCGCCGTGCATCAGAGCGTTTCTTGTACCAGAGCAGATTCTGGCGACCGATCAACTGGTTCTGCAGCTCACGATACTTGCGCGCAACTTCGGCCTGCCCTTCGAGCCGAACAATCTGGCTGTCCAATTCACCACGAATATCGTCGACACGTGCAAGATTTTCGCGCGCGTCTTCCAATCGATTTTCTGTCTCGCGGCGGCGCTCCTTATACTTGGTCACACCGGCAGCCTCTTCGAGGAAACCGCGCAGGTCATCAGGCTTTGCCTCGACGATTCTCGAAATCATGCCCTGACCGATGATGGCGTAGGAACGCGGCCCCAGGCCGGTACCGAGGAACAAGTCGATGATGTCGCGACGGCGAACGTTGAGGTTATTGATGTAGTAATTCGAATTGCCGTCACGGTCGAGCACGCGACGCACCGTGATTTCGGCATATTGCGACCACTGTCCGGCCGCCTTCCCGTCAGCGTTGTCGAAGAACAACTCGACGCTGGCGCGACTCACTTCCTTGCGCGTGCCCGAGCCTTTGAAGATGACGTCCTGAATCGACTCGCCACGCAACTCGGCTGCCTTGGACTCACCAAGCACCCAGCGGGCAGCATCAATGATGTTGGACTTGCCGCATCCATTGGGCCCGACAATGCCACCCAAATTGCCCGGGAACAGCACAGTGGTTGGATCGACGAAAGATTTGAAGCCGGAAAGTTTGAGTTTGGTCAGACGCACGGCAATGATCTTGGAAAATAAGGTCTCAAAGTGAGTGCCGCAAAACAAGGCTACAGCACTCGCGGCGCTCGCCCACCGGCTGGGGGCATGGACCGCTGCATTATAATCCGTGACGATTCCGCGACAGTCCGCGCCATTTCAGTTTTCCTGACAGGTTTTTTATGACAACCACCCGCCCCGCTACAGTCAGCGCCAAGACCCTCCAGACGTTTCCCAATCCGGCACCGCATCGGGATTTTCAGATTCACATGGAAATCCCTGAATTTACATGCCTTTGCCCCATGACCGGCCAGCCTGATTTCGCCGTGCTCACGCTCGACTACATCGCAGACAAGCTCTGCGTCGAGTTGAAAAGCCTGAAGCTGTACATGTGGAGTTTTCGCGAAGAAGGTCATTTTCACGAAGACGTGACCAATCGCATCCTCGACGATCTGGTCAAGGCCACCAAGCCCCGCTTCATGCGCTTGACCGCCAAGTTCTATGTGCGCGGCGGCATTTTCACAAACGTCGTGGCCGAACATCGCAAGAAAGGCTGGAAGCCGACACCACGCGTCGAGCTGGAAAAATTCGACAGCCAGTCAAATACACGCGGATAATCAATAACTTCCGGATCAATCGATCAAGCAGAAATCCAGCTTCGGCTGGATTTTTTGTTTTTGGGATCGCTATAGTCAATTCGCCACACAATTCTCCGTACACCTTAATATATTTACTAATGAAATATTTTTTGGTAAAGTAAATTACCGTTTTACGAAAGGTGTTTGGACACCATGCACAAAAGCGCCACTACTCTCGGCTGGATCCTGTCGCTCGGCCTGGCACTCGGCATTACCGGCTGCGCCAGCATGGGCCATATTGAGCCGCAGGCAAAATTGACGGATGCCAACACCTTGGAAACCGGCCTTGTCGGTAGTCAAACACTTTGGCCTACCGAACACTGGTGGCAGCGCTACGGCGATACGCAACTCGATTCGCTGATTGACACAGCGTTGCGCGACAGCCCCAGTCTCCATATTGCCGAAGCCCGGGTACGTCAGGCCAAATCCTTTGCCGGCATTGCCGAAGCGGCGACGCTGCCGGGCGGAGGTATCGATGCATCATTCACCCGCGAGCGCTTTACCAGCACCAGCTTCATTCCGCCCCCCTGGGCCGGCAATTACGATTGGGACAACAGCCTCACGGCAGATGTGAGTTACGACCTCGACTTGTGGGGCAAACAACGCGATGCGCTTGCTGCTGCCATCGACGAAACCCATGTCGCCGAGGCCGAATCGCAGATGGCCAGGCTCGAGCTGGAAAACCGCATCGTGCGGGCCTATCTGCAACTTGCGCTGCACTACACGCTCAGGGACTCGCTGGAAGAAACGCTCAAGCATCGCCAGCGGGGTCTCGAAATCACGCAGAAACGTCAGGCGGCAGGACTGGCCACGGAAGTCGAAGTCAGCCAGTTCGAAGCTGCCATTCCGGGCCTGCAAACGCAGATCGAGCAGCACACCGAAGCCATCACATTGCTGCATCACCAACTAGCGGCACTGACCGGCCAAGGCCCTGCAGCAGGAGAAAATATCAAGCGGCCGACGCTCAGCTTGAGCGATGACAGCTGGCTGCAGCTACCGGCGACCCTGCCCGCCGATTTGATCGGCCATCGTCCGGACGTCGCTGCACGACGCTGGGGCGCAGAAGCGGCGGCGCGCGGTATCGATGCAGCAAAGGCATCGTTCTATCCAAACATCAACCTGATGGCCTTCATCGGTTTTCAGTCGGTCGGCTTCCGTGACTTCATCAACAACGACTCGGCAGTACGCGGCATCGGCCCGGCGATTTCATTGCCGATCTTCGATGGCGCGCGTCTGCGCGGCAACCTCGCAGCACGCACGGCCGGCTACGACATTGCCGCGGAAAGCTACAACGAGACAGTTCTGCACGCGCTCGAAAGCGTCGCAGGTGCCTTGGCCGTGGCGCAATCAGCACAACAACAGAAACGCATGATTGACGCAGGTGTCGCAGCCTCGGCAAAAGCACGCTCGCTCGCCACGCAAGGCCACAAGGCCGGCCTGACCGACTACCTCGTCGTGTTGAACAGCGAAGTCACGCTGCTGCAACAAGAAGATCTGCAAGCCACCATCGTGACGCACCAATTGCAAAGCTACGCTGACCTCATGCTCGCGCTCGGTGGCGGCTTGAACGCTAGCGTCCCCATGACAACAAATACAAAGGAACAACAATGAGCGCTTTCGATTCGACTGCGCGACGCATCGCACGCTGCAAGGAGCGCATGCCGGAATACCCGGTGCAAATGGTGACATTGAGTCGCCTTGCTTACCACGTGCAAAAGCGTGTGCAGGACAAGCTCAGCGCAGCACTCAAGGAATACGAGATGACGACCGTCGGCTATACCGCGCTGATGGTGCTGTACGGTTCTGAAACCGAAACCCAGCGCGCCTCGGAACTCGGTGAAGCCTGTTCCGAAAAACCAGCCAACATGACGCGTATCTGCAACGAGCTCGCAGCGCGCGGCCTGATTGATCGTCGCAGCAGCGATAACGATCGGCGCGGCGTCGTCATCACGCTCACCGAAGCCGGCCGCAACATGGTCGAAATGTTGTCACCCGAATACTGGGCCATCGTCGCGCAAACGTACGCAGGCATAGACGATGCATCGTTGCAAAAGCATGAGCAAATGCTGCATCACCAACTCGACAACCTGGAAGACTAGGCGGCCACATGAGCGACATCGCAAACGCATCTGCCGTCGGCGCCGTCAGTCGCTTGCGCGACGCGCTTGTCGACTGGAAAGTGCACGAGCTGCCGCGCTGGCTGTTTGTTGCAAAAACCCTGCTGGCTGCATTTCTTGCCTTGTGGATTGCATTTCGACTGGGTTTCGAATCACCACGCAGCGCCATGCTGACTGTGTTCATCGTCGCGCTGCCGAGCAGCGGTCAAGCGCTTGAAAAAAGCGTCTATCGAATGATCGGCACGCTGGTCGGCTGCATCGCGGCGCTGACCTTCATGGGGCTGTTTCCGCAACAAGCCCGCCTGCTTTTTCTCGCGCTGGCCATCTGGGCATTCCTTTGCACCGCAGGTGCCGCGCGCATGCGCAACGCCAAGTCCTACGGATTCGTGCTGGCAGGTTATACCGCTTGCCTGATCGCCCTGCCGGCGCTCAATCGGCCGCTCGACATCTTTGACAACGCCGTTGCGCGCGTCACCGAAATCTCGCTCGGCATTCTTTGTTATGCATTGATTAACGATGTGTTGTTTCCCGTGCATCGCAGCAACCTGCTCGTGCAAAAAGTACGCGCGCTGTATTTCGATTTCGCCACGATGTGTCGCGCCACACTGGAACACCAGCTCTCGCGCGCCGATCTCGAATCGCGCCATCTACGCTTTGCCGCCGATGTTGCCGGGCTTGAATCGGAACGTTCGGCGGCCGTCATGGAAGCGGGCGAGATTCGACTGCGCAGCCGCCGCTTGCATGCCTTCAACGTTGCCACGATGGCAGCCCTGACCACCTTCCACACCTTGCATCAATTGATGGAACGCATGCGCAATCGCGTTGCGTCGCCGATACCCGAGCTCATGCAACCGCTGTTCAACCGCTTCGCCGACATGATGCTCGTTGGCGACGGACCGGCGCGCACCGCCATCGAAGCCGCCATCACGCGTAGTCGACTCGAAGACCTGCTGCAAAACCTGCCAGCAATGATTGCCCATGTGCGTAATGCATACGCAGCACAAGCCGAATCACAGCAAGCGGACGAATCCCAGCGCCTCGATCTCGATACGGCGATTGAACTCTTCGAACGCTTTGCCGATGAATGCCGGGCGCTCGTCGCCATCTATGTCGAGTTGCCGAACAACAATGCGAATGACGTGGAAGCCAAACGCCTGCCGCCCAGCTACAGCGCCAGTACGCCGCCGATGCTCTCGCTCGCGGCCGGTCTGCGCAACATGCTCGCGCTTCTCATCATCGCTTTCGCCTGGTATGCACTGAATTGGCAAAGCGCCATCAACGCCGTGCTGATGACAACCGTGTTTTGTGGTCTTGCAGCATCAGCACCCGCGCCAGAGCGTGTGATTCAACCGATCATGAAAGGCTTCCTCATCGCTGCGCCGCTAGCCTTCATCTGCGCCTTTCTCGTGCTCAATCAGTCCGAAGGTTTTATCGCACTGGTGCTCGGCATGCTGCCTTTCATCGCCATCGGCGTGTACATGATTGCCGTACCTAGCCTGGCTGGCGTCGGTACCGGTTTTTGCCTGATGTTCGCGCAGATGGTCGCACCGGAAAACGTGATGCGCTTCGACGTGAGTAATTTCATCAATGATTCAATGGCGCAAATTTCCGGTGTCGCAATTGCCGGCTTGATGTTCACCATCATCCTGCCAGAGCATCGCCCTGGTTCGCGCCGGCATGTGCATGCAGCGCTTTGGCACGAGGCCGAAATGGCTTGCACCGACACATCGCCACACTTGCGCCACGAATTCGAAAATCGCATGCGCGATCTGCTCAGTCAGTTGAATGCGGCGGCTGGCGGTTTTGATGAAACGAAACGCAGCATCGTCAGCCAGGCCATGACATTGCTTGAAATCGGTCATGCCCTGATTGCTCTCCGCACACACGTGCAGTACGTGCCGCAAGGCGCCGCAATGACAACGCTTTCCAATGTCATCGACAGCCTTGCCACATGGTTCCGCGAACCGAATGCAAAAAGCCGTTACGCCACAGCCGACGCCATCGATATCGCCATAAGCGCATGCGCTACATTGCCGAACGCACAACGCCTGCAAAGCAACCTGCACCTGATTCGCACCAGCCTGCTCGATGAAGCGCTGGATGATGATCCTCACGCCATTTTCAAGGAGATGCCGCATGCCACGTGAAGTCGAAATTTTCGGCGTACTCGTGCCGGGCCTGTTGCTGATCGGCCTTCTCGCTGTCGCCGTGCAATACGGCGTTGACTGGCTGTGCAGTCATTACGGCGTATATCGCCATGTCTGGCATTCCGCCCTGTTTCGCGCCGCCCTATTCGCCTGCGTCTGGGGTGGACTCAGTTTCCTTTTGATCCACTGATTTTATTCATTGACGCTTTGATTCATTGATCGGAATCCTCATGAAGAACGCTCCCTGGACACGCTACGCCATCACCGCTGCGGTCGTGATCGTCGCCTTGTTATTTGGAAAATATCTATGGGATGACAACATGTACGCGCCTTGGACGCGCGATGGCCGCGTCAAGGCCAACGTCATCAACATCGCGCCCGACGTATCGGGCATCGTTACCGGCGTGGCGGTACATGACAACCAGTTCGTGCATAAAGGCGATGTCCTGTTCAGCATCGACAAGAGCCGTTATGCCGATGCGCTTGCGCAAGCCGAAGCTGCGCTGGCGGCACAGAATGCCGACAAGATCATGCGTGGCCGCGAAGCTGCCCGCCGTGCCGGGCTGGACAATGCCATTGTCACCAGCGAAAACCGCGAATCCGCCGACTCACTGGCCAGTATCGCCGTTGCCAAATATCAGGCCGCACAAGCAGCACTCGCCACGGCGAAACTGAATCTTGAACGTACCGACATTCGCGCGCCTGCCGACGGTTATGTCACCAATCTGCATGTCTTCGTGGGTGATTTTGCGACAGCGGGTGCGGCTCGCCTGGCCATCATCGACAGCAACTCCTTCTACGTCGATGCCTATTTCGAGGAAACCAAATTGCCGAACATCAAGGTTGGTGATGTGGCCGAACTGCACTTCCTCAGCGGGTTGCCTGATCTGAAGGGACACGTCGAAAGCATTGCACGCGGCATCACCGATCGTGACGCAGCCACCGGCCGTGAACTGCTGGCCGACGTGAATCCTACGTTCAATTGGGTGCGTCTGGCACAGCGGATTCCAGTGCGTATCCGCTTCGATGATTTGCCAGCCGACCACCGACTCGCAGCCGGCATGACATGTACCGTCGTGGTCAAGCCAGCGAAGTAAGCGCAGCCTGCATCGTCGCCAGCGCGTTTTGATAGTCGCTGGTGGCGATAGTCGTCGTTGGCAACAGTGCTTCTACGCGCGCGCTGCGCACTGAATCAAACGCAGGCTTCCATTCAGCAAGCAATTGACCCGCCGCTTCGGGCGAGTTGCACACAAGCAGCATGTCGCAACCGGCGCTCCACGCGGCATTCGCCTTGTCGATAATGCCACCGGCCACACTGGCGCCCTCCATCGATAGATCATCGCTGAAGATGACGCCGTTAAAGCCCAAGCTTTCGCGCAGCATCTTGAGCCACACCGGTGAAAAACCAGCAGGCCGTGAATCCACGGCCGGATAGATCACGTGTGCGGGCATGATCGCATCGACACGCGCGGTACGGAATGCAGCGATGTCCTCTTCGATTTCGGACAGGCTGCGCTCATCTACCGGAATCGCCACATGCGAATCAGCGGCGACATGACCATGCCCCGGAAAGTGCTTGCCACAGGACTTCATTCCGGCCGCGTGTAAACCGTCGATCAAGGCATTGGCAAGCTCGGCAACAACCGCAGGATCGCGACCGAAGGATCGATCACCAATGACGCTGCTCTGTCCATAATCAAGGTCGAGCACCGGGGTGAAAGAGAAATCGACACCGCACTCACGCAACTCGGTCGCCAGCACATAACCCACGGCCTTTGCGAGTACCAATGCAGCAGCCATATTCATTGCATGCAGCTCGCCAAGCTTGCGCATCGCCGGCAGGCGCGCAAAGCCTTCGCGGAAGCGCTGTACGCGTCCGCCTTCATGATCAACGGCAATCAACAAGCGCGGTTCGCGCAGTGCATGAATTTCTGTGCACAGTTTTGTCAGTTGCTCGCGTGAAGCATAGTTGCGCGTGAACAGGATAATGCCGCCGACAAGTGGATGGCAAAGGCGTTCACGATCGAGATCGCTCAGTTCTTTACCCGCGATGTCGATCATCGCCGGACCAAGCGGAAGTGTCTTCATATGCATCTGCTTATTCAGTGGTTTCCAGCACAACGAAGGCGACCGTAAATTCCTTCTCGTCGCTAATGGAAAGATGCGCAACGAGTTTGCGTGCCTGCATGTAGGCAGCCAATTCGGATGCGAAGGTGAAATAGGGTTTGCCGAGTTCGTCGTTCGCCACAATCATCGCCGGCATCAACGCCGGTGCCCGAATGCCGGTGCCCAGCGCTTTTGAGAGCGCTTCCTTGGCGGCAAATCTTTTCGCGAGATAGCGGCCCGGATCGTTGACTGCAAGGCAGCGTGTCATCTCTTCGGGTGCCAGGATTTTTTCCAGCGCACGTTCGCCATGACGCTCGTACAGCGCGGTCAGCCGTGCCACCGAAGCGATATCGGTGCCAACGCCATAAATCATTTCGCAGCCTCGGCAATGCAAGCGAGATAACGCTTTACCGTTTCAGCGTAACCAAATTCAAGCGCATCGCCGATGAGTGCATGACCGATGGACACCTCACCCACATGCGGCACGGCCTTCAGGAAATCGGCAAGGTTGCTGCGGCTCAGATCGTGCCCGGCGTTCACGCCCAGCCCGACGCCGTGGGCGGCTTGTGCAGCAACGGAAAAGCGCACGAGTTGTTCGGCCTGTTGCAATGTACCGTGGGCAGCCGCATACGGCTCGGTGTACAGCTCGACACGATCTGCACCAATGGCTTTGGCGCGCACCATGTTGTCGGCATCTGCATCCATGAACAGGCTGACGCGAACGCCGAGTTGGTGGCATTCATCAATCAATGGTTTCAGACGTTCGCTGTCAACGGCGAGATTCCAGCCATGGTCGGACGTAAATTGCCCTTCGCTGTCCGGCACGAAAGTGCATTGTTTCGGTCGCACCTCGCGCACAAATCCCATGAGGTTATGAAAAGGGTTCCCCTCGATGTTGAATTCAGCCTGCGGCCATTGCTTCATCAACGTGGCAAGCGCATATACATCGGCGGCACGAATATGACGCTCGTCAGGACGTGGATGCACGGTGATGCCTTGGGCACCGGCCTGCAGACAGAGCCTGGCTGCATGAACAACGTCGGGAATGTCGAGATGACGCGAATTGCGCAGCAGCGCAACCTTGTTCACATTGACCGAAAGGGCCGTGGTTGCAAACATTCAAAGCTCCTGCAATTCAACGAAAACGCGGCGCGATTGCAGCGTTTGCCCACTGAGATAGTGATTGAACAATTGCCGCATCAGCAGCTTGCTTTCGTTCAACGTGCGCGGATCACTGTAATCGTCGGCCGCAAGATCCAGCAACGTTTTTCCACGGATGGGCGGTACACCCTCTCGACCATTTGCCAGCACCGGCCCACGCTCGACAAGATACAGATATTCGCGCGACGCTTCGACCGGTCGACCGTCATTCGCCTCATGCGCGAGGGACAAACCGTAACCCAGCTCCTTGAGCAAGGTTTTCTCGAAACGACGCAACTCCGGCGCATCATCAGCACCGCGTGCCAAGGCACTCAATGCCTGTGCATACGCGGTAAACAAAGTTGGATGGGCATCTTCGCGCGGCAATAGCTTGAGTAACAACTCATTGAGGTAGTAGCCAAGCAACAGACAGCGCCCTTGCAGCAACGGTACACCGCCGAGCCATTCGGCCTTCGCCAGCGTTTTCACTTCGCCGCCACCGAACCACCCCAACTCAAGCGGCTGGAAGCCAAGCAACACGCCACGCATGGCTGATCGCGGTCGACGTGCGCCACGCGCAAGCACGGAAACGCGACCGTGATCGCACGAAAAAATATCGAGGATC
>DATJJR010000003.1:0-49918 GCA_035492055.1 Rhodocyclaceae bacterium | reverse complement strand
CCCATGCTGGATCATGCGGGAGAGTCGGCATGAGTCGCGTATTGAACATTCCATCGGTGCAACTCGCTGGCGTGCAAATGATCGAGGCCAGTGCCGGCACCGGCAAGACCTGGACTATCGCTGCACTGTATTTGCGTTTGTTGCTTGAGCGTGCCTTGCCGGTCGAGAAGATTCTCGTCGTCACTTACACCAATGCCGCGACGGCCGAGCTCAAGGAACGCATTCGCAAACGTCTGCTTGAAGCACAGCAGGATTGCGCGAGTGATTCCATACAGGATGGCGTGCTTGCCGACATCCTCACGCGTGTCGATGTCGCGCGTGCGCAAGCCCTGCTTACATTGGCGCTGGAAAGCTTCGACCTCGCCGCGATTCATACCATTCACGGTTTTTGTCAGCGCGCATTGGCCGAGCGTGCATTTGAATCCGGCTTGCCATTCGAGGCGACGCTGGCGACCGATGACCGTCATGTATTGAGCGAAGCGATGGCGGATGTCTGGCGCAAGGAGATTGCCGGTAACGAACGCGATTCGCTGTGGCTTGGCTGGTTGCTGATGCGCGTACCGGGGCCGGCAGCGCTGCTGCAACAACTCACTGCGCAGTTTGGCAAGCCCTATCTGCGTCACGTATCTGCGCCGTCTGTTGATGTAAACGCCGAAGCGCGTTTCACGGAAACATTTCTGCGCGTGAAATCGTTATGGCAACGCGATGGCGCGACTGCCATCGACATGCTGAAAATGCATCCAGGCATGAATGGCAAGAGCCATGCGCCGGCGCAGATCGAAGCGCTGGCTGAAGCTGCAGCCTTGTGGTTGAGCGGCGAGCCCAGCCTTGCCGTTCCAAAGAACGTGGCGCGCCTGGCGGCAAGCGGTCTCAAGGTCAACAAGGGCCACGATGTACCGCAACATCTTGTGTTCGATGCGCTCGATGAATTACTGCTTGCGGCCGAAGCGGCGGCGGCAGCATTTGAGGCGCGTCTGGGACATTTACGCGAAAAAGCGCTCGTTTGCTGTGAAGAAAACGTGCGTACTGCGCGCAAGCAGGCATCAACGCGTGCTTTCGATGATTTGTTGCTCGACTTGTCGGATGCCTTGAAAAGCGAAGGCGGGCCGACGTTGGCCGCTGCGCTGCGCCAGCGTTATGCCGGGGCGTTGATTGACGAGTTCCAGGATACCGATCCGCTTCAGTACAACATTTTCTCGACGATTTTTAGCGGAGAGGGTCATCCGCTGTTTTTCGTTGGCGACCCAAAGCAGGCGATCTACAGCTTCCGCGGCGCGGACCTGCAAGCCTATATGGGCGCACGCCAGCGGGCTGACGAAATACTGGTGCTGGATACGAATCGACGTTCAACTTCGCCGTTGATTACAGCTGTCAACGCGATGTTCAGCCGCAATCCAGATGCCTTCCGTGACGATTCATTGCGCTTTGAGCCTGTGCAGGCACCACCGAATGCGCCTGCGCCGATATTGCTTGACGGGCAACCCTTGGCTGCACTTGATTTCTGGTTCGTGCCGCGCAATGAAAAAGAAAGCGAGCCGCGTAAATCAGGCGACAACGCTGGCAAGCCGGGTGAAATTTCCAAGACACGTGCCGGGGCGTTGATTGCGCAGGCGACGGCATCGTCGATTGCCAGTTTGCTTTCGGCAGCACAAGACGGGCGCGTGATCGTGGACGACAAGGGCGTGTCGCGGCCGCTTGCGGGGCAGGACATCGCCGTGCTGGTGAAGGTTCATCATCAGGGACGATTGGTTCACGAAGCCTTGCAGGCGCTCGGCGTTGCCAGCGTGCGCTATGGGCAGGAAAACGTTTTCGAGACGCAGGAAGCGATTGAAATCGAGCGCGTATTGATGGCCATCGCCCATCCATCGCGTGAGGGATTGGTTCGCGCCGCCTTGGCAACGCGCCTCATGGGCGTTGATGGCGATACCCTGGCGGCATTGGACGGCGATGACTGGCTGGCGAAGCTGGAAGATTTCCATCGCTGGCACAGTACTACGCAGGAACAAGGTTTTATCCGCATGTGGCGGCAC
Organism: Rhodocyclaceae bacterium; assembly: GCA_035492055.1. Lineage (GTDB taxonomy): Bacteria > Pseudomonadota > Gammaproteobacteria > Burkholderiales > Rhodocyclaceae. Next base: position 47,888 of record DATJJR010000003.1, on the reverse strand, counting down.
TGGCAGTTGGAGGTTGAGGTTGGGCAGCGTTTGTTGGGCTTGCCGGATGGTGAGCGCCTGATGACGAATCTACTGCACATTTCGGATCTGCTTGCGCAGGCAGCACATGACGAAAAACTTGGCATCGAAGCCCTGGCAAAACGCCTCGCCGATGCGCGCAATGATGCGTATGAGGAAGCCGGCGATAGCCGTTTGTTGCGCCTGGAAAGCGACGAGAATCTCGTGCGTATCGTTACCATCCATGCATCGAAAGGCCTTGAATATCCGATCGTGTATTGCCCCTTCCTGTGGGACGGCAAGCTCCGTGAGAACGACGGACCGGTGCGTTATCACGACCCTGACCACGATCATGACGCCGCGCTTGATTTTGGTTCCACTCAGCTTGAGGAGCACCGGGCTTTAGCCACAGAGGAAAGCCGTGCCGAAGCGTTGCGCCTGGCCTATGTCGCGCTGACACGTGCGCGGCAGCATTGCGTACTGGCCTGGGGCGCAATGATGGATGCGGCGGTTTCTCCGTTGGCGTGGCTGCTTCACGGCGATGAAGACGTCGGCGCACTCGGCGACGATGATTTGCGCGCGCGTTTGCGTGACTGGCAGAGCTTCTGTCCGCACATTGCGGTTTCCGATATCCCGATGGAGGAAGGTGAGCCCTTCGTTCCGAAACGCGTGGAAAACCGTGTGCTTGCCGCTCGTCCATGGCCGCCGCGCGCGCTCCTTCCATGGCGCATGCACAGTTTCTCGGCCTGGTTGATGCAGGCAACGGAGGAAGGTGAGCGTGTCGCCGACGATGAGGTACCCGATCACGATGCGCTTGCGCCGATTCCGGAAGAGATCGATGCATCCGTGGAGGTCAGCGCTTTTCCCTGCGGCGCAAATGCCGGCACCTGCCTGCATGCGATGTTCGAGGAGCTTGATTTTCTTGCGCCAGACGATGCATTGGTTGTGGATATCCTTGCGCAATACGGTTTCTCCGAAAGCTTGAAATCGACTGCGACGCAATTGCTCACCGATGTACTGGCGACGCCGATGAACGTGGATATTCCGTCGTTACGTGCAATACCGTACGACAGGCAAATCCGCGAAATGGAATTCATGTTGCCCGTGCGTGCACCCGACATGATGGCGCTCGCCGATGCAGTCGGCGAGAACGCCGGTGCCGATGGTCGTCTGGCGCAACGCATTCGTCATTTGCATGCCGCGCAGCTCGGCGGTTTTCTCAAGGGTTTCATCGATCTTGTGTTCGAGCATGAAGGGCGCTTCTACGTGCTCGATTACAAATCAAACCATCTTGGCCCGACGTTCGGTGACTACACCGCACCGCATCTTGCAACAGCAATGAGTGAGGCCATGTACGACCTGCAGGCCTTGCTGTATGCCACGGCCTTGCATCTGGCATTGCGTCAGCGTGTGCCGGATTACGACTACGACACCCATTGCGGCGGTGCACTGTATGTGTTCCTGCGCGGCATGCGCCCGGATGTTGCTGGCAGCGGTGTATTTGCCTGGCAGCCCGGCAAGGCAATGGTCGAGCGTGTGGCGGCTTGTCTGTCGGCGACTGAAAGGCGGCGGTTCGCATGATGAAGCGACTTGAACTCGCCTTGGAAAAAGGCAGGCGCCAGGGGGCGCTGGGCGATCTCGATGTGCACTTCGCCCGCCTGATTGCCGAGCATGACGAGTCACCGCCAGTCGTGCTGGCGGCGGCTCTGCTGAGCCAATTGGCGAGCATCGGGCATGTGTGTCTCGATTTGGCCGCGCTCGAAGGACAGCCGATTGTCGACGAGCTGGCCTTGCCGCCGCTCAATGAGTTGCTGGACGCATTGCATGCGCATCCGGCCTGTGGCGGCCCCGACGACTACACGCCGTTGGTGCTCGACGGCACGCGGCTCTACATGCGGCGTTACTTCGATTACGAAGTTGCGGTGGCCGACGCATGGCGGGAAAGCGCTGCGGCGACGACATTGTCGCCGTCGCTTGAGTCCGAACTCGAACGGCTTTTCCCGCACGGAACGAACGAAGATCGGATGCGCGACCAGCGCGCGGCGGCCGCCTATGCGCTGACGCATCGCCGCGTATTGATTTCCGGCGGGCCGGGCACGGGCAAGACAACGACGCTGGCAAGCATCCTGGCTTTGCTGCTCAGTCGGCAGGCAGATCTGAAAATCCTGCTCGCTGCGCCGACAGGCAAGGCTGCGGCACGCATGCAGGATGCGATTCGTGGCGCCAAGACTCGCTTGCCCTTGTCCGACGAGATCAAGATCGCCATGCCGGAGGTGGCGCAGACGCTTCATCGATTATTGGGCGCGCGCCCGCAAGGTGGCGGCATGGCCTGGCGTCACGGCCCGGACGATCCACTCGATTGCGATGTGCTGGTGGTGGACGAGGCCTCGATGATCGATCTCGCGTTGATGGCACGACTGTTGTCGGCCTTGCCGCCGCAGGCATGCATCGTCCTGCTCGGCGATCGCGATCAATTGGCCTCCGTCGAAGCCGGCGCAGTGTTCGCCGATTTGTGCAGCCTTGGTGCGGCTGTGTTGTCCGTCAGTTTTCGTTTTGGTACGGACGGCGGCATCGGTCGATTGGCGTCACTGGTGCGTGCCGGTGATGCTGACGGCATGATGCAATTGCTGCGGGAAGACGGCGCTGAAGTACGTTGGTTGCCAGAGCCGAATCGTGCCGTCATGGTTGATGCTGCTGCAGCAACGTACCAACGCTTCATCGAGGATGTCGAGCATTTTCCCATGCCGCAAATCTTCGAGCGTTTTGCCTCATTTCGCGTGCTGACACCGATGCGCAAAGGCCCGCTTGGCGTGGCATCGCTGAACACGGAAATCGAAAAGCGCCTTGTGGCACGCAACGCAATTCCGCCACGCAGTCGCTGGTATGTTGGCCGGCCAGTCATGATTGCGGCCAACGATTACGGCCTGCGCTTGTTCAACGGTGACATTGGTATTTGTGTGCGCGATCCGGCTAACGGTGAATTGCGTGTGGCATTCCCGGCAGAAGCGGGCGACGGTGTTCGTCTGATGGCGCCGGCACGTCTACCTGCTCACGAAACTGCATGGGCCATGACCGTACACAAGAGCCAGGGCTCGGAATTCGACTGCGTTTCACTGGTACTGGCTGATGATGCGACCGAGTTGGTGACGCGTGAACTGCTCTACACCGCGATTACGCGTGCCCGACAATCGGTGGTGATTCACGCTTCTGTGGAAGCGTTGCGTTCATGCTGCATGCGGCGCATTGCGCGTCATACAGGGCTGGTGGCGCGTCTGCAAAATCGATAGAGTGCGGCTAGGAAAAAAGGAATAACGTCGCATGAAAAATTTGCTTACCGGGGGAATGGCTCCGCTCGATGCATTTGCCCTGGCGTGGTTTCTCTTCTGCTGGATCGGCTACAACTGGTTTACCACGCACGGTCCGCTGGCACGACAGTCCCTGGTCGGTGTTTCGCACAACTATCGCCTGATGTGGGCACGGCAACTGCTGCGACGTGATAACCGCGTCGTGGATTCAAGCCTCGTCGGCAACTTGATCAGCAGCGTGACCTTTTATGCCAATACCACGATCTATGTGATTGCCGGCCTGATGGCCTTGTGGGGAACGCTCGATAACACCATCGGCGTACTCGCCGAGTTGCCGTTTGCACGCAAGAGTGATCCGGCCTTGTCCGAGCTTCGCCTGGTACTGCTGATCATCGTGTTCGTGTTTGCCTACTTCAATTTTTCGTGGGCGCTGCGCGAGTTCAATCTGCTGTCCATCATGATCGGCGGCGCGCCGGACATGAAGACGGTGGCGGCTGCGGAAAATGGCTGCGATAGTTATGCGCAAAAAATGGTGGCGGTGAATTCCATGGCTGGCGAGGAGTTCAACAAAGGCGTGCGATCCTATTATTTCGGGCTGGCCGCACTGGCCTGGTTCATCCAACCCTGGTTCTTCATCGGTGCAACGACCTGGGTGGTGATCATCATGTATCGCCGTGACTATCGGTCATCCCTGCAAAAAAGCCTGATGCCCGATTGATGGGCATGTAGAGTGTCTTGCTTCTTTTTTGTGCCCCAACTCTGAGCGTATAGTCGGTCTCTGCAGTTCGGAACGGTGCATTGACTTGCAAAATCCCCATGAAAACAGGGGCCGATCAAGTGGGCACACTTCGTGCTGTTGGTTGACTGTCAGGTGTTTTCATCCGCGACTTCCCTGAGGTTGCGACGACGTGGGGACCGCAAGCATGTCATCAAAGAAGTTCATCTATGACGAGATGTATGCCGCCGATGCACAGGTGCGTGCACATTACGATAGCCTGGCCACCTGGCTTGCCCAGACACCGGCCGAGGTGGTTGCGAGAAAGCGTGAAGAGGCCGATCTGGCCTTTCACCGTGTCGGCATCACCTTCACCGTGTATGGCGAGGATGCGGGCAAGGAGCGCCTGATTCCTTTTGATCTCCTGCCGCGCATCATTCCCGCGCATGAGTGGAAAGTCATGGAAGCTGGGTTGCGCCAGCGCGTGAAGGCGCTCAATGCCTTCCTGCACGATGTCTATCACGATCAGGACATTCTCAAGGCCGGCCGCATTCCTGAGGAGGCCGTGCTGCAAAACCCCTTGTTCCGGCGCGAGATGATCGGCCTTGACCTACCGGGACGCATCTACGTGCATGTCGCCGGCATCGACATCGTGCGTGCCGGCGAGGGCGAATACTACGTACTGGAAGACAACCTGCGCACACCTTCCGGCGTGTCGTACATGCTGGAGGACCGCAAGATGATGATGCGACTCCTGCCGGATTTGTTCTCGCGCCAGCCGATTGCGCCGGTCGATCATTACCCTGATCTGTTGCTGGAGAACCTGCGCGCCGTTGCCGTCAACGGCGTGGCTGAACCGACGGTCGTGGTGCTCACGCCGGGTCAATTCAACAGCGCCTATTTTGAGCATGCCTTCCTTGCCCAGCAGATGGGTGTGGAGTTGGTGGAAGGAAGCGACCTGTTCGTGCAGGATGACAACGTCTATATGCGCACTACGCATGGGCCGCAGCGGGTGGACGTGATATACCGCCGTCTTGACGACGACTTCCTCGATCCGCTGGCCTTCCGCAAGGATTCTGTACTCGGCGTCCCCGGTCTTTTCGAGGCTTATCGCAAAGGTAGAGTGACGCTCGCCAATGCCGTCGGAACGGGCATTGCGGACGACAAGTCGATGTACATCCATGTGCCGGAGATGATTCGCTTCTATCTTGGCGAAGAGCCGATTCTTTCCAATGTGCCGACCTGGCAATTGTCGAAGCCCGACGATCTTAAATACGTGCTCGACCATCTGGCCGAACTGGTGGTCAAGGAGGTTGCCGGGTCCGGCGGTTACGGCATGCTGGTTGGCCCGACGGCCAGTGCGGAAGAGCGACGTATCTTCCGCGACAAGATTCTCGCCAACCCTTCCAATTACATTGCCCAGCCGACGCTGGCGCTGTCGACATGCCCGACGTTTGTGGAGAGCGGCATTGCACCGCGCCATATCGATTTGCGTCCTTTTGTTCTCTGCGGCGAAGAGATCACCATGGTGCCCGGCGGCCTGACGCGTGTCGCGCTGAAGGAGGGATCGCTGGTGGTGAATTCGTCGCAGGGCGGTGGCACCAAGGACACCTGGGTGCTGGAGTACTGAATGGCAACAATCGCCATCCGGTCGCGGTGCGACCGTTCTGCTTTTTTGCTCATGCCGCGCTGTGGCGGCCTGTCGGAGGCGTAAATGCTATCGAGTACCGCAGATCATCTCTTCTGGATGGCGCGCTGTATCGAGCGTGCCGAGAATGCCGCGCGCATGCTCGACATTACCTACAAGATGTCCTTGTTGAAGCAGGCGACGCAAGAGCCGTTTCAGGAATGGGGCGCGGTGCTGTCGATCAGTGGCCTGCATTACGAGTTCTCGCAACGACACAAGGACATTACTGCCGACAAGGTTGTCCATTTCATGGCGCTCGATGAAAACAATCCCGCCAGCATTTATTCCAGCCTCAAGGCGGCGCGCGAGAATGCGCGGGCCGTGCGCGGTTCGATCACTTCGGAAATGTGGGAAGCGCTGAACGCGACCTGGCTGGAAATGCGCGGCGTCGCAGCACGTGGAATTCCCGCTGATGGTGTGTCGGCCTTCTTTGAATGGGTCAAGGAACGTTCCCATCTCTCGCGCGGCATCACGTACGGCACCATGCTGCGCGACGAAGGTTTCCGTTTCATTCGGCTGGGTACTTTCCTTGAGCGCGCCGACAACACCATGCGCATCCTCGACGTGAAGTACCACATCCTGTTGCCCAGCCTGCAGGATGTAGGTGGTGTGGCCGATTACTACCAATGGGGTGCACTGCTGCGGTCAGTGTCGGCGTTTGAAACCTACCGCAAGGTGTATCGCGATGCCATCACACCTCGCCGGGTGGCGGAGTTGCTGATCCTGCGTGCCGACATGCCGCGTTCACTGCATGCCTGCATGGAGGAAATCGATGCACAGATTCGTGCGCTGAACGGCACACGGGCCGACGAGCTGATGCGCCTGTCCGGGCGTCTGTACTCCGAATTGCGCTTCGGACGCATCGAGGACATCATCTCGGAAGGCTTGCATGAGTATCTGACACGCTGCTTGCTGCGCCTGCGTAATCTGGGTGAATGCATCAATGCGACGTATTTCTACGTGAGCGCGGATTGAGGCCATGTGCGGCTTGTTCATAAACCATGCTTGAGCTAGGCTAAACATCCCGTCCCACCCTGTTCTGACCGGATTCGTCCATGACCTATTGCGCCGCCACGATGACCGATGCAGGTATCGTGTTCGCTTCTGATTCCCGCACCAATGCGGGTATCGACAATGTTTCCACTTTCAAGAAGATGCGCGTGTTCGAGTCCCCGGGCGAGCGCGTCATCGTCACGCTTTGCTCCGGCAATCTCGCTGTCACGCAAGCCACCCTGAACCAGCTCGACCAGAATTTGCGCCGGACCGACGGTACGCCGAGCATCATGAATGCACCGACCATGTTTGACGTTGCCTACATGGTGGGCGAAGCGCTGCGCCAGGTACGCGAACGCGATGCCCCGTTTCTGTTGCAAAACAATGTCGACAGCAGCGCCAACTTCATCATTGGTGGGCAGATTGCCGGTGAGGCACCGCGTCTGTTTCTCGTGTACTCGGAAGGCAATTTCATCGAGGCCATGACCGAGACGCCGTATTTCCAGATCGGTGAGGTGAAATACGGCAAGCCGATTCTCGATCGCGTCATCAAGTCCGACACGGACATGGATGATGCGATCAAATGCGTGCTCGTCTCCTTCGATTCGACCATGAAATCGAATCTCTCGGTGGGCATGCCCATCGACCTGTTGTGCTACGACCGCGATTCGTTCTGTGTGAACAAGACACGCCGCTTCGACGAGCGCGACAGCTATATGAGCAATTTGCGCGAGCAATGGGGTGAAGGCCTGCGCCAAGTGTTTCTGAAGTTACCGGACTTTGAATGGGAGTAAAACTCCCGCGCTTGCCATGACCATCCGCGTCGCGCTCAATCATCGTACTTCCTACAAATTTGATCGCCCCGTGCGGCTGTGGCCGCACGAAGTGCGCCTGCGGCCTGCTGCACATGCGCGTACGCCGGTAACGGGGTATTCACTCAAGGTCAGCCCGGCCAATCACTTCGTCAATTGGCAGCAGGATGCCTACGGCAACTGGCTGGCACGACTGGTATTCCCGGAGCCGTCTGATCATATCGACATCACGATTGATCTGATCGCCGACATGACGGTGATCAACCCCTTCGATTTCTTTGTCGAGGAATACGCGGAAACTTTTCCCTTTGAATATCCGCCGCAGCTTGCGCGAGAACTGACGCCATATCTCGAATGCGAGGCAGGCGATCAATGCGGCCCATTGTTTGCGGCGTGGGTCCAAAAAATCAAAGCGACAGTCGTCAAGCCGGGACAGCGCATTGTCGATTTCCTCGTCGGCATCAATCTGGTGGCACAACAGGAAATCGGCTACATCGTGCGTCTGGAGGCGGGTGTGCAGACGCCGGAGCAAACGCTTGAACTCGCACGTGGTTCCTGTCGCGATTCAGCATGGCTGCTGGTGCAGGCACTGCGACATTTCGGCCTGGCGGCGCGTTTTGCTTCCGGCTATCTGATCCAATTGGTTGCCGACATCAAGGCGCTCGACGGGCCATCCGGCACCGATAAGGACTTTACCGATCTGCATGCGTGGTGCGAGGTCTACATTCCTGGCGCAGGCTGGGTCGGCCTTGATCCGACGTCAGGTTTGTTCGCCGGTGAAGGCCATATTCCGTTGGCCTGCACAGCGATGCCGTCGTCAGCGGCACCGGTGATTGGTGCGACCGGCATCTGCGAAGCGCACATGGATTTTTCCATGAATGTAGTGCGTATCCACGAAGATCCGCGCGTCACCAAGCCTTACACCGATGCCCAATGGCAGGCCATCCTCAACCTCGGCCATGTAGTGGACAAGGAGCTCAAGCAACACGATGTGCGCCTCACACAGGGCGGTGAGCCGACCTTTGTGTCTATCGACGACATGGAGGGCGAGGAGTGGAATTTCACTGCGCTGTCCGATAAAAAACGCGAGCTGGCCGGGCAATTACTCAAGCGCATGCAGCAATCCTTTGCGCCGGGTGCACTGCTGCATTTTGGCCAGGGCAAGTGGTATCCGGGCGAGCCGTTGCCGCGCTGGGCGCTTGGCTGCTATTGGCGCACGGATGGTGTGCCTTTGTGGAAAAAGACATCGCTGCTTGATCACGGTGATTTGAAGGATGATCGTGCAGCTGCCGATGCGGGTGTTTTCCTCAAGGCATTGGCCGTGCAACTCGGCGTGCCATCGCGCTATGTGCTGCCCGCTTACGAAGATCCTCTACTGGCAGTCGATGAAGAGTCGCGCTGGCCAGAAAATCTTGATCCGATTACGGCCGATCTGGGCAGTACTGATACGCGTCGTCGCATCGCCGAAACCATGGCACGCAACTTGAACGAAGCCGTGGGTTATGTGCTGCCGCTCAAACCACGCGCGCGACCCTTGGTGAAGAAGGGCAAGATGGACGTGCCGGGTGCGTTGCCCGGTTGGCGTTCCAGCATCTGGCCTGTGCGCCGCAAGTATGTGTTTCTCGTTGGCGGCGATTCGCCGATGGGCTTGCGTTTGCCCCTGGCTTCTCTGCCGTGGGTCGCACCCGAGGATGCGGAGATCGATTTTCCGCCCGATCCTTTTGCCGACACGAATGATTTGCCCAGCGCAGCCAAGAAACACAGCGAGCGCAAGCTGGCCGAAGAGACCGGCAAGGCCGATGCTGCAGATTACGATCCGCGCGAGATCATTCATACCGCGATGTGCGTCGAAGTGCGTGCGGGCATCTTGCATATTTTCATGCCGCCATTGGCACTCCTCGATGATTATGTCGAGTTGCTCGCCGCAGTTGAAACGGTGGCCGAAAAAGCCGGCACACCGGTGCGTATCGAAGGTTATGCACCGCCGCATGATCCGCGCCTGCGGGATTTCAAGGTCACGCCTGATCCCGGCGTCATCGAGGTCAATATCCAGCCGGCGCGCAGTTGGCCGGAACTGGTGGAGAACATCGAGACCTTGTATGAAAATGCACGCCAGTCGCGTCTTGGTACCGACAAATTTATGCTGGATGGGCGGCATACCAGCACCGGCGGAGGTAATCACGTCACGCTCGGTGGCGCCACACCGGCTGATTCGCCGATGTTGCGTCGCCCGGATGTGTTGATGAGCCTCATCAGCTATTGGCAAAACCATCCTTCGCTGTCTTATCTGTTCTCGGGCATGTTCATCGGCCCGACCAGCCAGGCACCGCGAGTGGACGAAGCGCGCCACGAAAGTCTGTACGAACTCGAAATTGCTTTTCAACAGATGCGCGAGCGGCTGAAACCCGGTGCGGAAAGCCTGCAGCCATGGCTGGTGGACAGGCTGTTGCGCAATTTGCTGGTCGATCTGTCAGGAAATACGCATCGTTCCGAGTTTTGTATCGACAAGCTGTATTCGCCTGACAGTACGACGGGCCGCTTGGGGCTGGTTGAATTCCGTGCCTTCGAAATGCCGCCGCATGCTCGCATGAGCTTGCTGCAGATGTTGTTGTTGCGCGCCTTGGTGGCGCGCTTCTGGCGCGAGCCATATCACGGTCGGTTGGTACGTTGGGGCACCGAGCTGCACGATCGTTTCATGCTGCCGCATTTCATTGCCGACGATTTGCGTGATGTCGTCACCGACTTGCAGCATGCCGGCTACGCTTTTGAGCACGAATGGTTCTCGCCATTCGTCGAATTCCGATTTCCACGTTATGGCACGGTGGCCTACGAAGGCATTGAAATCGAGTTGCGACAGGCCATTGAGCCTTGGCATGTACTTGGTGAAGAAGTTTCAACGGCCGGTACGGCGCGTTATGTCGACTCCTCGGTCGAGCGCATGCAGGTCCGCGTACGCAACATGAACGACACCCGTCATGTACTGACTTGCAATGGCCGCCCGTTGCCGCTGACGCCGACGGGTGTGCGTGGTGAATATGTGGCCGGCGTACGTTATCGGGCGTGGAGTCCGCCGTCTGCACTGCATCCGACCATTGGCGTGCATGTGCCGTTGGTGTTTGATCTGGTCGACAGCTGGAGTAGTCGTTCCATTGGCGGTTGTACATATCATGTGGCACATCCAGGCGGCCGCAATTACGATACCTTTCCGGTCAATGCCAATGAGGCCGAGTCGCGACGTCTGGCGCGCTTCTGGAGCCATGGCCATACACCGGGCGAACTGCATGTGCGCCGTGAAGGCCGCAACCCCGATTATCCGTTCACACTTGATCTGCGTCGTGCGCCCGAGCCTTGGGTGGAGGGTGAGCGAGGTGTGCCGGACGTTCACAAGGAAGTAGGTTACGATGTGCCGCTGCAGCAAGCGCCACAGCGGAAAAGCGCCAAGGCGGCAGAACAACAACAGCAACAAGGCGCTAATGCGGATCGGCAGGATGAAGCGTAAATAGTCGCGAAACTTCGATAGATTCGGTTGCGTCCGCGGGGAGGCGGAGTGGTTCAAAGAATCAGTATTGGCAAAGGACAGATGGCGTACCGCATTTCTGCGGGGGCGATCCATGTCGGGGAGCCTGTATCACAGGATATTCTTGATGCCGACGGCGTGTTGCTGCTGCGGCGCGGTTCGCGTATCGATTCGCAGCGCGTGCTTGATCGCCTGTTCGAAGATGGCTTGTTCATCAAGGATCTGGGCGAAGGCGTCGGTGCTGACAAGCGTATCTTGCCGACCGAAAAATCCAATGCCCTGCAATTGCTGCTGGATGCACGTCGCCTGTTCAACCGGGCGATCACGAATCCCAAGGCCGAGCTGGTTTTTCCGGTTCACATCGGCCGCGTTGCCGAACTGGTGGATCAGGCCTGCGAGACCAATGCAGATGTTTCCATCGCAACCATTCTGCTGTTGCAGGACATCAGCTATGCGGCGCGGCATCACATCAACACGGCAGTGATCTGCAATCTGTTGTGCAAAGCCATGTCCATGCCCGATCACGAGGCACGCACCATTACTGCGGCCGCGTTGACGATGAATATCGGCATGTACGAAGTGCAGGACAAGCTGAATGAAATCAAGGGCGAGCTCAATCCCAAGCTGCGCGGCCTGATTGCTGCGCATCCAGAACAAAGCGTGTTGCGCCTGAAGAAGCTCGGTGTCGAAGATCCGGTTTGGCTGCGTTGTGTTGAGCAGCATCATGAATGCGAAGACGGCTCCGGCTATCCCAACGGCCTGATTGGTGTCGCCATCGAGCCAGGCGCAAGAGTTATTGCCTTGGCCGATCGATACTGCGCTCAGGTGTCTTCACGCAGCTATCGTGCTGCCAGGGCGCCGGGCCTGGCACTCAAGGCTTTGCTGGAACAGCAGGGCGAGCAAATCAATGCATCGGTCGCGGCGCATCTGCGCCGCATCGTCGGCTTGTATCCGCCGGGGACGATTGTGCGTCTCAAGAACAACGAAGTTGCCGTGGTCAAGACACCGTCGCCGCGCAATCCCGATACGCCGACTGCTTTTGCCATGATCAGCCCCAAGGGCGAGCCGCTGACCGAACCGCTACCGCGCCGGACCGCGATGAGCGACTACAAGATCACTGACGTGCTGACAATTGAAACAATCGATTTCCCGATTCAGATGTCACGCCTGTGGGGTGATGAGGCATCACTGGCGTATTGAGCGGTGTTTTGATTCATTGCCTGGCAACGTCAGATCTTGGCGACGCTTTCGCCAAGCAGCAGGATGAGGTCTGTCTTGGACAGATAACCGAGCAGCTTGTCTTGTTCGTCGACCAGCGGCAGGCGTTCGCCGCTGTGCCCGGCAAATACCTCGAGCACACGCCCCAGGCTCATGTCGGGTGTGACGCGTGGATAGACGGTATTGAGCAAGTCATCGGCAAGTGGCGACTTCATGTCGGCACCATTGCGCACATGCGGAGAGAAGTCGTGAACCGACACGGCGCCGCAAAAATGACCATCGGCATCGACGATATAGACATGCGGCCAGCGCCGGTTCAGGAATTGACGCTCAATGTCGCTGGCAGGGCTGTTGCGCAGTGCGGTTGGCGGGTCCTTACGCAGGATGTCGCCTGCACTCATTGTGGCGAACGCAGCGCTTGGACCGGCGGGCAGTGAGCGGGCGTAAATCGAGCGCGGAAAAAGCACACGTGAAATGACATAGCCAAGAACGCACGCGAGCATCAGCGGTGCGACGAGGTTGTAGTCGCCGGTCATTTCGAAAATCATCAATGTCGCCATTAGCGGCGCATGTGTGGTTGCTGCGAGGAATGCACCCATGCCGACGGCAACGCAGGCGGCTGCCGGTACATTGACGCCGATGGACAGGCCGACGGACTGCATTGCAAAACCAAACAATGCGCCAAGCGCAGCACCGACAAAAAGCGTCGGCGTGAATACGCCGCCGACTGCACCTGAACCAGTGGAGGCGGCTGTTGCCAATAGTTTGAATATCAGCAACATGAGCAATGCCTGCCATGCCCATTGGCCTTGGAGGATCGAGTCGACCACGCTGTAACCGTTGCCCCAGACTGCTGGATAGGCCACTGAAATCGCACCGACGATGAGTCCACCCAGGCCGAGTTTTGCCCACAGGGGCAAGGCAAGTTGCTTGAAGCCCTTGCGTGTTGTTTCGAGCAGCGTGAGGAACAGCGGTGCGGTAATCCCGGCCAAGAGGCCGAGCAGCGCGAATATTTTCATGCCGGCGCCGGGTATCAGTGACAGTGGCGGAATGTGATACGCCGGGCCAAAGCCAAGGAACTGGTGCATCGTGATGTGCGACAGAATCGAGGCGACCAGCAGCGGACCGAGTGCATCGATGGTGATTGAGCGCAACACGATTTCCGAAACGAACAGTGCGCCGGCGATTGGCGCGTTGTACGCTGCCGTGATACCGGCCGCTGCGCCACAGGCAACGATGAGACGCAGGCGCGGCTTGGAGATCTTGAGTCCCTGGCCGATCCAGGAGGCGGCGACCGATGCAAGTTGCACCATGGAGCCTTCACGGCCGATCGAGCTCCCCGTGGCGACGGTAATTGCAGACGACGCTGCCTTGATCGCCGATTCGCGAACATCAAGTCGGCCATCGCCGAGCGCGATGGCTTCCATGTAGTCGTCCGATACCGAAGTGCTGTGGCAACGATGTGCCCACTGCAACAACAAACCGGCAATGACACCACCGACCGCAGGGAACAGAAGGCGCAACCACAACGGCAGTGCCATGGCTGCTTGCACAAGGCTGTCGCTGCGGCCAAGCAGCAAATCTTCGAGGCCGGCAATGGCGAGACGGAAACCCAGTGTTGCCAATGCACCGGCAACGCCTACGACGGCGGCGATCGCCAGCATGCGCTGCATTTCGCCCGGCCGCAGACGTTCGATGAGGAAGAGTTTCAGTTTTCCGAAAATGGCGTTGACCATTGCTGCGGACAATTCACCCGGAGACGAATGTGAAGGCCGATTGTACGGCGAGGGGAAACAGTTATTCCTGTGTACTGCGCCGGATCACATGCACCAGGCCAAACGCGCCGATGGATATGACGCGATCATCGGCCTTGGTATACGAGAAAACGCCAGCTGAATGGTAGTTGGTTGCAAGCGATACCAGCGCTCCGAGTCCGAGTATCCCGGCAATGGGGCTTTGATCGGCGACCGCATCCCGTATCGCATCGCGATGCTGTGCTGCAGATGGGTTGAGCGCGAATGCGGCAATGACCAAAAGCAATACGGCGATGATGGCGGACAGGATTTTCTTGGACATGATGAAACAATGCTCCCTGTTGTGTCAGGACGTCGCTGCGATGATGCGGTCGCATACTTCGTCCGCAGTCAATCCATCGCACTTCACGGTGACATCGGCGAACTTGCGATAAAGGCCGTTGCGTTCCTCAAAGAGTTCCGAAAAACTCTGATTGGGACGCTTGGCCAAACCACGTGTACTGAAATTGGGAATGCGTTCTTCCAGTGTCTCCAGGCTGACATCGAGAAAGACTGCAGTGGCACCGATTTTCAGGTGATCCATTGCAGCGCTGCTGTATACCGCACTGCCGCCGGTCGAGATGACGTGATCCTGTACCGAAATCTCCAACAGGGCGGTTTCTTCGATACGACGCAGTTCAAGGTAGCCGTCTTTGTCCACGATGTCCTGCAGACTGCGGCCTTGGGCTTTCTCGATCAATGCATCGGTATCGACGAAATGACGATTGGTCTTTTCTGCCAGCATCACGCCGACGGTGCTCTTGCCTGCACCGGGCATGCCGATCAGGACAAGGTTGGAAATTCTTTGTTTCATTGTGATCCAGTGAAGCCGGATTGAACGTAGGTCGGAACCCGTGCCGGGCACGGTATATTCGGGGTGCGGTATTCAACCACATAAACCCCTTTATTGTCTGATGACGACCACTGCTGCCGACCGTTTCTACGAAGGAACCCGCCTGCTCAGCACGCGTGATTTGTCCGGGGCCGAAGCGGCCCTGCGCGAGGCGCTGGCATTGCAACCCGACCTGGCCGAGGCGCATGCCAATCTGGCGTTGGCACTTGAGCATCAGGGCCACATGGCCGAGGCCGAGCCGCACTATCGCCGCGCGCTTGAGCTGCAGCCCTGGCAAACGCAAACGCTGCGCAATTTTGGCGCGATGTTACACAAGCAGAAGCGCCTGATCGAAGCCGAAATCCAGTACCGCATGGCCCTGGCGATCCGTACCGACGAGCCCGGAACCTATACGAATCTTGGCGCGCTACTCGCCTGCATGAAGCGAGAGGCGGAGGCCGAGCAGTGCTATCGCACCGGCATGCAGATTTCGCCCGATTATCGGGGCCTGCGTTTCAATCTTGCCTACATCCTGATTCGTCAGGGACGCTGGGAAGAGGGTTTTGCCTGTTTGCAAGGTAGCGACTGGGTGGCGAATACGGCCAAGCGCCTGTCTTTTGCGCAATGGCATGGCGAACCTTTGCAAGGCAGGTCCATTTTCGTGTCGTATGAGGCCGGACACGGCGATATGCTCCAGTTTTGTCGCTACATCCCGTTGCTTAAGTCGCAACATGGCGCGGCCCGCGTGACGGTGATGTGCCACCCCGGCCTGTTGCGTCTGTTCAAGTGTTTGCCCGGTGTGGATGAATTGATCCCGATCCAGATTGATCCGCCGACGGGAACTTGGGATTACTGGATCGTGCCGATGATGTTTCCGTATCTGTTCGGCACGCGTCCGGATGTCGTTCAAGGTGAATATCCGTATCTGCATGCCGATACCGTGGATGTTCAACGCTGGGCGTCAATCATCGGAGACCAGCCTGGCCTGAAGATCGGGCTCGTCTGGCGCGGCAATGCCAATTTCGAGAACGATGCCGATCGGTCGATTTACGATACTTCCGTGTTTGCACCGTTGGCGGCCATTCCGGGTGTGCGTTGGTTCAGTCTGCAGCTCTGGCAAGGGCAACCGCATGCCGGCCAGGACCTGCCGCCGCTGCCGCTGACCGATCTCGCCACGCAGTTCCGCGACTTCGGTGATACCGCTGCAGCTGTTGCCAATCTTGATCTTGTCATCAGCATCGACAGTGCCGTGGCGCATCTGGTTGGCGCACTCGGCAAGCCTTGTTGGTTACTGCTGGCGGATTACAAGACCGACGGGCGCTGGCTCAAGGATATCGACACCACGCCGTGGTATCCGGGTGTCATGCGTTTGTTCCGACAGGCGCCTGGCGGCAATTGGGCTGATGTGATGGATGCAGTCGCAGCGGCGCTGACGCACCGTTCATGAGTGTCGGTGGACGTTAGCGCCGCCGGACCAAGGCACAGGAAATCAAGGCATGACACCGCAGACGATGCGTGCACCGCCGCCACCGAGCGGCATGGGGTGGTCGGAATGATTGTCGCCGCCGGCATGGATCATCAGCGAATGGCCGGGCAGATCGGAGAGCTTCAGCCGCGGAGCGAGTACCGGCTGTGTGGCGGTGCCATCGGCAGCAACGTAGAGGGGCGGTAGATCACCGAGATGGCCGTCACCCCACGGCGTACCGTGATGGCCGGTTTTGCCCGGGTCGTAATGGCCGCCGGCAGCAAGCGCGGGGACTTTCTTGCCATCTTTTTCCAGCGCGGCGCAACTGGGATTCTCGTGCACGTGGAAACCATGCAAGCCCGGCATCAGGCCCGTCAGTTTGGGTGTGAAGACAAGTCCGTAGGGTGTTTCGCTGACAGTGACCTGACCAGCGGCAGGGCCGATACCGTTTTCATCGACGACATTCATCGGCACGGTGATGTCAGCGGCGAAGCAAGTGCCTGCAACAGCAAGCAACAGCGCGGGGGCGAGCTTTCTCATAACCACGTCTCCTTGTGAGGACTAGGGTGTTTGCCGATAGAAGGATGCAAGCTCGGCATACACATCAGCATAGTCGCGCTTGAGAATTTCGGGTGCTTCGAAAAAAACTTCACTGACAACGGCAAAGAATTCGGCCGGGCTTTCTGCGGCGTAGGGATCGATTTCCGTTGTCTCTTCGCTATCGACGCGTTCGCAGAAGCGCGTGTAGGCCTCGGTGAAAACGCGCACCCATTGCCGTCGCGCGGCGGCATCGGGCAAGGGCGGCATGCCATCGGCGAAACCGGTGTTCATATCGAGCTTGTGCGCGAATTCATGGATAACGACGTTGATGCCATCGACATTGCCTCCGCCTTCCTGCCACGATAACAGCAATGGGCCGCCGTCCCAGGCTTCGCCGAGCACTTCGTCGTCGTATTCATGGACGATGCCGTCTTCGTCCATGACTTCGCGCGGGATGATGAAATCGCCTGGGTAGAGGACGATTTCGACCCAGCCATCGTATTCCGACACATCGCGTTTGAGAATCAGCAGGCATGCCTGTAGTGCAATAACGAGCTGCATTTCCAGCGTGATGACGAGAGCGTGCGCGCCTTGCCACGATTTCCGCCGGATGAAATCGAGCGCCAGCATGCGCAGGCGGGAGCGTTCTTCTTCATCAAGGTATGCGAGAAAAGGCAAACAGGCTTCGGCCGCCTGCCATTGGGCTTCCGAAACGGGGTTGTTGGCCGTGCTCGTGAACAGACGCTTGATGAGGTCCAGCATGGGATAATCGCGGCTATGGTTGCAGTGACAGAGAATACCGCTGAAGACACACTGGTCGGACTTTCTGCCGGGCTCGACCCGACAGCATCTTCCACCGTGATGCAGGCGCTCGCGCTTGCGCGAGAAGTTTACGCCGGGCGTACCGTCGCCACCGGCGAGGACATGCTCGCGCACGCCATTGGCGTAGCGGCGCTCGTGGCCAGCCTCGAAGTGGATGCCGATACGCGTGTGGCGGCGCTGCTATTCGCCGTGGGCGATGCATTTGAGTCGCCGCATGAGATTTTGAGCGAGAAGTTCGGCAAGCCGGTTGCCGATCTGGTGCTCGGTCTGCAACGCCTGAAAGGACTAAGGCTCGCCGCGTTGCATGATTCCGCGTCGCCCGCGGAAATCAGGACGCAGGCCGAGGTTCTGCGCAAGATGCTGCTGGCCATGGCAGATGATGTGCGCGTGGTACTGCTTCGCCTTGCCAGTCGTACGCAAACCTTGCGTTATCTGACCGAGGTCAAGGGGGCAGAGCATACGCCGCTGCGGGATGCTTTCGCACGCGAGGCGCTGGAGCTCTACGCGCCGCTGGCAAATCGCCTGGGTGTGTGGCAACTGAAGTGGGAGTTGGAGGATTTGTCCTTTCGCTTTCTCGATCCGGCGACCTACAAGCGCATCGCGAAGATGCTGGATGAACGTCGCCTTGAGCGGGCGGATTTCATCGAGCGTTCGGTTGCGAGGCTGAAAAAGGAACTTGCGGCACAAGGCATCAAAGCCGAGGTGTATGGTCGGCCCAAGCATATCTACAGTATCTGGAACAAGATGCGCGGCAAGGACCTGGCTTTCTCCGAGGTGTATGACGTGCGTGCCTTGCGCATCATCGTCGACGAAATCAAGGATTGCTATGCGGCATTGGGCCTCGTGCACCAATTCTGGCAGCCGATCCCCAAGGAGTTCGACGACTACATTTCACATCCGAAGGGTAATTTCTACCGCTCGCTGCATACCGCCGTGATGGCCGACGATGGTCGTGCACTGGAGGTGCAGATTCGTACCCACGAGATGCACCAGCATGCAGAGCTCGGCGTGGCTGCACACTGGCGCTACAAGGAATCGGGTACGTCGGCCAAGGCCGAAGGTGAATATGAGGACAAGATTGCCTGGCTGCGGCAACTGCTGTCTTGGCGTGACGAAATCACCGACAGCACCGAATGGGTGGCGCAGTTCAAGCGGGCATCGCTGGATGACACCATCTATGTCATGACGCCACAGGGCAAGGTGATTGACCTCGCCAGTGGCGCGACGCCAGTGGACTTTGCCTATCGTCTGCATACCGATCTGGGTCATCGCTGCCGCGGTGCGCGTGTTGACGGCCAATTGGTGCCGCTCAATACACCACTCAAGAATGGCCAGAGCGTCGAGATCATTGCTGCAAAAGCCGGCGGACCATCACGCGACTGGCTGGTGCCGGCACAGGGATATCTGGTCACGCATCGCGCCAAGCAAAAGGCGCGGCAATGGTTCGCCGCTCAGGAGGAGGCGGAGCTGCTGGCACAGGGGCGGGTACTGCTCGCCAAGGAGTTGCAGCGCGAAGGCCAGACACAATCCAATATTGAAGAACTGGCACAAAAGCTTGGACTGAAGAGCAGCGATGAGCTGTATCTCGGTGTCGCACGCGGCGAAATTGGCCCGAATGCGCTGCGTCAGGTTTTGCATGGCGCAGTGGCCGAAGCGCCGCAGCTACCGGAAATTCAGACCAAGCGCAGCAAGGCTGGCAGCGGCGATGTCCTGATCGTCGGGGTCGACAAGTTGCTGACGCAACTCGGACGTTGCTGCAAGCCGGTGCCGCCGGATGCGATTGCCGGTTTCGTCACGCGCGGTCGCGGCGTATCAGTCCATCGCGCCGAATGTCCGAACTTCCGCAACATGGTGATGCGCAATCCCGAGCGCCGCATTGAGGTGAGCTGGGGACACTCGGATGAAGGCGGGCGTACCGAGGGTGTTTACTCCGTCGACCTCAAGATCGAAGCCAGCGATCGACAGGGCCTGCTGCGCGACATTTCGGAACTGCTATCGCGAGAGAAGGTCAATGTTACGGCAGTGAATACGCTGTCGCGCCAGGGCGGTGCCAATATGTCCTTTACCGTTGAATTGCCTGGACTGGACAAGCTGAAACGAATTCTTGCGTTGCTGCATGAGGTGTCTGGAGTGGTATCCGTGCGGCGCGGTTGAGCGATGGCTGGACATGGTGTGACAACGAGCGTGAACGGATATCCGGGAAAGGGAAGTGAAGCATGAGGAAATTGCGCGCAATCGTACGCACGCATTTTTCACGCTGGCGTGAGGCTTCCCCGCTATTGCTGGCCAGTGGCATGACGCTGCTGTGTTTGCCGATGATCCTCGTGCTTGTCTGGAGTGGTGCCGAGCATTGGCAAGATCGACGTGTTGAGCTTGCGACGCAACGCCAAAGCATTGTCATTGAAAGCCAACTCAACGATGCTGAAAGCGATCTCCAAACCGTCTTTACACAAGCACGAAATCTGGGCGGATGGTTGGCAGACGAGGGCCATGTGCTGGATGCAATTCGGTCGCCGGCCAAAGTGGCCGAGGCCAATCGTTTCCTGAAAAAGCTTTCCGGCAGCTTCAACGTAGATCTGGTCTACATCATGAACGCTACGGGCCTCTGCGTGGCATCCAGCAATGCGGGTACTGTCAATAGTCCCATCGGCAGGGATTTCAGCGACCGCATGCATTTCAGAATGGCCATGAGCGGAATACCTGGCTACCAGTTTGCGATGGGGCGAATGAGCAAGGTGCCGGGTTTTTATTTCTCGATGCCGATTTTTGATCATGGCAAGGTTGTCGGTACCGTCGCTATCAAGCTCAATCAATCGCGTCTGCAGCATTTGGCGCGTATCGGCGATACCTTGGTCAGCGACAACTACGGCATCGTCGTGCTGACTGATGAGCCGCGTTTCATGTTCAATGCAATGCCCGGCGAAACGACGATTGATCGATTAACGCCGGAGCAAGTCCACAGCCGATATGCCCGCGATGATTTTCCACCACTGCCTTTGCAGTCGGCAGGTGTGAGCGAGTATCCGGGCATCATGCTGTTTGACGACATGCCTGTGTTGATGGGCAGTCGCGTCATGACAGACCCTGGCTTGATCATTCACGTGATGATGGATTTCGACATGTTGCGCGATGCGCGCTGGCAGAAAAATACCGTCTTTCTGGTTGGCGCTATCGGTGTGTCCGGGCTGATCTGGAGTTTGTGGGTCGGTTTGTTTTATTTTTTGCGCGCCCGTAGCGATCGCCAGCGTCTGGAGACTGCTAACACCAGGCTATCAGAATTGAACAACGAGCTGCACGAACAGGCAACGCATGATTTTCTGACGGGATGCCTCAATCGGCGGGCGTTTACGCCCTTGCTGCGTGCTGAGTTGGCACGTGTACATCGCTATGGTGGCGAACTGAGTTTGTGTGTGCTCGACATCGATCACTTCAAGCGTGTCAATGACACGCGTGGTCATGAGGTTGGCGATGTCACGCTCAAGTTTCTTGTTGATGCATTGAACCAGCAGATGCGTCGCGCCGATGTACTGGCACGCTACGGCGGTGAGGAGTTTGCGTTGCTGATGCCAAATACCTCGGCGAAGGAAGCCGTGATGGTGATTGATCGCATGCGCCAGTCGATCTCGAACCAGCTTGTGCCGGGGCAGACGCCACCCCTCAAGATCACGTTCAGTGCCGGTGTTGCTGGCTGGCACTCAGGCTTGGATGAGCGCACCTTCGTTGCATCTGCCGACGAAGCGTTGTATGAAGCCAAAGGCGCTGGTCGTAACCGCGTGATGCTCGGCAAGGGCTGACTACTCTTCGGTTTCCTCGATCTCCTGGATCGTTGTACCCGAAAGGCTTTCCAGCAACACTTCCTGCGCCACGTTGCGTGTGCGTCGCGTTTGCGGCAACGCATAACTGCCTTCGCTGTCCATTTCCCATGCTTGTGTGTTGTCAGCCAGATACACGCGCAGGCCTTCCTTGAGTACGCGGCGCTTGAGCTTGGCGTCCAGAATGGGGAAGCAGATTTCGATGCGGCGGAAGAAATTGCGCTCCATCCAGTCGGCCGATGACAGATACACCAGCTCTGCGCCGTCGGCATGGAAACAAAATATGCGATGGTGTTCGAGGAAACGACCGATGACGGAACGGACGCGAATATTGTCCGACAGTCCCTTGACCCCGGGACGCAGGGCGCAGACTCCGCGCACGATGAGATCGATTTCCACACCGGCCTGGCTGGCTTCGTAGAGTGCTTCGATGATCTGCCGCTCGAGCAGCGAGTTCATCTTGGCAATGATGCGTGCCTTGCGGCCGGCCTTGGCAATTTCGATTTCCTTGCGGATCGATTCAACCAGGTTTGCATGCAGCGTGAACGGTGCTTGCCACAGATGCTTGAGCTTGCGTGCCTTGCCGAGGCCTGTGAGCTGCTTGAAGATTTCATTGACGTCGTCGCCGATCTCATCATTGCAGGTGAGCAGGCCGAAGTCGGTGTAGAAACGCGTCGTGCGTGGATGGTAGTTGCCGCTGGAGAGGTGGACGTAGCGACGAAAGACCGTCTTCTTGTTGTCCAGTTCGCGGCGCAGCACCATCAACATCTTGGCGTGTGTCTTGTAGCCGACGACACCGTAAACCACGTGTGCACCGACTTCTTCAAGCCGCGCGGCGATGTTTAGATTGGCTTCTTCATCGAAGCGAGCCATCAACTCGACCACAACCGTAACTTCCTTGCCCTTCTGGGCGGCACGCAGTAAGTGATCCATCAACACCGAATCGATGCCAGTGCGATACACCGTCATCTTGATGGCCACCACGGCAGGGTCATCGGCTGCTTGTTCGAGCAATTGAATGACTGGCTCGAACGATTGAAACGGGTGATGCAGCAGAATATCCTGCTTCTTGATGCTGTCGAAGATGTCGTGACGCTTGCTCAGTGTTTTGGGCAGTGATGGCTGGAAGGGGCGGTACTTGAGGTCGGGACGATCAATGAGATCGGGCACCGACATCAGGCGCACGAGATTGACGATGCCAGGTGCGCGATACAGATCCTCGGTCTTGAGGCCAAACTGCTGCAACAGGAAGTTTGACATCACGACGGAGCAGTTGTCGGCGACTTCGAGGCGAACGGCATCGCCAAAGTGGCGTTGCGGCAATTCTCCTTGTAGCG
This sequence comes from Rhodocyclaceae bacterium, assembly GCA_035492055.1. Classification (GTDB taxonomy): domain Bacteria; phylum Pseudomonadota; class Gammaproteobacteria; order Burkholderiales; family Rhodocyclaceae. The sequence continues at coordinate 25,043 of DATJJR010000003.1, read as the reverse complement.
CAGTGCGCAGGTTCTTGATTTCTTCGTCGTCGACGAAAAGATCCGAGTTGCGAGTGACACGGAACTGGTAGCAGCCCAACACGTCCATGCCGGAAAACAGTTCGCCGACGTGCTGATGCAGCATCGACGAGAGGAACACGAAACCATGGTCGAGGCCGGTCAGTTCCTTCGGCAATTGAATCACGCGCGGTAGTGCACGTGGCGCCTGCACGATGGCCGCACCGCCATTGCGTCCGAAGGCATCGGTGCCATCCAGCTCCACGGCGAAATTCAAGCTCTTGTTGAGCACGCGCGGGAAGGGATGCGACGGATCAAGCCCGATCGGTGTGAGCAATGGCATGACTTCGCGCAGGAAGTAGGCATGTATCCATTCCTGCTGTTCAGGTGTCCATTGCGAACGGCGCAGGAAAGCAATACCTTCGGCCGCGAGTGCGGGCAGGAGAGTATCGTTCAGCAGGGCATATTGTTCGGCAATGATGCCATGGGCTTGCATGCCGACACGACGGAAAGCCTCCTGCGGGAGCAGGCCGTCATTGGCCGGCAGGGCGCTGCCGAGCTTGAGTTGCTCCTTGATACCGGCAACGCGAATTTCGAAGAATTCGTCCATGTTGGACGAGACGATGCAGATGAACTTGAGGCGTTCCAGCAACGGCACCGCAGGGTCGGCCGCTTGTGCCAACACCCGGCGATTGAATTCGAGGAAGGAGAGTTCCCGGTTAAGAAAACGTTCAGGCGCGACTTGTCGTGGCAGGGCGGGCGAGTTCATGGATGTATGCCGAAAGTGCAGTTGGTCACATTCTGTGTCATTTCTGTTTCATTAAGATGACATCCTCTCAAGTATTTTCCATCCGTTGTTTATGTCCTCGTTTCTGTCCTGCATGTTCGGGAAAGCAGATGGGGCATGCATACCGAATGCTAGAATCGACGCACTTTTGGGAGTGAGCGCAGATTGGAATACGAGCTGATTGCAGCAGTCGATTTGGGGTCAAACAGCTTTCGGCTTCAGGTCGGACAGGTGCGCGGCAACCAGATTTACGAACTGGACGGCATCAAGGAAACCGTTCGTTTAGGTGCCGGTCTGGGGACGGACAAGCGCTTGGATGAAGAATCTCAAGTGCGCGGTCTCGCCGCGATGGCCAAGTTCGGTGAGCGCCTGCGTGGATTTCCTCCCGAAGCGGTGCGTGCTGTTGCTACCAATACCTTGCGTGTTGCCAAGAATGGCGCGGCCTTTCTGGCACAAGCCGAGGCTGCACTCGGTTTCCCGATCGAAATCATTGCCGGCCGTGAAGAGGCGCGTCTGATCTATCTCGGCGTTGCCCACTCGCTGCCGAATCCTCGCCGTCAGCAGTTGGTGGTGGATATCGGCGGCGGCTCCACCGAATTCATCATCGGTCGCAATTTCAAGCCGTTGCAGCTTGAGTCGCTTTACATGGGTTGTGTCAGTTACAGCCTGCGCTTCTTTCCTGGCGGCAGCTTCAGCAGGAAGATGTTCCATGAGGCGGAACTGGCTGCCGGCCAGGAGCTGCAGACCATCGTGCAGGCCTACCGCGAGACGGGCTGGGAGACAGCAGTCGGTTCGTCCGGGACGGCACGTGCCATCGCCGACTTGCTCGAGCTGAACGGCTTGGTGGGTCGCGGCTACGATGAAGGCATTACGCTTGAAGGCATGGCCCGCCTTGCGGAAATGCTGGACAAGGCTGGCAACGTGCACCAACTCAAGCTTGAGGGTTTGCGCGGCGATCGCATGCCGGTGCTGGCTGGAGGCCTGTCGATCATGTCGGCGGTGTTCAAGGCTTTCGATATCGAACACATGGAATTCTCGGACGGTGCACTGCGTCTTGGCGTGCTGTATGACTTGTTTGGCCGCAGCCACCATGACGATTTGCGCGAAGCCACGGTCAAGAATTTTCAGCGGCGCTATGGTGTTGATGCCGAGCAGGCATCGCGTGTCGAAGCGACGGCGTTGGCCTTCCTGCGCCAGATCCTGCCGGCGGCCGAAGATGGTGAGCATGTTGACGCCCAATTCCTGTCTTGGGCAGCACGACTTCATGAGGTTGGCATCTCCGTCGCGCATTCGAGTTACCACAAGCACAGTGCCTACATGCTCGAGAACGCTGACATGCCGGGCTTTTCCAAGCGCGACCAGGCGCGTCTTGCACGCATTGTGCTGGGACATCGCGGCAAGCTTGAACGTGTACAGCCCTTGGCACGCGATCCGATGGAGTGGTTGTTGATCTTCTGCTTGCGCACTGCCGTCGTGCTGCACCGTGCGCGTGATTCGCGTCCACTGCCGGATATCTGCACGGCAGCCACGCCGAAGAGTTATCAGCTCAGTGTGCCGGAAGGCTGGCTGGCTGAGATGCCGCTGACTGCCGCAGCACTTGATGACGAGGCGCGGCAGTGGCATACACTGGGTGTGAATCTGAAAATAAAGGATCACACCTGAGATGGCTCTCGGCCGCCATTACGTTCGCTGTGCAGGCGTCGAGTGCGTTGCCGATGAGAATGGCGCGCTTGCTCGGCTGACGGGCACATGGACCTTGTCCGTGGTCGGGCGCGAATTCGAAACGCTGCGTGCCGAATTGGCAGCGCTTGAAGCCAAGCCTGGCTTGCGTTGGGATTGCAGCAGCATCGACGCAATCGACAGTACGGGTGCCGTCTTGCTGTGGCAAACCTGGGGGCGCACGCTGCCTGAGAATGCAGAGCTGACGGCGGTACAAAGAAAGATCTTTGCCAGGCTGTCCGCTGCGGATGCCTGTCCGCCGGCAAAGCCTGTACAGCCACGCCCGTTTGCGCGTGTACAGGCCATCGGCGACAAGGCGCTGGATCTTTTGCAGCATGCAACCGACATCATCGAGTTGTTTGGCCAGATGGTGCTTGGTTGCATCTACCTGTGTCGTTTCCCGCGCGAGATTCCGGCCCGCGAGATTGGCGCAAATATTTTCAAGGTTGGTGTCAAGGCGATGCCGGTGACGGCGCTGGTCGGTTTTCTCATCGGCGTGGTGCTGTCGTATTTGTCGTCACTGCAGTTGAAACAGTTCGGGGCAGAAGTATTCATCATTAACATCCTTGGTCTGGGTGTGATTCGCGAATTGGGACCGTTGCTTGTTGCCGTGCTTGTTGCCGGACGCTCAGGCTCGGCCATGACCGCGCAACTGGGCGTGATGCGTGTGACCGAGGAGATTGAAGCGCTTGCCGCAATGGGCATACAGCGTTCACTGCGCCTGGTGTTTCCCAAGGTACTGGCGCTCGGTGTGGCGATGCCTTTGCTGGTGTTGTGGACAATTGCCGCTGCATTGCTCGGCGGCATGGCATCGGCACAAATTCAGCTCGATATTTCCTGGGGCTTTTTCCTCGCGACGCTGCCCAAGGTCGTGCCTGTCGCCAATCTCTGGCTGGCGCTTGCCAAGGGCGTGAGCTTCGGTATGGCGATTGCACTTGTCGCCTGCCATTTCGGATTGCGCGTACGGCCGAATACCGAAAGCCTGTCGGCCAATACGACCGATTCCGTCGTTAGCGCGATCACGGTTGTTATCCTGATCGATGCCGTGTTTGCGATCTTTTCGAGAAATGCCGGCATATGAGCGACGATAGGCGCGATATGGATTCCGGACTTTCAGGGAAAGAGGGAGGCGTTGCTTCACCTGCCAGTACGATTTCCCCGAGCTGCCCGCCAGTCATCGAGATTCGCGACGTGTCCATGCGTTTTGGCCGGACGTGGATTCATCGCGGCCTGAATCTCGACATTGAAGCCGGTGAAGTGGTTTCGCTCGTCGGTGGTTCCGGTAGCGGCAAGACAACCTTGTTGCGGCAGATGAGCGGTCTGCTGACACCAACGCGCGGCGTGATCAAACTGTTCGGCGAACCTTTGTTTGGTGGCAGCATTCAGCGCGAACGTGCGCTGCGTCAGCGTTTCGGCATGTTGTTTCAACAGGGTGCGCTGTTTTCCGCCTTCAGTGTTTTCGACAACATTGCGTTTCCCCTGCGTGAACTGCGCCAGCTTGACGAAGCCACGATTCGCGATCTGGTCATGCTGAAGTTGTCGCTGGTCGAACTTTTGCCCGAACATGCGTTGTTGATGCCAGCGGAGTTGTCCGGTGGCATGATCAAGCGCGTTGCGCTGGCGCGCGCTTTGGCATTGGAGCCGGAGCTGCTGTTGCTCGACGAACCCACAGCCGGTCTTGATCCGGATCGTTCGGAAAGTTTTGTGCGGCTGATTCGCGGTTTGTCGTCGGCGCTTGGCTTGACTGTTGTCCTCGTGACGCACGACCTCGATACGCTGATGGCTTTGTCGACCAAGATCGCCGTGCTCGCCGAGCAGCGCATTCTGGCTTATGGCAGCATTCCGGAAGTGGTCGCCGTCGATCACCCGTTCATCGAAAATTTCTTCCGTTCAGAGCGCGCCAAAGGCGCATTGCAAAAGGCAGGTTATTAGCCATGGAAAACCGTTCCTACGCACTGGCTGCGGGCCTATTTGTCTTGCTGCTCGGTATCGCCTCAGCCGCCGCGATCTGGTGGTTCCGGCAGGACAAGGACGAGCTGTCCTATTACCTGCTTGAAACGCGCGACGGCGTTGGCGGATTGAACAACGAGGCGCTGGTGCGCTATCGCGGCATTCGCGCCGGCAAGGTCGAGGACATCGGCATTGACCCGAAGGACAAGCGTCTCATTGTCGTGCGTATCAGTCTCGACAAGGATATCGAGCTGACACAAGGCACCACGGCGACATTGACCAGCCAGGGCATTACCGGCCTGACCTATATTTCGCTTGACGACAATGGTGACAATCCCGCGCCGCTGACTGCACCATCAGGCGAATTGCCACGCATCGTGTTGCAGCCTGCGTTGTTCGACGTGCTGTCGGATCATGCGGCGGACATGGTGAAGCAATTGTCGGCTGTGATGGCGCGCCTTGATCGCGTGTTGAGTGACAAGAATGCTGCCAATCTTGAGCGCACCATTGCCAACGCTGCGACGGCGTCGGACAGCCTCAAGGATCTGCCGCAGGTCGTAAGTCAACTGCGCGCCACGATGCACAGCCTGGAACAAACCAGCGATACGGCGCGACCGGTGATGACCGATATCCGCAAGGCTGCCAATCATGTCGACGATGTGGCTGATCGCCTCAATACGCTGTTGGGCAGTGGGGCTGATGCGCAGGCGACATTGCCGCGTGCGAATGCCTTGATGAAGGAATTGTCGGTCACCACGCAACAACTGTCGCATCTGATCGAGAAGCTTGACAACAACCCGCAATCGCTGATTTTCGGTCAACCGCCGGCGCGTCCGGGGCCGGGCGAGCAGGGCTTCAAGCCCTGAGCTGATCTACAAAAAGCATACGAGAACGCATAGGCCACGCCATGAAGATTTCGCGCATTGTGTTTGTTTCGCTCCTGCTTTCTGCATGCGGTATTACGCCGCAGCGACAACCCGAGGTTGCGCATTACGATCTGCCGGGCACGCCGCCGGATTTGTCGGCGCCACTGCGCAGCCTGGATGTATCGCCATCAACCTGGATGAACGGAAATGCCATGTATTACCGTCTTGCTTATGCTGCCGACGGCAGTCGCCGTGAGCAATATGGTGAGACGCGGTGGTCGGCGCAGCCGGCTGATCTGATCGAGACGCGCCTGAAACGCGGCCTGATCGGCAACATGGGCAGCGAGGCGGCGAAGGGTTGTCGCTTGCATATCGATCTCGACGATTTCGTCCAGGTATTTGATGCGCCAGAAGCCAGCCGTTTGCAACTCGATACGCGCGCGGCGCTCTACGATGCAAGTCAGAATCTGCTTGCACGCAAGATCTTCAGTCTGTCGCGTCCGGCCGGCAGCAATGCAAAAAGCGGTGTTGTCGCCAGCGCTGAGGTGACCGACGACTTTGCACACCAATTACAGGATTGGGTACGCCAATCCTGTCATTGAACGGGACGGTATCTCAACGTCCCGTCTTTTCTTGCACGATGACAATGCGAAGACAGCTTTGCGTCAGCCTTCTCGGTCATAGTGCTGCAGGTATTAAAGGGTTGAATGTAACAGAACCTTTTTTTGATGACATTCGTGACAGTCAGCTTTCAATCCGTTGTTAAAACAAGCCATATAACGTTGCAAACGCTGTTCAGGAGAGGAAATGAAGAAGCCGTTTTATCGAATTCTGTACGTGCAGGTGCTGATCGGCGTTGCCATCGGCATTCTGCTGGGTCACTACTACCCGGATCTGGGCGTCGACATGAAGCCCCTTGGTGATGCTTTCATCAAGCTGATCCGCATGTTGATCGGCCCGATCATCTTCTGTACTGTCGTTAGCGGTATTGCAGGCATGCAGAGCCTCGGCAAGGTCGGTCGTGTCGGCGGCAAGGCGCTGATCTATTTTGAAGTCATGTCGACACTGGCCCTGATCATCGGTCTCTTCGCCGCGCATCTGATGCATCCAGGCGCCGGCTTCAATGTCGATCCGACCACGATCGATACCAAGAGCATCGCCAACTACACGAACCAGGCGAAGGCGCAGAATGCCGCCGATTTCCTGCTGCACATCATCCCTGAGACGATGACCGATGCGTTTGCCAAGGGCGACATCCTGCAGATTCTGTTTGCTGCGCTCCTGTTCGGTTCGGCATTGTCGATCCTGGGTGAGAAGGGCGCGTTGATCAACGACTTCATCGGCCAGATTTCCAAGGTGTTCTTCCGTATCGTGAACATCGTGACCAAGGTGGCTCCGATTGGCGCCTTCGGTGCCATGGCTTTCACCATCGGCAAGTACGGCATCGCTTCCTTGATTCCGATGCTGAAGTTGATCGGCTGCTTCTACCTGACCGCGATCCTGTTCGTGCTGGTTGTGCTGGGCATCGTCGCACGCATTACCGGTTTCAGCATCGTGCGTTTCCTTGCCTACATCAAGGAAGAGCTTGCCATCGTGCTCGGTACCAGCTCCTCTGAAGCCGCGCTGCCGCAGCTGATGGAGAAAATGGAAAAGCTCGGCTGCTCGCGTTCGGTGGTTGGCCTCGTGATTCCGACCGGTTACTCGTTCAATCTGGATGGCACCAATATCTACATGACGTTGGCCGTGATCTTCATTGCGCAAGCCTTGAACATCGACCTGACGTGGGAGCAGGAGGCCTTGATTCTCGCTGTTGCGATGTTGACCTCGAAGGGCGCCAGCGGCATCACCGGTGCCGGCTTCATCACGCTGGCCGCAACGTTGGCCGTCGTACCGACACTGCCGGTTGCGGGCATGGTGCTGATCCTTGGCATCGACCGCTTCATGAGCGAATGTCGTGCATTGACCAACATCGTCGGCAATGGCGTTGCGTGTGTCGTTGTGTCGGCCTGGGAAAAGGAACTTGACCACAAGCGCTTGAACCAGATGCTGAGTGGAGAGGCCGCTTAAGCGGTTTTCACGCGCAACAAAAAAGGACGCTTGCGAGCGTCCTTTTTTGTTGCCGTCTTGCCTGAACTGGAGGGCTATTCCGGTTGCCCGCGTTCGTTGAGCAAGTCGGCAAGGCTCTTTTCAGCCGGCTTGAGCGGCGTGCGATGCTGCGTCCAGCCCAGTTGTGATTTTGGCGTCAGCGCGCGTAGCCGCGTTGCCGCCCAGCGGAAGACGCGATAGATCGCGGGATGCGCAAAAGCGCCGCTCCAGAAACGCCATACGAGCTTTTCCGACCGCCGATATTTGGCACCTTGCCCGCGCAGTGGGTGGGCGACAGCTTCGTGCGGGTTCCGGTTGGCTTCCGTGCGCAGACGCACGAGCAATTGCGGAATGGGAATGCGCACAGGGCAGACTTCGCCGCAGGCGCCGCATAGAGTCGAGGCTGTCGGCAAATCGGCAGTGGCCCTGAGTCCCAGCAGATGCGGTGAGATGATCTTGCCGATCGGGCCTGGATAGGTCGTGCCGTAGGCATGGCCGCCGATGCGGCCGTACACCGGGCAGTGGTTCATGCATGCGCCGCATCGGATGCATTGCAGTGTGGCGCGCAGTTCGTCGTCAGCAAACGCCTGCGTACGTCCGTTGTCGAGTAAGACCAGATGCACTTCCTTCGGGCCGTCTTTTTCGCCGGGCTTGCGCGGACTTGAGATCAGGTTGAAGTAGGTCGTGATCATCTGTCCGGTCGCAGAGCGCGGAAGCAGGCTGGCCATCGGCACGATGTGTTCAAGCTTTGCCACGACCTTTTCCATGCCCATGATGGCAATGTGAACCGACGGCACGGTTGTCACCATGCGACCGTTGCCTTCGTTCTCGACCAGCCACAATGTGCCGGTGTCTGCCGCAGCAAAGTTGACGCCAGATAGGCCGATGTCGGCCTCCATGAACTGGTGGCGCAGGGCACGTCGACCGATCTGGATGAGTTCGTCGACATCTTCGGTGTAATGCGTGTCGGGAATCTTGTCTTCGAACAATTCGCCGATGTCGGCCTTGGTCTTGTGCACCGCCGGCATGATGATGTGCGATGGCTTTTCGTCGGCAAGCTGGACGATGTATTCGCCCATGTCGGCTTCGACGCAATTCACGCCATGCTCGGCGAGGTAATGATTCAGCTCGATTTCCTCGCTCGCCATCGACTTGCCTTTGATGACACGTTTGGCCTGGTGGCGTTGCGCAATGCCCAGAATGATTTCATTGGCTTCGTCTGCCGTCTCGGCCCAATGCACGGTAATGCCGTTGGCGCTGAGTTTTTCCTCGAGTTGGACAAGCAATTCCGGCAAATTGGCCAAGGCATGCTTGCGCACGGCTTCGCCGAGATCGCGCAGGGCTTGCAGTTCTGCGTCATCGGGGAACATGGCGGTGCGCTTGCTCTGCAGGAAGTCCATGGCGCCGCGGAAGCTCTTGCGCAGCTTGGGATCGGCGAGCGCGTCATGGGCGCGCGACTTGAAATCAGGCTCGAAGCGAAGCGCTTGTGTATTCGTCTGTGTGTTCATGCATCAGCGTCCGTGACGATGACGACCATGAGGCGACACGGACCATGTGCACCGAAGGCGAGTACCTGCTGAATATCGGAGGTCTTCGAGGGGCCGGTGATCATCAACAAATTGGTTGGCATGCCGTTGCTCCAGCCTTCGGTCGCGGCGACCGATTGCATGTCGAGCTGCAGTGTCGACGCACGCACCAGCGCGATATGCAGCGGCGGCACGAGGGAAATCGTGCGCGGCGCAGCGGCATCGGGGACAACGATCAAGGTCCCAAGCGGTGCGATGCCGGAGCGAGCAACACAGAAGCCGGCGTCAATTGTGTCGAAGAGTTCAGACTTCCACTCCTCGATATTCTTTTCATAGCGAATTGTTTCAATGTCGGCGTCGGCCTTGCGAATCGCAGCCTCGAGCGCCGTGCCTTCCGCCGATGCTGTGTCGAGCAGCAAGCGCTTGACGCCGGATTTCACGAGTTCAGCCACAACCAGTGCCGGCCATTGCAGCTCATTCGCTACGCACGGCTCGGCGCGAATGGCCGTGAGAGCACTGCACATTGCCGTCACTCGTTCATGCACGCTGGTATCGCGGCGGCGCTCAGCGTAATGCGCCGCGATACGCTGCGAAATGGTGGCATTGTCCGCAGCAAGGTTTCTACCTGCCTCCGGTACGGCGGCGCGCAGCTTGCCGAGCATCCGTTCCCGTGCATTCATGGCTTGTTTTCCGCGCCGCCGATGCGTCGCCAGATGAAGCTCGCCATATGTTCGACTTCAATCGGCGCGCCGTCGTATTCCGCCGTTTTGCCGATGTTGAGCAGACAACCGCAATCGGCGGAGACGAGACGCTTGCAGCCGGTAGCACAAGCGGAGGCGAGTTTGTCACGGACCATCGCGCCGGAAATGTCGGGATGCTTGAGTGAAAAAGTGCCACCAAAGCCGCAGCACTCGGATTCACGTACATGCTCAACGCGTGTCACGCCGGATAATCGGTCGAGCAGCGCTGTACCGTGCTCGCGTGTACCCATCTCACGGCGTGCGGCGCAGGAAGTGTGCAGCACAATGTTTTCGTCTACGCCATTTGCGGCGCAGTGGCTGTAATCCACATCGAGTACCTTGAGGAGAAACTCAGTCAGCTCGAAAACGCGTTCGCTGATTGCGGTGGCTTTTCGTGCCGTTGTTTCATCACCATCCTCGGCAAACAGGCGCGGCCAATGCTGCCGAATCATGCCGCCGCACGAGCCGGACGGAACGATGATGGGCCAAGGATTGGGAAAGAGGTCGAGCTGCGCGCGTGCTACGGCGCGTGCCTGCTCGGGATTGCCGCTCGAATAAGCCGGTTGGCCGCAGCAGCTTTGGGTACGCGGGAAATGGACGGTCAGGCCTTCACGTTCAAGCAGGCGAACGGCATCGAGGCCGGCTTGCGGGACAAACAGATCAACAAGGCATGTGCCGAAGAAATAAACATCGGTCGGCTTGGGCGGGTAAGTGCGGGGGGCTTGCATGGCAAGGCAGCGGATCCGAAAGACAGTATCAGGGCTTATCGATGATGGCTACCGTGCGCTACCGTACACGGGCAGTCATTGACGGTTCACTGCATATTGAACAGCGAGGGAAATACTTCCATGCCTTCGTCGTTGAGCGTGGCAAAGCTGCGGCCGTCTTCTTTCTCGACGACATCGACAATGCCTGCCATTTCAAATTCCGTCAGGGTGCGGCGCAGCGTGCTCATCGGGATGCCGGAGCGCTTGCTGAGCTTGGCCAGTGACCATGCGCGTTCGTCGGCTTCCTGTGAGGCTTCCCAGAGTTGTCTCAGGACGCTGAACTTGACTGGATCCACATCGTAATCCTCTCGCTGTGCCGCGTAAGCTGCGTATGCCATTCGGGGTCTCCTCTGTATTCCAACAGATAACGATTTCCTTGTGCCCTCTGAGGGGTATTTTTGTGACGGCCTGCCAGCCATCACGGAAATCATTATGGACCCATTCATGGATTTTTTGGTGATTGAAAAGCAAGGGCTAATTCATGCATTCCTCTGCCAATCGGCCGATCGTCTTGAGCGCCTGTTCGATGTCCGGCGACCAGGTATAGCTGTAATTGAGGCGGATGAAATTGTTATAGCCGGTCGTGGCGGAAAACATGTAACCCGGCCCGATGGTGATGCCGTGTTGCAGCGCGCGTTCATACAGGCGCATCGAATCCACGCCGGTCGGTAATTCCACCCACAGCACGTAGCCGCCCATCGGTTGTGACGTGCGTGTGCCTTCGGGGAAGAAACGCTCGACGGCGGCGCGCATCATCTTTGCCTGTTGCGCGTAGGTTTTGCGTACGTGGCGCAGATGGTGTTCGTAACCGTCGTGCGCCAGATATTCGGCGATGGCGATCTGGGGAATGGACGGCGTCGTCAGCGTATTGAGGAATTTCAGCTTTTCCACCTGATAGCGATATCGGCCGGGAATGGCCCAGCCGACGCGATAGGCAGATGTCAGGCTCTTGGAGAACGAGGCGCAATGCAGCACCAGCCCTTTGTCATCGTAGGTTTTCAGTGAGGTCGGATGGGCGGTGCCGTAGTACAGCTCGTTGCAGACGTCGTTCTCGATGATGGGAATGTTGCGGGCGGCAGTGAGTTCGACCAGCGCTCGCTTTTTTTCATCCGGCATTTGAAAGCCGAGCGGATTCTGGAAGTTCGGCATCACCATGCAGGCCGCAATACGACGGCGGTCGAATACATGGGCGAGGGCGTCAAGGTCGATGCCCTCGCGCGGATGCGTCGCGATCTCGATGGCGCGCATGCCCATCCGTTCGATCGCGTGCAGCATGGCGTAGAAGGTCGGCGATTCGACGGCGACTGTGTCGCCGGGTTTGCCCACGGCTTGCAGGCAGAGATTGATCGCTTCGGTTGCGCCGACCGTGATGACAATTTCGTTGGGATCGACAGACGTCCCGTTTTCAAGGTAGCGGCGGGCGATTTGCCGGATCAGTTCCGGATTGCCGGGTGGCAAATCGTCGGCAACGCCCCATTGCGTCTTGCTCCGTGCTGCGGCATGAACGAGGCGATTGATCCGCTCGGAAGGAAATAGTTTGGGATCGGGATAGGGCGAACCGAGCGGAACGGCGGCGTCCGCACTGATCGAGCGCAGCGTCGACAGCACGAGGCGGCTGACGTCCACGTGCGCTGATACCGCAATTGGTCTTGAGGTACGGAGTTCCAGTGCCTCGGGCTTTTGCGCTGCACTGTCGGCACGGACGAAGTAGCCGGATTGCGGTCGGCTTTCAATCAGCCCGCGGCTTTCCAGTAGCAGGAAGGCGTGGATGACCGTCGTGATGCTGAGTCGATGATGCTGACTCGTCTGCCGGATGGAGGGCAGTCGGTCGCCGGGGCGAAAGACACCTCGGCGTATCTGTTGCTCGATTTCGTCTGCCAATGTCTTGTAGAGCTTGGCCGATTTCTCTTTTTTCGTCATTACATTGTGCCGATCTGAGGGCGCAACCCCCGCTGGCTGATATGCCAGATATTGTCCCTGTTTTTACTGTGCTCTTTTTTATGATCGAACTGTGTATGCCTTATGTACCGATAGAACATATAAATTACGGTTTTATGACGCCCTTATGTACGTTATGTATAGCTGTAGTGGGCGATTGTGTATTGGGAGTGTCCTCTGAAGTGAAATCAAACTGTACTCTTTTTAATAGCCATAATGTGTATGCTGATTGCGCTGTTATGGCGAGATAAAGTTCGTCCGCAGGAGTTGCTTATGACTTTCGTATCTCAGCGAAAGGCGCACTCCGTGACCAAGGATAGGCCACATGGACAAGACGAAACAGCAAGGACAGATCAAACCTTATAACGGACCGGCCGCTGGCTGGGGCGCGCTCAAGTATGTCGCGATCAATCTGGTCAAGGAAAAGGTCGCCGGCGGTAACTACCGCACGCTGTTCAAGCAGAACCAGCCCGACGGATTTGACTGCCCCGGCTGTGCATGGCCCGACCGTGAACATGCCTCCACTTTCGAGTTCTGCGAAAACGGCGTCAAGGCTGTTGCTGCCGAGGCAACCTCCAAGCGCGTGACGAAGGAGTTTTTCTCCGGCAAGACCGTTACTGCTTTGATGGAGGAGTCGGATTACGAACTCGAGCAGCATGGTCGCCTGACTGAGCCCATGGTCTACGACTCGGCCAGCGACAAGTACCTGCCGATTTCCTGGGCCGATGCGTATGCACTGATCGGCAAGCATCTGAATCAACTTGAAAATCCGCACCAGGCCGCGTTCTACACGTCTGGTCGTGCGGGCAATGAAGCCGCGTTCCTGTATCAGCTGTTCGTGCGCATGTACGGCACCAATAACTTCCCCGATTGTTCGAACATGTGCCACGAGGCCACCAGCCGTGGCCTGCCCTCGACGGTGGGTGTCGGCAAGGGCACTGTCACGCTACATGACTTTGAGCATGCCGATACGCTGCTGATCTTCGGCCAGAACCCGGCCACCAACCATCCGCGCATGCTCGGCGAGCTGCGTGAATGTGCCAAGCGCGGTGCCATCATCGTTTCGATCAATCCGCTCCGTGAGCGCGGCCTGGAACGCTTTGCCGATCCGCAGAGCATCGTTGAAATGGCCACCTTCGGCAGCACCAAGATTGCTTCCACCTTCATTCAGCCCAAGCTCGGCGGTGATTTCGCACTGATCAAAGGCGTTGCCAAGCGCACGCTGGAACTCGATGACGAGGCTGTTGAGCAAGGACTTGAGCGTATTCTCGACGTTGCTTTTATTGCCGAGCATGCTTCTGGTTTCGACGAGTTTGCCGCCGACCTGCGCATGCAGGACTGGCAGGAACTGGTTGATGAGTCCGGCGTTTCCCGTGACGACATCGAGAAGCTGACCCGTATCTACGTGAACGGCAAGCGCGTCATCGCGACCTGGGGCATGGGCATTACCCAGCACAAGCATTCGGTGCAGACGATTCATATGCTGTCCAACCTGATGATGATGCGCGGCAACATCGGTCGCGAAGGTGCCGGTTTGTGTCCGGTACGCGGCCACTCGAACGTGCAGGGCAATCGTACCGTCGGCATTGAGGAGCGTCCAACGCCGGAATTCCTCGATCGCCTGGGCGAGGTGTTCGATTTCAATCCGCCGCGTGATCATGGCTATGACGTCGTCGAGACGGTCGAAAAAATGCTTCACGGTGAGGTCAAGGTATTCATCGGTCTCGGTGGTAACTTTGTCATGGCTACGCCGGATACGCCGCGTACCTTCGACGCGATGCGTAGCTGCAACCTGACCGTGCACATCACGACCAAGCTGAACCGTAGTCATCTGGTGCATGGTGAAGACGCACTGATTCTGCCGACATTGGGTCGTACCGAGATCGATCTGCAGAACGGCGTGGCACAAGGCGTGACCGTCGAGGATTCGATGAGCATGGTGCACGTCTCGTACGGCATGAACAAGCCGGCTTCGCCGCACCTGATGTCGGAAACTGCCATCGTCGCGAACATTGCGCATGCGACGCTGGGCTCTGACAAGGTCGATTGGCGGCACTATGCCAGCGACTACTCGCTTATCCGTGATGCGATCGAAAGCGTGTTCGACGGCTTCGACAACTACAACGAACGCATCGCACAGCCGGGTGGTTTCCATCTGCGTGTCGCTTCGCGCGAACGTGACTGGATCACCAGCACCGGCAAGGCCAACTTCATCGTGCATCAAATCCAGAAGGACACGCCGATCCGTCGCGCCAAGGCGCTGCACGGCGAGAGGTTGATGACATTGATGACGACACGTTCGCATGACCAGTACAACACCACGATCTACGCATTGGATGACCGCTACCGTGGCGTGTTCGGTCAGCGTCGTGTTGTGTTCATCAATCCGCTCGACATCGAGATGCTCGGTTTCAAGAATGGCGATTGGGTTGACATGACGACGGTGTGGGACGATGGCATCGAACGTCGTGCGGACCGCTTCCTGCTGGTCGAGTACGACATTCCGCGTGGCTGCATCGGTGCCTACTATCCGGAAACCAATCCGCTGATTCCGCTCGATAGCAAGGGTGATGTCTGCAACACGCCGACCTCAAAATCGGTGCCGGTGCTGCTGCATCCTTCCGAAGCGCGTGCCGTGCTCGCAGCTTGATCGACCGCTGATCAAGATAGCCAATCGGCGCCTGAAGTCTGAGGGGAAGCATGAAAAAGAGGCGATGCCTGCTTCCAGGCATCGCCTCTTTTTTCTTTATTGACGGTTGCAGATAGTCGAGGTTCAGCTCACGCGAAAACCGGCGATGGCCTGTGTCAGCGAGCCGGACAGCCCACGCAGCGCTTGTGCTGCACCGTTCACGCTGTGCACTGTCGAGGCGGTTTCCTCGACCATGCTGGAAATCTTTTCCATATTCTGCGCAATTTCGGTGCTGGCTGATTTTTGCTGATTGACCGATACGGCAATTTCGTCGATCCCGCGCCCGACTTTTTCCACCGATGTTTGTGCCTGGGAAATCGCCCGTTCCACGTTACCGGCGAGGCTGACACTTGATTCAATGGCCTGTTGGCCTTCTTCGACTGCACGACGAACTGAGTCAGACTGGCTCATCAATGTATTCGTGATTGCATTGATTTCTGCAGCTGATGTGCTCGATTTCTCCGCCAATTTGCGTACCTCGTCGGCGACCACGGCAAAGCCGCGTCCCGATTCGCCGGCACGTGCGGCCTCGATTGCAGCGTTCAGCGCGAGCAGATTGGTCTGGTCGGCAATTTCACGAACTTCGCCGGCAGTTGTGGTGATGGCCTGTGTTCGCTCAAGGAAAGCTTCAACACTGCTTGCAATATCGGTGATGGTTTGCTGAATGCTGCGAATTTCGGTGGTGAGCTGATTGACCTGCTGTTGGCCATGCTGTGCATCGGTGACGCAGGAAGAGGATTGTGCATGTGCATCATCGGCGATTTCGGACACCGATGTGATGGCAACCGTCAATTCCTCGATCGCAGCCGCGCTGCCGGCGACAGCGCCGGCCTGCATGTCAGAAACTTCGGTCAATTGAGTGGATGAGTTCGACAATTGGCCTGCTGCCTGATCAACCTGCTGGCTGGACATGCGAACTTGGCCGATGAGTGTCTGGAAATGCTCGAGCATTGCATCGAAAGCGCTGCCCATCGCCGCAATTTCATCACGGCCTTGAATGCGTGCGCGGCGGGTCAGGTCGCCTGAATTGACGATGTGGGTCATCGTGCTTTCCAGTGCGCTGACCGGTCGTGTAATGGCACGCATGATGATCACGGCGACCAAGGCGGTCAAGGCGATGGCAGCGACGCTGATCACGGATATCCACATTTTTATGCCGGCGTAGGTCGAGGCGGCTTCGGCCTGTTCACGTGCGCCGATTGCGGCGGCTTGTTGCTGGATGGTTTCGACCAGCGTATCAATCGCCTTGCTCGGTTCCCGATCCATTCCCTTTACCAGTACATCCACGGTCGTAGCGGCATTGGCGCTATTGCGGTCGTAATGCTGCAGCGCATCCATGTAGTTGGGACCGAGCTTGGCGAAGGTGGCCTTGACCTGATCGATACCGACGATATCCGCGATCCCCAGTTGCTTGGCGACCTGCTGGACCTTGTCGAATTGTGCGTTGACCGTGGCCTGTTCGTTGTTGAAGCCGTTCAAGTGCTTGTTGAACGCCGTTTCATCGTGGCCACGCAGCAGAATGTCTTTCCATTCCTGTACCTGTGTCTTGAAATGGACCTGTGCGCTGCGTGCTTCATCGACGGCCTGGATAATCAGGCCATAGTTGCGATCACTGTTTTCGAGGCTGTTGTAGAGTCGACCAACTTGCCAGAAAGCGAAGGCGTTGACGATGATCAAGGCAATGATGGTCATGCCCAGAAGCGAAAGGAGTTTCTGACGTATGCTCAACCCTGACATGGCGGCTTTCCTTATGCTGACAGTACACATGATGCGAAAACAGAATTACGCAAGTTTAGTGATCGCCTGATTCGATGTCCACGAATGGAAGTGAGTATTTTCTCTATGAATGTCATCGCTGACCGATGATTGCAATTGCGCTCGGTTTCTTGATGGGGCTGGTGTGGCTGCATCATCAGGCATTGTTGCCAGCACATGCTGGCGAAATATCGATCGGTGCGATCTGCCTGATATTCGTTGCATGCCGTGTACGCGGATGGGTGAGGTCGTGCATGTTATTTGCATGTGCCTGTCTGGCAGGTGTGACGTGGGCCGGGTGGTTGGCGCAGATGCGCCTGGCCGACGTCTTGCCGGCAGCGCTTGAAGGTGAAGATATTGTTTTGGTCGGTACGGTTGCCGACATGCCGCAGAAAATCGATCGTGGCTGGCGTTTCGATTTCGATGTCGACAGTGTCGCATCCGGCTCGTCGCATGTTCCGCGTCATGTCTCGCTGGCGTGGTACGAACACGGTTTCCGTGATGAGCAAAACGCATCCGTGCCGCCCCTGCACGCCGGTGAGCGCTGGCAATTCACGGTACGCCTGAAGCGGCCGCATGGCAATCTCAATCCCTACGGCTTTGACTACGAAGGCTGGCTTTTCCAGCGCGGCATTCGTGCCACCGGTTATGTGAGAGCAAATGCAGATGCGGTTCAACTGGCACCGTCGAGCGGTCATTGGGTTGAACGGGCACGCCAGGAAATTCGTCAGCGCTTCGAGCGCACCTTGCCGGATTCGCCTTATGCCGGTGTGCTGGTGGCGCTTGCGATTGGGGATCAACAAGCCGTGCCACGCAATCAATGGGATGTTTTTGCGCGGACCGGCATTACTCACCTGATTTCAATTTCCGGCCTGCACGTCACTTTGCTGGCGGGTCTGGTGCATGCGCTCGTGAGCTTTCTGTGGCGTCGTTCGCGGTACCTGATGCTGTATTTGCCGGCACAGCGTGCAGCGGTCTTCATCGGTTTTCTTGCAGCGTTGTTTTATTGTCTCTTGGCTGGTTTTGCCGTACCGGCGCAACGTACGCTCTACATGCTGGCGGTGGTGGCTGTTGCGCTCTGGTCGAAACGCAATATCGCGCCTCGTCATGCCTTGACGCTCGCGTTGCTTCTTGTGATGGTGGCTGATCCGTGGTGTGTTCTTGCACCGGGTTTCTGGTTGTCGTTTGGTGCCGTTGCCCTGCTGTTCTATATCGGTAGCGGCCGTATCGGCGATGCGCATTGGCTGCGGCAATGGGGACGTTCGCAATGGGCGATGAGCATCGGGCTTTTGCCGGCCTTACTGTTGTTGTTCCACCAGTTTTCTCTGGTTTCGCCGTTGGCAAATGCCGTAGCCATTCCGGTTGTGAGCTTTGCCATCACGCCACTCGTGTTGTTGGCGGCTGTGCCGGGGCTGACGTTTTTGTTGCAGCCTGCACATGCCTTGGTGAGTTTGCTGATGCGTTTCATCGATGCACTGGCCGCCTTGCCTTGGGGCGTATGGCAGCAGGCTGAAGCGCCATTTGCGCTCACCGTGCTGGCGATGCTCGGTGTGCTGTGGCTGTTGTTGCCGCGCGGTTTACCGTCGCGGTGGCTCGGTACGATTCCTCTGGCAGCTTTGCTGGTGTGGTTACCACTGCGTCCGGCCGAGGGCGAGATGCACGTGACTACGCTCGACGTCGGGCAAGGCCTCGCGGTGCACGTGCAAACGGCAACGCATGATCTCTTGTTTGACACGGGGCCTGCATATTCGGAGGAGTCCGACAGCGGCACGCGCATCATCCTGCCGTATTTGCGTGCGAGTGGCGTATCGGCGCTCGACACTTTGGTGGTGTCTCATGCAGACAGCGACCATTCGGGCGGCGCGGAATCAGTTGTCGATGGCGTGCACGTCGGCGAACTTCTGACTTCGGTACCGTTCGAGAATCGACTGGCGGCACTACCGGTAACACAGCGCGCCTGCATTGCCGGCGATGCGTGGGAATGGGATGGCGTAAATTTCGCAGTGCTGCATCCTGCAGTCGGTGATTACGACAAGATGAACGCCAAGACCAACAATATGAGTTGTGTCCTGAAGCTTGTGAGTCGTCACGGCAGCATGCTGCTGAGCTCGGATATCGAGGCCAGGGACGAAGCAAAGCTGCTTGCAGAAAATGCCGATGCATTGAAGTCCGACGTGTTGCTGGTGCCGCATCACGGCAGTAAAACCTCCTCGACGCCGCAGTTCGTGGCTGCGGTTGACGCAGCGCATGTCATCGTGCCCGTCGGACATCGCAATCGTTACCGACATCCGCATCCAGATGTCATGGCGCGTTATGTCAGCACGAAGATTTACCGTACTGACCGCAACGGTGCGCTGACCGTACGCTACAGTGACGACGGAATCGACGTGGCCGATGCACGTTCCGCGAATGGACGCTATTGGCATGCCAGTGATTGAACGAGCGTGATGAAATGAAACGAGACATGCGCGAAGGCAGCGTCGTATGCCTGCACCCCGGCGGTACGCATCGCATGGCCTGGACGGAATGGGGCGACGCGGCGAATCCGTGCGTGCTGATTTGTGCGCATAGCCTGACGCGGGTCGGACGTGACTTCGATGAACTGGCAAAGGCCTTGTGCGACGAATACCGCGTGATTTGCCCGGACGTGGTCGGACGTGGGCGCAGTGACTGGTTGCCCAACGGTTCCTTGTACACGCTTCCGCAATACTGCGCCGACATGCTGACGCTGATTGCCACGATTGCGCCGCGCGAACTGTTTTGGCTCGGCACGTCTATGGGCGGCTTGATCGGAATGGGACTCGCTTCACAGGCGCTGACGTCAATTCGTAAATTGGTGCTCAACGATATCGGGCCGGTGCTGACGCGTGAATTCCTTGGCCGAGTCGATCAGTACATTGGTAAATCACCACGCTTCGATGACATGGCGGCCGCGGAAAATTACATGCGCCGCATCTATGCGAGCTTTGGCGAACACACCGAGGCGGGTTGGCTTCAATTGACTCGACATGCCGTCATGCGTGATAGCGATGGTAGTTATCGGCTGCGTTACGATCCCGCGATTGCCGACAATTTCTCGATGGCGCTCGCCACAGGCATGGATTTCAACCTCTGGCCTTTCTACGACATGATTCGTTGCCCCACCTTGGTGCTGCGCGGCGCACAGTCCGATTTGCTGACGCCTGATATCGCCGCTGCCATGACACGGCGAGGGCCGCACGCAACTTTGGTCGAAATTCAAAATGTCGGGCATGCGCCGACATTGATGGATGCGATGCAGATTTCGATTGTCAGGAATTTTCTGGCGGCTTGAATCAAGATTTTGCAAGCGCTTGCGGTCGTCTGAACTCAGGTTCAACATCACAATGACATATTGCGACGGCATGTGTGGGTGTGCATGCCGGAGTGGCATTTATCCTGTCAAATGCTTTAATGAATAACTGTATGTCTGGTTGATATTTCCGGCTGAATCAGGCCATCTGACGTTTGTTAGAACCGACAGCGAAGGAGATCCGCCTTGCAGGCTGCGAACATTCTGATTGTCGAAGACGAGGCGATTGTTGCTCTGGATCTGCGGCAACATCTCGAAGAAATGGGCTATGACGTCGCCGGTATCGCCGAAAGTGGTGCCGATGCGATTGCCCTGGCCGAAAACACCATGCCGTCCTTGACGCTCATGGACATCTCGCTGAAAGGCAGCATGTCAGGCATCGATGCGGCGGACAGACTGGCACGGGATCATCAGATCCCTGTTGTTTTCCTGACTTCATTCAGCGATCAGGATACGGTGAAGAAAGCTGCGCGGGCCGAGCCGTTCGGCTATCTGACAAAGCCGTTTCAGGCACATGAGCTGCATGCAACGATAGAAGTGGCGTTGTACAAGGCACGCATGGAGCGCCGCTTGCGCGAGAGCGAGCAGCGCTTCCGGCGCATCTTCGAAAGTGCGCCGCTCGGCATTGTATTGATGGACAAGCGCAAGCGTTATCTGGATGCGAATCCGGCGTTCTACAACATGCTGGGTTATGAAACCGATGTGTCAGATGTGTCGGCTCCGTCGGATATTCTTGATCATCCAGACGATGCCGATTTGGAAACGGCTGCGCTGAGCGAGCTCGACCATGGCAAGAAAGTGGTGCAGTTCGAGAAGCGCTATCGCCATCGCCACCAGCCAGAAACCTTGTGGACGCTCGTGAGTGCTGCGATGGTGCGGGATGATCGCGGCGACGAAGGGTATCTCTACCATATTCAGGATTTGACTGAACGCAAGAGCGCGGAGCGTCAACTGACACGCCTGGCCTATTACGATCCGCTGACGGGTATCGGCAATCGTGTACGTCTGCATCAGCAAATTGAACAGTTGCTTGCCTCGACGCGTCGTACGCGGAAGCGTTTCGCGCTGGTGTTCATCGACATCGATAACTTCAAGCACGTGAACGACAATTTCGGCCATGCCTGCGGCGACGAATTGCTCAAGGCCATGGCAGCACGTTTGCAAGGA
Source organism: Rhodocyclaceae bacterium (assembly GCA_035492055.1). Lineage (GTDB taxonomy): Bacteria > Pseudomonadota > Gammaproteobacteria > Burkholderiales > Rhodocyclaceae. The sequence continues at coordinate 3,726 of DATJJR010000003.1, read as the reverse complement.
TGTGTGCGTGAAAGCGATTTGCTTGCGCGTATCGGGGGCGACGAGTTTGTGCTGGCGCTGACGCTGGTCGACGATGACGACGATGTATTGGTCGCGACGCAAAAAGTGGCCGGCGTGCTCGAGCAGCCGGTACGGCTGGATGGCCGCGAAGTGGTGTGTACGGTCAGCATGGGTATCAGTCTTTATCCGGATGACGGCGACGATATCAGTGGCCTGATGCAGCGTGCGGACACGGCGCTTTATGCCGCCAAGGCAGAGGGCCGCAATTGCATCAGGTTCTTCAAACCCTCTTTTGCGTTCCATGCGTGGGAACGCATGGACATAGAACATCGATTGCGACAGGCGCTGGGTAACAGCGAGTTTTACATCGAGTACCAGCCCATTGTTGATTTGAAAACCGAGACACCGGTTGCATTTGAAGCATTGCTGCGCTGGCGCAGTGAAGGCAATTTGATGGTGCCGGATCTCTTTGTTCCGATTGCGGAAAGCATTGGCCTGATAGGCGATATCGGCCTTTGGGTACTGCGTGAAGCATGTCGTTTTGCCGCAAGCTGGTCGGTACCACTCGGTATTCACGTCAACTGCTCGGCCTTGCAGTTCGACAACGATGCTTTTGTTGCCGATGTGAGTGCAACTTTACGTGCGTCCGGTCTTTCGCCAGAACGGCTATGCCTTGAGTTGACCGAAGGCATCATGCTGAATGGCAACGATCGGCAGATCGAGCGTGTCAACGAGATTCGCAAGCTGGGTGCGAGCGTATCGATCGACGACTACGGCACGGGCTATTCATCGCTGCTGTACTTGAAACGCTATGCGCCGGCCAATCTCAAGATCGACAAGGCCTTTGTTTCCGATCTGGAGACCAGCGCCAACAGTTCGACGATTGTGTCGACCACGATTGCCATGGCGCATGCGCTCGGCATTGCGGTGGTGGCCGAAGGTGTCGAGACACGAGCCCAGGCCGACTATCTGCGGGAAGCCGGGTGCGATTACGCGCAGGGATTTTTCTTCAGTCGACCTCTGGCCGTGGAAGCGATGCCCGTGCATATCGTGCGGGCGCTTGAGCTTCCTTCTACAGACAATTGATTCACCTTCATTGGGGGAAGGGGACATGAGCGATGCCAAGGAGAAGCGTCGGCTGGAAGCTTGGCTGCAACACGGCGTTGAGTCCGCGCCGACCGCCATGCTCATGGTCGATGAGGCCGGCATGATCGTTGCAGTGAATGCCGAAACAGAACGTCTGTTCGGCTACAGCCGTGATGAATTGGTCAACCAACCCATTGAAATACTGATGCCGCTTCAGTATCGCGAAGGTCATCCCCATCTGCGCAAAGGTTATCTTGAGCGGCCCAAGGTGCACATGATGGCGCGCGGTCGCGACCTACATGCCCAGCACAAGGATGGCAGTCAATTCCCGGCTGAGATTTCATTGAACCCGGTACAGACCGAAGCCGGTATTTTTGTTCTTGGCTCTGTGACCGATCTGACCGAGCGCAAAGCTCATGAGGCTTACATCAAGGCAGCGCTGGATGAAAAGGAGGTGCTGTTGCGTGAGGTCTACCATCGTGTCAAGAACAATCTCCAGGTCATTCAAAGCCTGTTGAGCTTGCGCAGCCGTAATTTGCCTGATGGATTGGCGAGAAACGTGATGCTGGAAAGCGTGCAACGTGTCAGAGCGATGGCGCTGGTGCACGAAAAACTCTATCAATCGGACAATCTTGAGCGCATCTTCTTTCCTGACTACGTTGACGGTCTGTTTCGGCAATTGATGGATGCGTATGGCCGGCGAGCCCCGCAAGGTATGGTCAAACTGACACAGGACATCGTGGGGGTGAACATCGGCATTGACCGTGCGGTCCCGCTCGGCTTGCTACTGACCGAACTGATTTCAAATTGCCTCAAACACGGCTTTGCCGATGGCGGTTCCGGCGATGTGCGTGTATTGCTGGCGAAAACGGAGGCAGGGCTGCGCCTTTCCGTTGCAGACAATGGCGTTGGGCTTGCACAGGGGCAAAATCCCCTCGAGGGCAAGACGCTTGGGCTAACCTTGGTGCAGAGCCTTGCTCAGCAACTCAATGGCAAGTTGTCGTGGCAAGTTGGCTTGAATGGCCGGGGCCTGGATGTGATTCTCGATATGCCGCCGCTCTAGTGGATAGGGAGTAGTTGATAAGTATTTGGGGCGGGCATCTCTGTTAGAATTCGACGTGGCGGGTCTCCCCGCATTGCGGAGTGGTCAACCTGGTCAGGGCCGGAAGGCAGCAGCCACAGCCAATTCCCGCAAGTGCCGGGGGTTAGGCTCGCCACCCCGAATTCTTTCTCGCTGCTTTTTCGCTGATATATCCGCCCATGAGCTATCAGGTTTTGGCGCGCAAATGGCGCCCCAAATCGTTCGCCACGCTGGTGGGACAGGAACATGTGGTCAAGGCGCTCACGCATGCACTGACCCAGCAGCGTCTCCACCACGCTTATTTGTTTACAGGCACGCGCGGCGTCGGCAAGACGACCATTGCCCGCATCATGGCCAAGGCGCTCAATTGCGAGACCGGCCTGACAGCCGAGCCTTGTGGTGTCTGTTCCAGTTGTACTGAAATCGACGGTGGCCGCTTCATCGACTACATCGAACTTGATGCTGCCTCGAATCGCGGCGTCGAGGACATGACGCAACTGCTTGAGCGTGCAACTTATGCGCCGACGCGCGGTCGCTACAAGGTCTACGTCATCGACGAAGTCCATCAGCTCTCTGGTCACGCTTTCAACGCGATGCTGAAGACGCTGGAGGAGCCGCCGGAGCACGTCAAGTTCATTCTGGCGACGACTGATCCGCAGAAAATTCCGGTCACGGTGCTGAGTCGCTGCCTGCAGTTCAACCTCAAACAGATGCCGCAGCATCACATCGTGTCGCATCTCTCCAATGTACTGACGCAGGAAGGTATCGCTTTCGAAGAACCTGCTTTGCGCCAGCTTGCCCGCGCTGCCAACGGTTCGATGCGCGATTCGCTCTCCTTGCTTGATCAGGCGATTGCTCACGGTGCTGGCGAAGTGAAGGAAGCCGGCGTGCGCGACATGTTGGGCACAGTCGGCGACGATTATCTGTTTGCCTTGCTCGACGGCCTGGCCGCATTCGATATTCATGCACTCATCGGCGTGGCAGACCAGATGGCGACGCGCAGCTTGTCGTTCGAGGCGGCTTTGCAGGAGTTGGCGACGTTGTTCCATCGCATCGCGCTGGCGCAAATGGCGCCTGATGCCCTGACTGATCCGACCGAGCGTGCACGCCTCGAAAAATACGCCGCGGCGTTTGATCCCGAGTTTCTGCAGCTGTGCTACCAGATTGCCATTCATGGCCGAGATGATCTGAGGCTTGCACCCGACGAATACGCCGGTTTCACCATGACGCTGATGCGTCTTGTGGCTTTCCGGCCGGAAACTGAGGCGCCGAAGCGTGCCGCGCCATTGCGTGCACCAACGCTTGCACCTTCGGTGAAAAAAAGTGCACCGGCACCTGTGGTGACTCCGGTCGAATCGCCCGTCCAACCTGAAACCAGGATGAATGCACGGGTCGAGTCGCGGGGTGAGCCTTATGCCGAAATGCCGCGAGCAACGGCCACCGTGTCTTCTGGCGGCCACGACTGGCACGGCATCTGTGCGGGACTCAAGCTGCTCGGGATGGCGCGCCAATTGGCGCAGCATTGTGAATTGGCGAGTGTTGAGCCGCATGCCGTCACC
>DATJJR010000002.1:0-64707 GCA_035492055.1 Rhodocyclaceae bacterium | reverse complement strand
GCAGAGAAACGAGACTTTAAAGCACTTCGTTTAGTTCGTCAAGCTTTTTTGAAGAAATTTTGAAATATTTTTTTATTTCTCGTTTCTTCGAAAGGCCCACTACATCTGCCTTCCAGCCCAACTCGCTTCACGCTTTCAACTGATCTCGCACCGTTGAAAGGAGGCGCATTATGCACGCCTTTTTACTTCCCTGCAAAGCTTTTTTGAAAAATTATTTAAACACCTTAATTTCTCCCAGTCAGCGCATCAACTTCTGCACCAAACCCTTCGCTCTACAGCCCTTCAACGCCCTACCGGCTCGTTGAAAGGAGGCGCATTCTAGCGAGCATCAATCCTCTCTTGCAAGTACTTTCGCAAAACTTTTTGCACTCTTTCGCTAAGACACCGATACCAAAGGAAATTTAGTTAACCGATTTGTCTAGCTCGTCACTCGCATAGAACAAAAGCAAGCGCGCGGCACTCATTGATACGCGCCTACCAACAGAACAATATTGAACCCGCAAACATTAAGGGCTGCGGCTGAGGTACGTCCCCATGACGCATCCACAAACATATGCGTACAGATCACCCAAAAGAAAACGCGCCCCCAGAATCTGGCAGCGCGTTCTCTATATAGCAAAGAAGTGTGGCGCTTAACTTAGCGTGACGCGCGCAAATTTACGTTTCCCCACTTGCAGTACGACGATTTCACCTGCCACGAGTTGCAAGGTCTTGTCGCTTACCTTTTCGCCATTCAAGCGTACGCCACCACCTTCAATCTGGCGCATGGCTTCCGATGTACTAGCGACAAGCCCAGCTTGCTTCATTACCTGAGCCACGCCACCGGCGGGGATAGTCATCTCCGGCATCTCATCCGGCATGGCGCCACGCTGAAAGCGCGCTTCAAAATCAGCCAATGCATCCTCGGCAGCCTTTGACGTATGGAAGCGCGCTACTAACTCTTGAGCCAGCAGCACCTTCACGTCGCGCGGATTGCGGCCACCGGCTATATCTGCCTTGAATTGTGCGATTTCGGCGCTAGGACGGAAAGACAGCAATTCGTAGTAACGCCACATCAGATCATCTGAGATGGACATGACCTTGCCGAAGATCTCATTCGGCGCCTCGGCGATACCAATATAGTTACCGAGCGACTTCGACATCTTGTTAACGCCATCAAGCCCCTCGAGCAAAGGCATCATCAGCACACACTGTGGCGACTGGCCATATTGCTTCTGCAGTTCGCGACCAACCAGGAGATTGAACTTCTGATCAGTACCGCCGAGCTCAACGTCTGCCTTCATGGCAACTGAATCGTAACCTTGACAGAGCGGATACAGGAACTCGTGAACAGCAATCGGCTGATTATTGCCATAACGCTTGGAGAAGTCATCGCGCTCCAGCATGCGCGCCACCGTGTAATGCGCTGCCAGCTTGATCATGCCTGCAGCGCCGAGCTCGTTGATCCACGTCGAGTTAAAGCAGATCTCGGTCTTTTCCGGATCAAGAATCTTGAAAATCTGCGTCTGGTAAGTCTTGGCATTTTCCAGCACCTGCTCGCGCGTCAGTGGCGGGCGCGTGGCATTCTTACCGGTCGGGTCGCCGATCATGCCGGTGAAGTCGCCAATCAGAAACATGACGTGATGGCCCAGTTCCTGGAAGTGGCGCAGCTTATTAATAAGGACGGTATGGCCGAGGTGCAGATCCGGTGCGGTCGGATCGAAACCCGCCTTGACGCGCAACGGGCGCCCCGTTTTGAGTTTCTCGACGAGCTCCGCCTCGATCAAAAGTTCATCGGTGCCACGCTTGATCAGGGCCAGTTGGGAATCGAGGTCGGTCATCGTCGCGGTCCGGTCAGAAAATTGTAAATGCTTGGGCGGACAGGAAATGTTTTGCTATCCTTGGCCGGTTTTTTGCCGTCCGAAGTCGTCCAATGCCCATCAAAGAAAAGAGCCGGATTCTAGCGCAACTGAATCAGTATCGCCTCGCCAAGCCCAAGCACTTCTGGGCCGCCGCCGGCGTCGCCAGCGTCTCGATGCTTGGCATGGTCACCGCCTTTGGTACCGCGCCGGGCACACAGCCCATCAATATCACGCAGCAAACCGTCGTCGAGCAGTTGGCCACACCGCAAGCAGCCACTGTGTCGAATACAGAAGCACCGCAGCCTTTCGTGCGCGAAGAACGCATCCTGCGCGGCGACACCGTCGCTGCATTGCTGAACCGCGTCGGCGCGGACGACCCGGCCGCACTCAACTTCCTGCTCAAGCATGGCGCCACGCAAGCCGTATCGCGCCAACTCAGCCCCGGTAAAACGGTGACGGCGCAAATTGGCAGCAAGGGAGAACTGCTGTCGCTGGTGTTTCCGCTCAATGGCGGCCAGGACAAGGCGCTGTATGTCGAACGCCAAGGCGATGGCAGCTTTACCGCTACCGAACGCAGCCTGCCGACCGAAACCACCGTACAAATCAAGTCTGCGGAAATCCGCTCCTCCCTGTTCGGTGCAACCGATGCGGCCGACATTCCCGACAGTGTTGCAACGCAGCTCGCCGACATTTTCGGCGGCGACATCGACTTCAACAGCGACTTGCGCCGCGGTGACCGTTTCAGCGTCGTCTATGAATTGATCAGCTCGCAAGGCAAGCCGCTACGTACCGGCCGCATTCTCGCCGCCGAATTCACCAATGACGGCAAGACGTATCGCGCCTTCTGGTACGGCGGTGCCAACGGCAATGATCGTGGCGGCTATTACGGCGAAGACGGCAAAAGCCTGCGTAAAGCCTTCCTGCGTTCGCCGCTTGAATTCACGCGCGTCACTTCCGGCTTCACGCTGGCGCGTTACCACCCAGTGCTGCATACGTGGCGCGCACACAAGGGCATCGACCTTGCCGCCGCCATCGGTACCAAGGTCAAAGCCACTGGCGACGGCGTGGTTGAATTCATCGGACAACAGCATGGTTACGGCAACGTCGTCATTCTGCGCCACCAGTCGCGCTACGAAACCGTATACGGCCACTTGTCGCGTTTCACATCCGGCCTGCGTGTCGGCTCGCGCGTTTCGCAAGGTGACATCATTGCCTACACCGGCATGAGCGGCATGGCGACCGGCCCGCATCTGCACTATGAATTCCGCGTCAATGGCGTCTTTGAGAATCCGATGACCATTGCTCTGCCCGGCGCGCCGGCGCTGACGAACGCACAACTCTCGGAATTCAAGCGCGGAATTCAGCCGCAGCTTGCGCAACTTGGCATGGCGCGCATCAGCAACCTCGCGCTGCTGAATTGACTTGACGCCTTCGGAACGCTACATCGGCCTGATGTCAGGTACCAGCCTCGATGGCATTGACGCCGCGCTGGTGCAGATTGACGGCAATACAACGCAATGCCTCGGCAACATCTGCCTGCCGTATCCGGATGATCTGCGTACTGCCGCGCTCGCACTACATACGCCCGGCGCCGACGATTTGCATCACGCCGCACTATTTGGCAATCGCATCGCCGAGCTATACGCACAGGCCGTTTCCGAGTTGTTAGCGGCAACCAATGCGACACCACAAGACATCGCGGCCATTGGCGCACATGGACAGACCGTGCGCCACAACCCCGCCGCCGGCTACACGCTGCAGCTCATCAACCCGGCGCTGCTTGCAGAACGTAGCAGCATTCGCGTCGTCGCCGACTTTCGCAGCCGCGACATTGCCGCTGGCGGCCAAGGGGCGCCACTGGTGCCGGCGTTCCACGACGCAATACTGCGACATCCGACCGAGCACCGTGTCGTGCTCAATCTCGGTGGCATTGCCAACATCACCGATCTCGCGCCCGGCAAAACCACACGCGGCTTCGACACCGGCCCCGGTAATATGCTGCTGGACGCATGGATACGCCATCAACGCGGTTTGAATTTCGATGCCGACGGCACCTGGGCTGCCACCGGCAAGGCGCGTGAAGGATTACTCACGCAACTCATGCACCACGCTTATCTGGCATTACCGCCGCCAAAAAGTTGTGGTCGCGAGGAGTTCAATCTCGACTGGTTGCGCAGTCAACTCGACGGCAGCGAAGCACCCGAAGACGTACAAGCGTCACTGGTCGAATTCAGTGCCCGCAGCATTGCCGATGCCGTACGCGCGTATTGCGGCTCGCCCGATACCCTGCTCGCCTGCGGCGGTGGCGCGCGCAATCGGCAACTCATGTCGGCGCTCGCGCGCAACTTGCCGGACACGCATGTCGCCACGACAGACAGTGTCGGCATTGATGGGGATGCGCTCGAAGCCATTGCCTTCGCCTGGCTCGCTTACCGCACGCTGCATGGCTTGAGCGGCAACCTGCCGGCAGTGACGGGCGCGCGTGGCGAACGCATTCTCGGCGCGATTTATCCGGCCTGAAGTTCGTCGTAACGGGTTTACTTGCCCGTGAGCAACAAGGATTCCGCCGCGGCAACTTCGGTCTGGTTGCCCATCAGCAAAACGATATCGCCAACGCGCAACGGTTCACCGACCTGAACCGTTCCTTTGCCGCCATGGCGCCGCACCGACGACACACGCACACCGATGGCCGTGAAGTTGATCTCGGCCACGCTTTTTCCCAATACATGCGCACCGTCCGGCAGACGCACCGCGTGCAGACGCGCCTGCTCGGCTTCCGCTGCCTCAGTGCCAAAGCCGGCCGCAAAAGCGCCGCGGAAAGTGCTGTAGTGCTGCTCACGCACACTGCGCAACTGGGTGATAACGCGCTCAATGGGAACACCAAGCAACGCCAGTGCATGGGTCGACAACATCAGGCCCGATTCAAGGGCTTCCGGCACCACCTCGGCAGCGCCCGCCGCGAGAAGTCGATCAACATCGCCTTCCTCCGCGGTACGCACGACCACAGGCAATTCAGGTCGTAGCGCGTGGGCGTGATGCAGAATCCTCATCGATACCTGTGTGTCGGCGAAGGTGATGACCAGCGCATCGGCGCGCATGATGCCAGCCGCAATCAGCGTTTCGCGACGAGCGCAATCGCCGAACATGGCCGGCTCGCCGCGACGCACGGCTTCATTCACACGCTCCGGATCATTATCAAGCGCAACGATGGCAACGTCCTCGTTCTCCATGAAATGCGCGATATGGCGGCCGGTTCGGCCGTAACCGCACACGATTACGTGTTTCGTGGTGTCCAGGGTTTGTGCGGCAAGCGTGGTCAATTGCATGGAACGGGCAAACCATTCAGCCGCCACGAAACGCATCACGAGACGATCGCTGAAATGCACGATGATCGGCGCCAGCAGGAGCGACAGCACCAGCCCGGCCAACACGATCTGCAATTGGTGCGGTGCCAGCAGATGCGTATCGCCAACCTGTGCCAGCAACACGAACCCGAATTCGCCGCCTGCGCACAGCCACAAACCGGAACGAAGTGCCGTACCAGGCGAAGCACCGAACAGCCGCGACACGCACCACGTCAATCCGAGCTTGCCGCCAAGCAACAGTACAAGAAAACCTAGCACCCAGAAGAAGTTCTCCACCACAACGTAGAGATCGAGATAGGTGCCGATGGTGATGAAGAACAGGCCAAGCAGGACATCCCGAAACGGCTTGATGTCCTCTTCAACCTGATAGCGATACTCGGTTTCCGAGATCAACATGCCGGCCAGAAACGCGCCCAGCGCCAGGGACAAGCCGGCAAGATCGGTCACCCATGCCAGCCCGAGCGTGATCAGCAGCACGTTGAGGATGAACAACTCCGCCGACTTGGTGCGCGCCACGATGAAAAACCACGCGCGCATCAAGCGCTGCCCAAGGAACACCACCACGACCAGCACCACGACCGCCTTGATACCGGCGGCAATCAGCATGTTGGCCAAGCCAGTCGCCGGGCTCGACAATGCCGGCACGAGAATCAACAAAGGGACAACGGCCAGATCCTGGAACAGCAACACGCCCATGACTTCACGGCCATGCGGCGACTCCAGCTCAAGGCGCTCGGCCAGCAGCTTGGACAAAACGGCGGTGGAGGACATCGACAAGGCGCCGCCGAGGGCAAGGCCGGCAGCCCATGGAAAACCTGCAAACTCAGCCAATACAAGCGTCAACAGCATTGAACCGAGTACTTGCGCCAAGCCCAGGCCAAATACCAGCCGCTTCATGCGAAACAAGCGCGGCAATGAAAACTCAAGGCCGATGGAGAACATCAGAAACACCACGCCGAACTCAGCCAGATTGCGTGCGCCTTCGTTGTCGGCCCCAAGGTTCAGCGCATGCGGGCCAACAACGATACCGACCAGCAGATAGCCAAGGATGGACGGTAGATTGAGTGTGCGGAACAACACCACCATGAAGACGGCGGCGGCCAGCAAGACAAGGACAAGTTGCAGAACGTGAGAGGACATAGGCGCGCTCGGGTCGGCGAGTGGGCGTGATGGCTTGTTATAATTTCGCCGTCCATTCTGCCGCCAATCGCTCCATTCATGGCAAAGAAATGCAGGCAGAATTGCAAGTCCAAGTAAATTCCCTCAATCCCCTTCTTTCCGGTCCGTGCGCTTCATGAACGCATCATCGCTCCCGCCCACCGAACGCATTCTCGCCATGGCGCATCGCGTCCTGCGCATTGAGGCAGAAGCCATCACTGCGCTGGCGGAACGCCTGAGCGACCGACTCGGCCAAGAATTCGCCGAAGCCGTGCGGCTGATTTGCGAATGTTCCGGCCGCGTGGTGGTTTCCGGCCTCGGCAAATCAGGTCATATCGGGCGCAAGATCGCGGCGACACTGGCCAGTACGGGGACGCCCGCCTATTTCGTTCATGCCGCCGAAGCCATTCACGGCGATCTCGGCATGATCACGCGCGATGACGTGGTCATCGCGATCTCGAACTCCGGCGGCACCGAAGAGCTCCTGACGATTGCCGCGATGCTGAAACGCGAAGGTGGCAAGGTCATCGCCATCACTGGCAATCCCGCCTCACAGCTGGCCAAGGATGCCGATGTGCACCTCGACGCCGGCGTCGCTGAAGAAGCCTGTTCGCTCAATCTCGCGCCGACCGCCAGCACCACGGCCGCGCTAGCACTGGGCGACGCGTTGGCCGTCACGCTGCTGGAAGTGCGTGATTTCCGCGCAGAAGATTTTGCGCGCTCGCACCCGGGCGGTTCGCTCGGTCGTCGCCTGCTCACGCACGTCAAGGACATCATGCGCGCCGGCGAGCGCATCCCGTCCGTACCCGACACAGCCACCATTGCCGATGCCCTGCTGGAAATGAGCCGCAAAGGCATGGGCATGACCACCGTGCTCGATGCGGCACAACGCCCCGTCGGCATTTACACCGACGGCGACCTGCGCCGCACGCTGGAACGCGAAACCGATCTCAAGCGCACCAGCATCACAACCGTCATGACCGCAAATCCACGCACCGTCGGCCCGGATCGTCTGGCGGCCGAAGCCGTCGAGATGATGGAGCGCTACAAGACGTTCGTCCTGCCAGTGACTGACGAAAGCGGCCGACTGGTCGGTGCCTTGTCGATGCACGACCTGCTGCACGCACGCATCGTCTGAACCATGAAATACAACAGCACCGCCCTGTTTCCCATCGTGATACTGCTCATGCTGGCCGGCCTCACTTTCTGGCTGCAACGGGCCAGCCAGGTCGACAACACGGCCGATCCGAACGCGCGCCACGATCCGGATTACATGATCGACAACTTCACCGTACAGCGATTCGATCAACAGGGCAGTTTGTATCAAACGCTCGTGGCACAGCACATGCAGCACTATCCGGACGACGACTCCAGCGATGTCACCGCCCCGCATATGACCTATCTTGGACCGCGCCAGACCGACGTCACTGCGGATCGCGCCAATGTCGACTCAGGCGGCAAAACAATCGTCTTGTACGACAACGTGCGCGTCGTGCATGCCGGCGCAACAGCCAAGGATCCGGCCACGCAGATCGATACCAGCAAAATGACCGTATTCCCTGACGATGAAATTGCGCGCAGCGACGTGCCTGTGACGATCACGCAAGGAAAATCGGTGCTCCACGGCACCGGCCTTGAGGCCAATAACAAAACCCAGATCAGCGTGCTGCGCGGCCGCGCCACCGGCACCATTGAATCGAAGACAAAATGACCAAGCTCCGTAATTTCGCGCTATTGACCCTTGGCCTGTTCGCGGTCGCCCCCGCCTTCGCCGAAAAAGCCGACGCCAACAAGCCGGTCCAGCTGGAAGCCGACAAAATCACCGTCGACGATGGCAAGAAGGTTTACGTGCTCGAAGGCAATGTCGTACTGAACAAGGGCACGATGCAGCTCAAGACCGAGCGCCTTGTCGTCACGACGGACGCCAACGGCTTCCAGAAAAGCGTTGCGACCGGCGGCGCAAATGGCCTCGCCTATTTCCGCGAGCGCAAGGACAACAGTGACGAATACGTCGAGGGCCATGGCGAGCGTATCGTGCACGACGACCGCAGCCAGATCACCGACCTGTTCGATCGCGCCTGGCTGAAGAACGGCAAGAATGAAGTGAATGGCGCCTACATCCGCTATGACGCCACGACCGAGAATTACACGGTCACCAATACCGGGACCACGCCAGCCAACAACACCGGCCGCGTACGCGCCATCATCCAGCCGCGCCAGGATGAACCGGTAGCCCCAATCGCGCCATCACAGACACCGCGCAGCAGCATTACGCTGCCCGCCCCCACGGACAAAGCTGGAAAATCCAAATAATTCATTGAATTAAATAATTTGTGCAACGCACAAATTATGCTTGACGTCATGATTCGCCAGAGTGCATAATCTGTTTCATTGCTGCAGCGCAGCACGGATTTCCTCCTCTGGCTCTTCTTCATCCTGTCGAGTCAGTTATGCCCCGACCCAATCGTCGGGGCATTTTTATTTCTGTGGCGACTATTTTTGTAGCGACGCTTGCAGCGCCTCCCAGCGATAGCCCAACGCAGCCACACCGGTTCGCAACATCTCCATTGCCGGCTCAATGTCGTTCGGATCGCCGCGAACACCCAGCTCGACAAACGAAGGCCGCTCCGGCGTCGCAACGCTCGGCAAGCTGAATACCTTGAGACTGAGGTAGCGTTTTTCCACTTCCACCATCAAGGGTTGCATCAAGCCCTCAACACCCTGCCAGACGATGATGGCATCCTCGGCTTCGGCAATCGCATGAAAACAATCGCGATAGTAAGTGTCCAGCGTCCATTCCAGCATGGGATGCGCCATCACCGGAAAACCCGGGAAGAAATGGTGATCGCCGAAGGAAAAACCGGGAATGCGGTTGTAGGGGTTCGGCACGATGCGGCTGCCCTGCGGAAACAGGCCCATCTCCAGTTGCGCCGGCGTGCATTCGCGCCCCATTTCGCGCATGCGGTCGCGAATCAGCACTTCGGCCTCCGGATGGAGCGCCAACGGCACGTCAGCTGCGGTCGCCACTGCCTGGCGTGTGTGATCGTCAGGCGTCGCACCAATACCACCGAAACTGAACACAACATCCCCACTTGCCAGCGTACGGCGCAACGTGGCGCTCAGGCTTTGCCGGTCGTCACCTAAATATTGAGCCCAGGCAAGCACCAAGCCACGCTCAGCCAGCGCCTGACGCAGCTTGGCAAAATGCACGTCCTGTCGTTTGCCGCGCATGATTTCGTCACCGATGATCAATGCGCCAAAGGTTTTGATTACTGCTCCCATACGACGATACCTTCCTGGCGCTGTAAACGCAGGCGCGCCAAACACAAATGCACGAACATAAGCGCCGTCCAGGCCGGTGCAAACAGATTCACGAAGGGAATATGTGCCACCAGTGCCGACAAGCCGCCCGCCATATAGAGCACACTGCGCCCTTCACGCACAATCGCGGCACGCTCCGGCGGCGTGGCGTGTTCGGCCAGGGCATCGAAACGGAAAGTCCGTTGATTCAACCAGGCCAGCCAGAAAAAGGGCATGAAGAGCAAGACACCGGGAATGAGCAGGAACGGCAAGGTTAATAGCCAGCCGACGACGAAAACCAGACCGGCATACAAAGTGTTCACAATGCTGCCCAGGAAAGCACCGGGGCCGCCACGTCTTTGCAGGTCGGCATAGTCGCGCTCGGCGATGATGTGCATCATGCGCGGCAGTGCAAACGCCGCCAGCAACATCAAGGCCGTGAACCACACCAACGGTGCAAACGCCATCAGCAAGATGGCGCCCGCCAGCCACCCGGCGAAAGCACCGGAGAGCCACGACCAATCGGGAAACATGGCCAATACTTGTGCGCGCGCTGGCACCCATACGGCATGCGCAATGACAGACCACACCACGGCCGACAGCAGTGGCGGCCACAGCGCATGCCAGAGCATGCCGGGCCGGAACAAATCACGCGTGGCAAGCACGGCGGCACGAAACACTTCCGGCATGACAGCTCCTTGATTGAGTGAGCGAGGATTAATGGCGCGTGCGACTTTCCCACATTTTCTGCAAACGCTTCACCGACACCGGTGACGGTGTCTTGAGCTCTTGCGCAAACAGCGCCACGCGCAACTCCTCAAGGAGCCAGCGAAACTCCGTCAATGCAGGATTATCGACACCGCGTTGTTGAATCCATTCGCGCTCGAAGGGTTTCGCGATGGATTGCCAGTCGGCCAGCAAACGGGCATCGCGCGCGGCATCGGCACGCAGCTTGTCAAGACGCAACGAAGCCGCCTTGAAATAGCGCGGATAGTGTTGCAAGCGTTCCCATTCAGTGTCGACGATAAACCGCTTCGTCAGCAGCGCGCTCAATTGCGCGCCGATATCGGCACACGCCGCCGGGAACGATTTGTTCATGGCAACAAGCTTCTTGGCCAAGGCAGCATGCTCGGTAAGTACATTACCGACCAAGCGTGCAACCTCCTGCGCGATCAGCGTAATACGGCCACGTGCGGCATCACGACGGGCATCGAACTCGGCTTGGGTCGTCGGCAATGGATCCATCATGCAGGCACGCTCCAGCGTCACCGCAAGAATCTGCGCCTTCAATTCCGCTTCGGTACCGTTTGCCTTGTCGAGCATCATGAATTGCATGGCCATGTCGCGCAGGCCCGGCAAGCTTTTGTCGATGAACTTGACCTGATCCTTCAAGCCCAGTGCAAACAAGCGACGCAGGCCGGCACGATGCAGGCTCGTGGCCTTTTCCTCGCTGTCGATGGCGCGCAGCGAAACGCTCTCACCATCATCAACCAATGCAGGAAAGCCGACGATATTGCGACCGTTAACGCGGACTTCAAACAACTCAGGGAGATCGCCAAAGCTCCAGGTCGTGAGGCCACGCAGCTCGGTGCCTTGTTCGCCGCCTTCACCGCCCGAACCGAGGCTCGCTTCATCTGCCTTGACCTCGGCCTTGGCGAAACTTTGCTCGACACGTTCGCCATACTGTGTACGCAACTCCGGCAACGAACGCGACATTGCCAGCGTGCCGCCGTGCTCATCCAGCAGACGGAAATTCATGAACAGATGCGGTCGAAGCTCACCGCTCCGGAAAGCATCAAGCGGCAATTTCATCGCCAGTGTTTCTTCGGCTGAACGCGTCAACGCACGCACCAAAGGCTCGTTAGGCTCATGTTTCTCATCGCAGAACTTCTCCGCAAAGACATCCAGCGGTTGCAGGCGATGGCGGAATTTCTGCGGCAAAGTCTTGAGCAGTGCGACGATCTTTTCGCGCAGCAGACCAGGCACCAGCCATTCGCAGCGATTCGCGGCGATTTGATTCAAGGCCGCCAGCGGCACGGACAGTGTCACACCGTCGTCACTGGCACCCGGATCGTGGTGATACGACAGCTTGAGCTTTTGTCCATGAACGTCCATGTGTGGAGGGAAAGTATCGGTGGTGATGCCTTCCGCTTCGTGGCGCATCAATTGTTCGCGCTCAAGGAAAAGTAGCTTTGGCGCTTGTTGTTCGGCTTCCTTACGCCAATGATCGAAGGCCGCCAGCGTGATGGCATCCGGCGGCAACTTGCTGTCGTAGAAAGCATAGATCAGTTCATCATCGACCAGCACATCGGGGCGTCGCGACTTGTGCTCCAGCGCTTCGATGTCACGCACTAGCTTTTGATTGTGCTGCAGGAAGCGCGCACGCTTGAGGTAATCCTCATGTACCTGCCCATTCAACAAAGCACCACGGATAAACAATTCACGCGCAAGCTTGGGGTCGCGTGGGCCGTAGTTGATGCGCCGTTTCGCATACAGCAGGATGCCATGCAGCGTGGCACGCTCGAAGGCAACCACCTGGCCGGAATTCTTTTCCCAGTGCGGTTCATACGCATGCTTTCTGACCAGATGCATGCCGACCTGCTCCAACCATTCCGGCTCGATCTTCGCCACCGTGCGCGCATACAAACGCGAGGTGTCGACCAGTTCGCCAGCGACAATCCATTTGCCGGCTTTCTTCTGCAGTGTCGAGCCCGGATGAATGAAGTACTTGATGCCGCGTGCGCCGAGGTAATGCGGATCTTCCTCGCTCTTCAGGCCGATGTTGCCGAGCAGGCCCGTGAGCAAGGCTTTGTGAATGGCGTCGTACCCGGCCGGGATTTCATTTTCCTTCCAGCCATGCTCGGCGCACAACACATGCAATTGCGCATGCACGTCGCGCCATTCGCGCATGCGCATCCATGACAGGAAATTCGATTTGCACCACTGGCGTTGCTTGTTCGACGTTTCATGCTTCCACACTTCATCGGCGGCATGCCAGAGCTTAGGCCACAGCAGAAACTCGGATTTCTCATCTTTCCACTTCGCATGCGCCTGATCGGCAGCGCCCTGCTGTTCCTGCGGCCGTTCGCGCGGGTCTTGAGCAGACAAGGCCGCGGCAATGATCAACACTTCGCGGAGACAGCTTTCCTTGCGCGCCGCCAGGATCATGCGGCCGATCTTCGGATCGAGCGGCAAACGAGCAAGCTCTTCGCCGACCTTGGTCAGTCGCTTGCTCTCTTCATCGATGGCCCCCAGCTCTGCCAATAACTGATAGCCGTCCGCAACCATGCGCGGCAGCGGCGCTTCGAGAAAGGGAAAATCCTCCACGTCGCCGAGATGCAGCGCTTTCATGCGCAAAATCACGCCCGCTAGTGAAGAACGCAGGATTTCCGGTTCGGTGTGTAGCAGGCGCTTGTTGAAATCATCTTCGTCGTAAAGGCGGATACAGATGCCACTAGCCACGCGCCCACAGCGGCCGGCGCGCTGCTTGGCCGCCGATTGGGCAATCGGCTCGACCAACAATTGATCGACCTTATTGCGGTGCGAGTACCGTTTGACGCGTGCCAACCCCGTATCGACGACATAACGAATGCCCGGCACGGTCAGCGACGTCTCGGCGACATTGGTCGCCAACACGACACGACGACCTTGGTGCGACTGGAACACGCGGCTTTGCTCTTGCGCCGACTGGCGCGCAAACAGCGACAGGATTTCAGTACCGGCTGGATGATGTTTTCTCAGTGCTTCGGTCGCTTCGCGGATTTCCCGCTCGCCAGGCAAGAACACCAGTACGTCGCCGGGGCCGCTGCGATGCGCTTCATCCACGGCATCGACGATGGCTTCATTGATATCGCGATCATCCTCAACACCAAAGGGGCGATAACGCATCTCGATGGGATGCAGTCGCCCGGAAACCTCGATCACCGGCGCCGCCTTGCTGCCGATGGTGAAGTGCCTGCTGAACCGCTCCGCATCAAGCGTTGCCGACGTGACAATCAACTTCAACTCAGGCCGCTGCTGCAAGACGCCGCGCAGATAACCCAACAGAAAATCGATATTGAGGCTGCGTTCGTGCGCCTCGTCGATGATGATCGTGTCGTACTGGCGCAGCAGCGGATCACCCTGCGTCTCGGCCAGCAGGATGCCATCGGTCATCAGCTTGATATAGCTGTTGCCGGTTGTCTTGTCCGTAAACCGAATCTTGTAGCCAACGTAGCGACCGATTTCGCTTTTCAGCTCCTGCGCAATGCGTGTGGCCGTCGCGCGCGCGGCGATACGCCGCGGCTGCGTATGACCGATCAGTCCATGTGCGCCACGCCCAAGCTCAAGGCAAATCTTCGGCAATTGCGTGGTCTTGCCGGAACCGGTTTCGCCGCAGATGACGACAACCTGATTTGCACGAATCGCCTCGGCAATCTCGGCACGCTTCTGATTGACGGGCAATGCCTCGTCATAAGCAATCGCCGGCCGCGCTGCCAGCCGGGCTTCCGCATCGAACTTCATTTACTGCGCCAGCCGCTGAACCGTGTAGATACCCAACCCCGTCATCAGCAAGGAACCGATCACATGTACGCCCGCTGCGGCCAGGGCCATCATCCAGGCGTCGGCACGAATCAGGGCAACTACTTCGGCAGAAAAGGTGGAGAACGTCGTCAATCCGCCCAGAAAACCCGTAATGCAAAACAGGCGCACTTCCAGCGGCAAGCTGGCATTGAGATGAAACGCCATGACACCGACGCCGATCAGGTAGCCGCCAATAAGATTGGCCGCTAGTGTGCCCAGCGGAATGGCGGTGAAAATCGGATTGAGCCACAGGCCCAGCAGCCAGCGCGCCCAGGCGCCGAGTGCTGCACCGATCCCGATGCCGGCAAAGGATATCCAGTTCATGTCGCCATTTTACCGCGCCGACATGCGAGCTCGTTGCAAGACAAAAGCGAAGTCAATCTTGATGCTCACATCTCAACTCCCACAGGACCGTACCGTAAATGATGCAGATGACGGCATTCGCCCCCCGTCTTTCACGAAACGGTACCAAGCCGCTGCTAATATCCTCGGCACTTCCTTTGCGCTGCAGCCACAGCTGTAGGTTGCAACTCGATTTACCGACGGCCAACACCGCCTGATAGTCATTGTTCATGAACGACTTCGTCCTGCTCACCGGCAACCTGCTCATCGGCCTGCTTTTCATCGGCCTGTGGCTGGCCGAACGGCATCAGCGCACTTATTTGGCCTGGTGGGGCGTTGCCGATGTCTGCATTGCCCTGTCTGTCATGCTGGCGCTGCAGACCCAGTTGCAGATTGGTACAGGCGGCGTATTCACGGTCGGCAAAATCGCAACCATGTTGTTTGCCTTGACCGGTTATACCGCAATGATCGGCGGCTCGCTGCGCTATCGCGGCCATGCCTTCGGTGTGCGTGATGCCACTATTCTGGTAGCCGCCTACACCGCGCTTGCGGTGGGCATTCACCACACCACACCCGCCGTCGGACGCTGGCTGATCGCCATCGCCATCGGCGGCTCATTCGGCTCGGTCGCCTGGGCACTGTGGCGCAACAATCCGATGGAGCGCCTGTCTGCCGTATTTGCCGGCGGCCGCGCCGTCAATGCAGTATGGATATTGCTCGGCGGTGGCCTGCATACGGGCTCGCCGTATCTGCCCATTTCCTACATGCTGGTACTGGCATCGTCGACCTGCCTGTTGATCGCCATCTTTCATCGTAAAGCCAATGATCTTGTCCATCACAACGGGCTGCTTACGTTCTCGAACGGTCTGATCACGGCCTTGCAGTCGCCGGCCGACGAACGCGGCCTTGCCGAAGAAACGCTACGCCAACTGGCACGCCATACCTCCGGACGACAGGCCTTCGTCCATCTCATCGACGAATCGGGCCGCTGGTTGAATCTCGCTGCGACACGCGGCCACGTCGACGAATCGATCCACGCCGTGCGACGCATGCCGGTTGATGCCACGCTGTCTGGGCAAGCCGTGCGTACACGCAAGATCATCCCGACCGAACATTCCTCCCACGAAACGAATGCATGGGACATGCTGGCCAAGGCTTATCGCAACGCCGGCATCGTGACCAATGTCTCCGTGCCGCTGGTCAGCGAAGGTCACTTGCTCGGCATCATGAACCTGAGCTACCTGGAACGCGACAATCTGACCTCGTACGAACTCGACACCCTGCAATCCGCAGGCCGAGTGCTCGGCGCCAGCCTCGACCGCGTGCGCAATGCACGGGATCTTGCGTATCGCGCCAATCACGACTCGCTCACCGGGCTGGGCAATCGTGACGCGCTGCATTACTGCGTCGAGGCTATGCATCTGGAAAAACGCCGCGACGTATTCGCCATGCTGTTGCTCGACCTCGACCAGTTCAAGGAAGTCAACGACACGCTCGGCCACAAGATCGGCGACAAGCTGCTGTGCGAGGTCGCGCGCATTCTGCGCGAATCGCTGGCCGGGCAAAACGGCCAGGCATTCCGCCTTGGTGGTGATGAGTTCGCCATCATCCTGCCCAAGCTGGAAAGCGAAAACGAAGGCCGCAAGCTGGCCGGCGCGCTGGCCGTGCGCATCAGTCAGCGCTTGCAGGTCGATCAGATGGCATTGCGCATCGACGTCTCCACCGGCATTGCCTTTGCGCCGCGTCACGGTACCAACAGCCATGAACTGCTGCGCTGCGCCGATGTCGCGATGTATCGCGCCAAGCATGCGGGAAGCCGCATCGAGGTTTACGAACGTGCGCAGGATCCGCACTCGACCGAACGTTTGGAATTGCTGGCGCGCATTCCCGAGGCAATTCGCCGCGAAGAATTCGTCCTCAACTACCAGCCGCAGCTTGACCTCAATACGCATCGCCTGGTCGGCTGCGAAGCGCTGCTGCGCTGGCAACATCCGGACCGAGGCCTGTTGCCGCCGAGTGAATTCATTCCGCTGGCTGAGGTTAGCGATGTCATTCGTCCGCTCACCGAATGGGTCATCGACAACGCCATGGCGCAGGCGAGCCAGTGGCAGGCAAACCGCTTGCCACTGCGGGTTGCCTTCAATCTGTCAGCGCGCAACATCCTTGATCCGAATCTGCGTCCGCACCTGTTCGAGATGCTGGAGAAACATGGTCTTGAGCCGCACAACGTCGAACTCGAGCTCACCGAAACCGTGCTGCTGAACGATCCGACCAGCTCCGCGGTGGTACTCAACGACCTTGCCGAGCGCGGCTTTGTGCTGGTGCTCGACGATTTCGGCACCGGCTTCTCCTCGCTCAGCTATCTCAAGCGTTATCCGTTCCATATCCTGAAGATCGATCGTTCCTTCGTATCGGATATGCACAACGACGTCTCCAGCCTGGAAATCGTGCGCTCTACCATCCAGCTGGCCCATGCGCTCGGCATGAAGGTCGTGGCGGAAGGTGTAGAAGACGAGGCCACACTGCACTCCCTGCGCAATCTGGGTTGCGACTATGCGCAAGGTTATTTCATCGGCCGCCCAATGATGGCGATGCAGATTGCCGCCTGGCAGAAGGAAGCGCCGGTCCTGCGTGTTGCAGGCTAATTTCTGCATGTGCTTTCTGCATACGGCCGGGTAAAATAGCCGCTTCCCTATCGGCACCGCTGTTTGCATGCTGTGCCGTCTTATCGCCACCGTTTACACAGCATCATGACCGACGCCAAGAAGCCGGCCCACGCCGCAACGCCCTCCACGGAAGCCCCTGCGTCCCACAACTTCATCCGCAATATCGTCGATGCCGATCTGGCTGCCGGCAAGTATGCGACGCGTCACTGGCGCGATCAGCCGGGCGACGGCAAGCAACAACAAGCCGGCGCACCTGATCCGGCCAAAATTCGCACGCGCTTCCCGCCGGAACCGAACGGCTATCTTCACTTCGGCCACGCCAAGTCGATCTGCCTGAACTTCGGTCTTGCCCGCGATTACGGCGGCGCCTGCCACATGCGCTTCGACGACACCAATCCGGAAAAGGAAAGCCAGGAGTACGTCGACGCCATTACCGAATCGGTGAAATGGCTGGGTTTCAATTGGGAATTCAACGGTCAGAGCAACCTCTACTTCGCGTCGAACTACTTCGACTGGATGTATACATTTGCCGAGGCACTGATCGAAAACGGCCACGCCTACGTCGACAGCCAGAGCGCCGAGGAAATGCGTGCCAATCGCGGCACACTGACCGAAGCGGGCAAGGACAGTCCGTTCCGCAATCGCAGTGTCGCGGAAAACCTTGATCTGTTCCGTCGCATGAAGGCTGGCGAATTTGCCGACGGCACGCACATCCTGCGCGCCAAGATCGACATGGCCGCGCCGAACATCAATCTGCGCGATCCGGCCATCTATCGCATTCGCCACGTGCACCACCACAACACAGGCGACACATGGTGCATCTATCCGATGTACACCTTTGCACACCCGATCGAGGATGCGCTGGAAAACATCACGCACTCGATCTGTACGCTCGAGTTCGAAGATCAGCGCCCCTTCTACGATTGGTTGCTCAATCGTCTCGCCGATGCCGGCCATCTGGCACGTCCGCTGCCGCAGCAATACGAATTCGCGCGCCTCAACCTCAGCTACGCCGTGTTGTCGAAGCGCAAGCTGATTCAACTGGTTGAAGAAAAGCACGTCAGCGGCTGGGACGACCCGCGCCTGCCGACGCTCGTCGGCGCACGCCGCCGCGGCTATACGGCGGAAGGTTTTCAGCTCTTTGCCGATCGCATCGGCGTATCGAAGTCCGACTCATGGATCGACATGAGCGTGCTTGAAGACTGCATGCGCGAAGTGCTCAATGATGATGCCGAGCGTCGCATCGCCGTGCTCGATCCGCTGAAGCTCATCATCGACAATTATCCCGAAGGCCAAAGCGAGCTCTGCGAAGCACCGAATCATCCGCAGAAACCGGAACTCGGCAAGCGCGAGATGCCTTTCAGCCGCGAGCTCTGGATCGAGCGCGAAGACTATGCGGAGGTTGCGCCGAAGGGGTTCTTCCGCCTCTTCCCGGGCAACATGGTGCGTCTGCGCTACGGCTTCGTGGTCAAGTGCATTGGTGCCGACAAGGATGCAGATGGCAACATCATCGCTGTCCATTGCGAATACATGCCCGACTCCAAGTCCGGCACACCAGGCGCCGACAACTACAAGGTCAAGGGCAATCTGCACTGGGTATCCGCAGCGCATGCCTACGCCAGCGAAGTACGCCTGTACGACCGTCTGTTTGCCGTTCCCAATCCCGGCGCGGGCGATCGTGATTTTCTGCTCGACATCAATCCTGATTCAGTCCGCGTGATCCAGGCACAGCTGGAACCCGCCCTGAAGAACGCCGCAGCCGAGGATCGCTTCCAATTCGAACGGCACGGCTACTTCGTCGCCGACCGTCACGATTCACGCAGTGGAAACCCGGTGTTCAATCGCACCGTTACCTTGCGTGATTCATGGGCGAAAAGCGGAAAATAGACTATAAAAAAACAGGGGGAGACATGGTCGACAAAAACGCACTGTTGTATCCCGTGATCACCGACCGGGCCGGGCTGGATGAGTATGTACAGGATCTGGCCGACCTTCTTCCTGCGATAGAACGCGGTATCGCCCAGCTCAGGCGTACGCCGCAGGATCGCGAAGTCATCTCCGATATTTTTCGTGCCCTGCACAATCTCAAGGGCGATGCCACGATCTGCCAGATCGAGCTCGGCGTCTTGCTGATGCATCCTGTCGAGTCACTGTTTACGCAGATGCGTGCCGGTGAAATTGTCTTCTCCGACGTCATCGCCGAAGTTGTTCTGCTCACCATGGACAGGCTGGAAATGGCACTGGATGCGCTGGACAACGGCCGTCCACTTACCAATTTGCGGTTGCCGGAGTTAGTCAATGGGCTGGAAACCATGGCCCAGGTTCGCGGCGTGATGCTTGAAACCACGGCCTTGCAGTTGATCGAGAACGTGACCGGCTTTCGCCCCACGGCCATCGGTCGAAGTACGGACAGCGCCAGCACCGCCCATGCCAACGGACATACGGCCAAGGATCTGGACTTTTTCATGGGGCTGGCACGCCTCCTCGACGCACGCTCACCACTCTTCAACGGCCGCACCGACCGCCTGCTTCGGCTTGCGCTAGACACCAACGCCATGGCCGGCAAATCGGTCGATCCTTTGCAGCTCGAAGCCGCCGTGTGGATGCACGACATCGGCATGATGTTCCTGCCCGAATCTGCCTGGCTGAAATCCGGCAAGCTCAGCGGGGAGGAACTCAAGCTTCTGCACGAGCATCCAACGCACGCTGCCGGTCTCCTGGAACGCATGCCAGGTTGGACAGAAGCTGCGCGCATGGTGCGCGAGCATCACGAAATGCCTGATGGTGGCGGCTATCCCGCAGGCTTGAAAGCGGATCAGATTTGCGATGGTGCAAAGATCATTGCCATCGTCGATGCGTTTGAATCGATCACTACACGTCACGCCGAACGTAGCGAGAGTCGCTCGACGCTACGCGCCATCGCTGAAATAAATGCCAGCGACAAGCAGTTTGATCCGGAATGGATCGCGCACTTCAACGCCGTGTTGAGAAAGAAACTGGAGACCTAATCAGAAGGAAGCCGATACGCTGTCGAAACGCGGAATCAGGCGAATAACACCTTCGGCACGACGTTGAGATCCGAGTACCGAGGAATCGATGCCTTCGTTGTATTCAATGAGCTTGTAGCCGGCGAAATTGCCCTCTTGCACCAGCTGTTTGGCGCGGCGATCCAGCACCATATGCGCTTCGCCCGCACCACCATCGTAGAAGCGCTTCATCTTCAGATCGTAGTGAACGAGCTGCGGCGTCAACTTCGCTTCCTCGATTTCCCAGTTCGGCGACAAGGGATCAATGACAACGTAAATGACCCCGGCGTAAACGCCCCAGGTCAGGATGCGTTCGAGGCTGACCGTCGTTGTCGGCGTTAATTTAATCCCGGCGTTTGACGGAATCAGCGATGGCGAGCCAGATGTCGTGCACGCCGTCACCCCTAGCAGGGCGAGCCCTGCCAAACCGATACGCGCATGCATCACGACGACAGATAGTTGAACAACGACAGCGAAGTGATCTTGGTGAAAGACAGCTGCGCCGCCTGCAGCGACACCTGCGTCTGCGTAAAGTCGCTGATCGTCTTCGCCATGTCGACGTTCTGCAAACGATCAAGTGTGCTCTGGTACGCAATCCCGCGCGTCGTATTCGCCGATTGCAATGAACTCAACTCCTGCTGACGCGCCCCGATGCTGGCGCGATAGGTGAGGATGTTGTTCATGGCCGACTGAACATCGGAAATCGCCGACGCGAGTTGCTGGTTGTATGCGTTCTTCGTCTGCGTATCAGCCGTTGCATAAGGCTGCTGGGTTGCCGCCACGATGCTCGACAACACGCTGAAAACGCTGACCGTGCCGCTCGGCTGGATGGCGAAACTGTCGCCCGGCGCAGGCGTGCCGGCCATGTTGACCTGCGCACCATTCGGCAGCGCAATGGTGGCCGGCGTATAGCTCAGGTTCTGGAAGCCGGACTCAGGGTCGCCGGTCGTGGCATCGTAAATCGTGTAGCTGTAGGAACCAGCAGCCGCGGAAGAGGGGTCGTCGAACACGACCTTGTACTTTCCGTTGGCCGACAAATAGCTGTCGCCGAGATTCGGCGTGCCCTTCAGATTCATCGTCGTGGCGTCCGGCAAAGTGACGACAGCCGGCGTGTAGGTACCTGTGTTGACGGTGTTGCCCTGGTAATCCGTGATCGTGTAGCTGAGCGCCGGCGCAGTCGCCGTCGACGGGTTATCGAAGGAGACGTTATACGTCTGCGTGTTGCTCGTTGCCGACCATGCCGCGGGGTTGGTGATGGTCTGCCCGTACATGACGGCATCACCGGTATTGGTTCCAGTGGCATTCGCCTGAAACGGCACGCTGGTGTCCGGGACGCTCATGAAAATGTCGGAACCCGAATCGCTGGTCTGGATATTCCGCGTGGGCGAAACGGCCAACGTACGCACGCCATCGTCGCCCTGATAAGTCACACCGTTCGTAATGCTGCCGGTGAACGGCTGCGTATCGCCGCGATAACCAGCAAACAGATAGTTGCCAAGGCCATCCTGCTGATTGGCATATCCCATCAGCTGATTGAAACCAGCAGTCAAACTGGTCACGATGCTCTGGCGGTCCTGATCGGTCAGGGAGCCGTTACCGAGGTGCACCAGACTCTGGTACATCGACTGCAGCAGGGTACCCGCGGAATCCAGCGTGCTTTCGCTCAGACCCAACGCGTCGTCGGCGTAGTTCTGATTCGTGGCGTACTGCGTATTGATGTTGTTGGCCTGCGTCACCTGCAACGCTTGCGCAGCCGCCACCGGATTGTCGGAAGGAGACAACATGCTCTGCTGGGTGGACAACTGTTCCTGTAGCTTGAGCAGGTTGGCCGTCTGCTGCTGCATCGTGGCAACACCAGTGTCGTAAATCATTGCGGTTGAAACGCGCATTGAACTCATGATTCACTCCGGAGAAATTAGTTGCCCAACGAGGTGAGCAGATCGAAGAGTTTGCTGGAAATCTGAATGACCTGAGCCGAGGCTTGATAAGCCTGCTGATACTGGATCAGATTGGCGGCCTCCTCATCCAGGTTCACCCCAGAATACGATTGCACCGAGCTCTGGATTTGCGTGAACAAAGTGTTCTGCGTGGTGTAGTTGGTCGTTACCTGATTGGCCTGGTTACCGATCAGACTGACCATCTGCGAATACGCATCATCAGCGCTGGCGGTGCTGCCGTACAGGACCTTCTGCGTCTGCACGGCCCCCATCGCCACGACGTTCCGGTTGTCGGTCGTATTTGCGGCCGATTGCCCGATGGTGAAGGTATCACCCAAAGCCGGCGTACCCGTGAAGGACACCTGAATACTGCCCGTCGAAGGTGCCGGCGGCGTAATCGTCATGCTCATGCCATCGGTGTACGGAATACCGGTCGTTGCCGGTGCAGTACCGATGGTGTAGTTCGTGGTGGTGCCATTCACCGTCACGGCAACGACCGTACCTGCCGGCATGTCGGTGGCTTGCGCTGGCGTATTGACGACTTGAAGCTGCTTGTTCGTCAGATCGTAGCTCATCGAGTAGCTGGGTACGTTCGGCGACGCGCCCGGCGTCGAGAACGATGCAACCAGACTGCCGGTGCTGATCGTGGCGGTACCAGTGTTCGTGGTCGCACTGCCGGTTGTCACTGGCGAAGCGGCCGCAATGTTGCGCGGATCGCTGAGCGCGAGGGAAAGGTCGCTCGCACCATTGCGCGTCGGCGTGATCTTGAAACTGTCGCCAACGGCCGGCGTACCGCTTACGTCGATGGTGATGCCGTCCGTCGTCGTTAATGTCGTTGCCGGTGCGGTCGGCGCAGCATAGTTAGTGACCGTACCATCCGACAGGCGCGTCAATTGCCACTCGCTGCCGGGCGTCCCCTTGTAGGTCAGCGTGTAGTCGCTCGCGGTCATGTTGGACACATTCGCGATCGATGCCGTCACGCTGCCGGTCCCGGTGTTCTTGGTGTTCGGCGTCACCTGCGGCGTCGGCACATTGAACATTGCCGTGCCCATATTGCCGGTCAGATCCTGGCCGAGTTCCTGCTGGGCATTGAGGGTGGTGGAAAAACCCAGCGCGATCAGTCCAAGGGTGTTTTGCGCCTGGGTCAGCGTCTGCGTCTGGAACTGAATCAAGCCGCCCAATGCGCCACCGTTGATCAGGCTGTTCGGTACCGTCGAGCTGATGCCATTTGGTGAAAGCAGGTTGATCTGGCGCTGCGTCGGATCGTCACTCGACGGTGTCGAGGTCAATTTATACGCGCTGTTACCCACCACCAGCGGCTGCCCGTTGCCGAAGAACACGCTGTAACTGCCGTCCGTCTGCTTAACGACATTGGCCCCAACCTGCTGGTTGAGTTGAAGCACCAGCTCGTCGCGCTGATCACGCAGATCATTGTCCGGCTGCGCCCCACCCGTGGCACCTTCCGCCGTCATGATTTGCTGATTAAGGCTGGCGATCTGTTGCGCCAGCGAATTGATCGTCGCAACGGTGCTGTCAATCTGCGAATTCACGCCCGTACCGATTTCCTGCAGTTGCTGGCTGAGATCGTTGAAGTTGGATACCAGGCCCTGTGCATTGGACAAGGCGCTCTGGCGCGAAGAGATCGAACTCGGATCGGAGGCAACTGCGCTCAGCCCATTGTAGAAACTGGCAAGCGCTGCCGGCAGGCCAGTGGTGCTGCCGCTGAGCATGTTGTCGATCTGATTGATTTCAGTCTGATAGGTTTGCAGCGAACTGGTCGTCGCCTGCGAAGCTGTCAATTGCTGGCTCAGAAACTGGTTGTAGGCACGTGTGATCGTGGCCACCTGCGTGCCTTGTCCAACGAAACCACCACCGGTATAGAACGGCGTCTGCGTAGTTTGCTCAACACTCTGCCGGCTGTAACCGGCGGTCGACGCATTCGAGATGTTATGGCTGGTCGTCAACAACCCTGCCTGTGCGGCATTCAAACCTGTAATGGCAATCGAGAGAACACTTGCGCTCATGGTTCCTGGCTCCAGTCTTCTTAACGGCAAAAGTTGCCGTTAATTGAGGTATGGCTAAACAGGTCGAGCAAGTGCCGTGCCAGTGAATCAAAAAACCGTGATGGATGCCCGCTTATTCGGGCTTTTGGGAACAACAGGTGGCAGCGGCCGCTACCGCTGCAACAGTGTCAGCTGCGCTGGAGGTTGCGAATTGCCGGGCTGGAGATGATTCGCTCCAGTTTGTCCGCATACTGCGGATCAGTGGCATAGCCGGCATTCTGCAAGGCACGGGCAAAACTGGCGCCGTCCCGGCTGGCAGCAGCTTCGCTGTAACGTGGGCTGGCCGTCAGCATGTGTGCATAGTCGGCAAAAGCTTCCGCATAGGAACCATAGGCACGAAACCGTTCGGTATGGCGTTGCGGCTGTCCGTCGACATACTCAAGCGTATTGGCATCAACCGTACTGCCCTTCCAATTGCCGCCAGCCTTGATGCCGAACAGATTGAAGCTCGGCCGGCCATCGGCCAGACGCGGTTCCGCGCGCCCCCAACCGGTTTCCAGGGCTGCCTGCGCCACCATGAAATGTGCCGGAATGCCAGATGCCTGTTCAACGGCCAATGCGTGCGGACGCATACGCGCAACAAAATCTGCCGCAGCATCGGTGCTACTTTGCGCGCCGTTCTGGTTACCGCCCGTGTAAGCGGCCACTGCATCCGCATTTTCGGTATTGCGCGGATTCGCCAAAACGCCCTTCAATGGAAGGTACGTTGATTCCGAATGCCGTAGCGGCAAACCTTGCTGGGTCTTGTCCAGAGGAAAGCTTTGCTGATCCGGATGCAGGGGCAGGCCATTCTCGAACGGCACCGGGTCCTGCGACTTACGCCCCAACTGACGCTCGATCATCGCGGCCAACCCGATGGTCCCCTTATTTGACATGTCCAACGCCAACTGCTGGTCGAGCATGGACTGATACATCCGGGTTTGCTCGCTGTCGAACATGCCATCCTGCGGCACGGTATCGCGCATCGACTTCAGCACCATCTGCAGGAACATGCCTTCAAACTGCTTGGCAGCAGCCTTCAATGCGGCAGGGTCGTCCGACTTCACCTGACTCTTGAGGGTAGTCAGGCCGTTGACATCAAAAACGGAAGGGGACGGAATGGCGGAAGTCATAGCACTGCAGAGCTTGCCCATTCGGCCGACTCGGTAATTGCCCGAGCAGACCGGCAAAATCTACCTATTTAAATAACCTCAAGCTCGGCACGCAAGGCGCCGGAAGCCTTCATCGCTTGCAGGATGGCGATCAGATCCTGCGGATTGGCACCCACGGCATTCAGTGCCTTGACGATATCGGCCAGATTGCTGCTGCTCTTGACGCTATAGAGCGCGCCCGGTTCCTGATTAATCGAGATGGAGGCATTGGTCGTCCCAGCAGTCTGTCCGCCGGAAAGTGCACCGGGCTGGCTGACCGAGTTGTTGGCATTGATCGAGACAGACAAATTGCCGTGGGCAACAGCACAGGCATCCAGCGTCACGGCCTGATTCATGACCACAGAGCCTGTGCGGCTGTTGATGATGACTTTTGCCGCAAGCGGCGCAGGACTGACGTCGATATTTTCAAGGCGACCGATAAAAGCAACGCGATCCTCGCTGCTGCTAGGTGCACGTACACGGATAACGCGCCCGTCAACAGCACTGGCCACACCCGGCGCCACGCGATTGATGGCATTGACCACACGCTCTGCGGTACCGAAATCGGTATCGCGCAATTCGAAATGAACATAATCGCCCTGTCCGACCATGGTCGGCACGGCACGCTCAACCGTCGCACCGGCTGCAATGCGGCCGGAAGCCAATTGGTTGACGATCACCTTCGAGCCGGCAGCAGAAGCACCGGCGCCGACCACGACAACATTGCCTTGCGCCATGGCATACACCTGACCATCGGCACCTTTGAGCGGCGTCATGACCAGCGTGCCGCCACGGATCGATTTGGCATTGCCCATCGAGGATACGGTCACGTCAATTTGCTGGCCGGGCTGCGCGAAAGGCGGCAGATCGGCCGTGACCATTACGGCAGCAACGTTCTTCAATTGCACATTCTGTCCGCTCGGCATGACCATGCCCATGTTCGACAGCATGTTGTTGATGCTTTGAATCGTGAACGGCGTTTGCGTCGTCTGGTCGCCACTGCCATCAAGACCCACGACAAGACCATAACCGACAAGCTGGTTGTTTCGCACACCGGCAATGGAGGCCAGATCCTTGATGCGTTCGGCATGGGCAACGTTGCTGCCGACCAAACCGATGGCAAGCGCCATAACGGTGAGGAACGTTTTATATGCGCCGCTGAAAATGTTCATCCGAACTTATCCTTAGAAGGGCAGGACGCTCAGGAAGAAACGGCTGAGCCAGCCCATGGTCTGTGCAGTATCGACAAAACCGTTGGCCTTGAATTCAAAGCGCGCATCGGCAACCTGCGTCGACTGCACGGTATTGCTCGTCGTCACCGTGGCAGGGTTTACGACACCGGAGAAGCGCACGAACTCTTCACCCTGTTTCAGACCGATTTCCTTCTCGCCGGATACGACGAGATTGCCATTCGACAATACTTCAATGACGGTACACGTAATCGTCGAGTTGAACGTATTGCTCGATGTATTGGAACCCTTGCCATCGAAGGCGCTGCTGCTGCTGCCGGTCGCGCTGATGCCTTGCGCCAGTGCTCCGAACGGCAAACCGGTAATCGTCGGTGCAGCAGCGGTCAGATTATTGCTGTGCGAAGCCTGCGTTTCCGAATTTTTGGACGCGGCGGTGTTTTCGACGATATTGATGGTGATGATGTCGCCGACATAGCGTGCACGGCGATCTTCGAACAGTGGCCGCACATTGCCAACAGCATAGATTGCACCTTGCGTCGTCACAATGTTCTCGATCGGCTGCGGGCGCACTGTCATCGGCTGCTGCACGATGGTGGCAGGTGTCGTGGTGACACACGCGGCAAGCAGCAACGGCGCGGCAAGAACAAAGAGAAGACGGCCGAGCTTCATCACATCTGCACCAGACGGCTCAGCATGTCGTCGGACGTACTGACGACCTTGGAATTGATTTCGTAGGCGCGTTGCGCCTGAATCATTGACACCAACTCCTCGGCAACATTCACGTTCGAAGTTTCGACATAGCCCTGATTCAACAGGCCGGTGCCATTCAGGCCCGGCGTATTCGGTGTCGGCGCGCCGCTGGAGGCCGTTTCGACGTAAAGGTTTTCACCCACGCTCTGCAAACCGCCATTATTGATGAACGTCGCCAGCTGGATCGTACCAATCTGTGTCGGCGTCGCAGCACCAGGCGTCGTCACGGTCACGATACCGTCACGGCTGACGGAAATGGTCAGCGCATTCTGCGGCACGATGATCGATGGCGACACCGGATAACCGCTCGACGTCACAACCTGGCCGGTATTGTCCTGTTGGAAGGAACCATCGCGGGTATAGGCCAGCGTGCCGTCCGGCATCTGAATCTGGAAAAAGCCCGAGCCATTGATGGCTAGGTCAAGTGCATTCTGTGTTTGTTGCAGTGTTCCTTGCGTAAAAAGACGCTCAGTCGCAACTGGATGCGCACCAGTACCCAAGGTCAAGCCAGAAGGAATCTGTGTGGTCTGCGACGACTGTGCACCCGGTTGGCGGATCGTTTGATAAAGCAGATCCTCGAACACGGCACGAGAACTCTTGAAACCATTGGTACTGACGTTCGCCAGGTTATTGGAAATGACGTCAAGATTGGTTTGCTGAGCATCGAGACCGGTCTTGGCAATCCAGAGCGAGCGGATCATGGCGTTCTTATTCTTTCTTAGCTGACGGTCAGAATTGCAGTCGCCGACTTGTCGTTGGCTTCGGCATTGGTGATCATCTGAATTTGCATTTCAAACTGGCGCTGCAGCGAAATCATGCTCACCAGCTGCTCGGCGGGATTCACATTGCTGCCTTCGATGTAGCCCGTGGCCAAGCGAATGCTGTCATCCTGATCAGCCGGCAAGCCGGTCTTCATGGCAAAGAGGCCGTCGCCGCGACGCTGCATGGCATTGGTATCCGGATTCACCAGCTTGAGTCGTCCGATAGGCGACGACGTTTGCAAACCGGTCTTGGGCACGATGGAAATCGTGCCGTCATCGCCAATCACTACACGTTGATCCGGCGGCACATTGATCGGGCCGGTATCGCCGACAACAGGCTGACCGCCCATCGTCATCAACGTCCCGTTTGCATCAATCTGCAGATTGCCGTAACGCGTATAGGCCTCAGTGCCATCCGGTGCCGTCACGGCCAGCCAGCCGCTTCCTTTGATCGCCACATCCAGCGGACGATCGGTCATTTGCATCGGACCGGCCGAGAAATCGGTGTATGTGTTGGAATCCACCGCAAAAGCCCGCGTCGGTAACGCTGCCGGCGTGTTGTGCGTCTGCACCTGCACCGCACGCAACCGATGTTCTTCGGCGCGATAGCCTGGCGTTGAAATGTTCGCCAGATTTTGTGCGATCGACGCCTGCTGGTTCATCGTGCCCGATGCACCGGTCATGGCTGTATAAAGAAGGCGGTCCATTTACGTGGCTTCAGCTAGTTTTCGGAGCGATTACTGCAGGTTCACCAGGGTCTGCAGGATCGTGTCCTGCGTCTTGATCGTCTGCGCATTCGCCTGATATGCACGTTGCTGAACGATCATGTTCACCAGTTCGGAGGTCAAATCGACGTTTGAATCTTCGACCGAGCCAGACTGCAGTACGCCCAGATTGCCTTGTCCCGGTGTACCGGTGACCGGCTGGCCCGATGAAGCGGTTTCCTGCCACAGGTTGCCGCCTACGTTCTGCAAGCCGTTGTTGTTCTGGAAGGTCGACAACACCAAGCGGCCCATCGCACGCAATTGACCATTCGAGTAGGTACCGCTCACGGTGCCGTCGGTTCCAATCTTGATTCCGGTCAAATTACCCGGCGCGAAACCATCCTGCGCAATTGCATTGACGCCGAACTTGGCACCAAATTGCGTGGTGCCGGTCAGATCAAGCGAGAACAGGAGATTGGTGGCACCGGTGGTCGCGGCCAGGCTGTAACCGGCCGGCGGCCACAGTGCAGGCGTACTCGTTTGCGTCATCGGCATCGTGGTCGTCAATGCGCCTGACGAATTGAAGCTGAGCGCAATACCACCGGTAGCCGCCACCCCGTCCACGGTGATGCTTCCAGCCGCTTGCCCCAAGGCGAGCGCCGGATCAGCCGCACCGTTTGCGGTGCTATTCAGCGTCGTGGCGTCGCCGTCAAGTTCTGTATACATCAGCCATTGATTCGAAGTATCCGTTTTCACAAAATACATCTGCAAGCTGTGCGGATTACCCAGGCTGTCGTAGACGGTCTGGGTCGTCGAGTCGTTGTAGGTCGTCGGATTCGTCGGATCGAACGGCGTTACGGTCACCACTTTCTCGGTTGAATCGAGATTAAGGCCGATCTGGCTTGCCGTCGTCGACTTCGGATTGATCAACGATGTATTGAGTTGAATCGCACCCGCCGGACCGCTGGAAGGAATGTTGCCCGAGGCATCCGGCAAAATACCGGTCAAGAACAAGCCGGCGGAATTGACGATATACCCATTGCTATTGACCGAAAATTGCCCGTTACGCGTATAGGATATCTCGCCGGAACTGGCCCCCGTTTGGCTCGACAAGCGGTAGAAGCCGTTACCGTTGATCGCGACATCGAGCGGGTTACCGGTGGTCGTGAAATTACCCTGGGTAAACGTCTGAGCCACCGCAGCGGTCGTGCTGCCGATACCAACCTGATTTGAGCTGGAACCGACCATCGCCGCCGCATAAACGTCGGAAAACTGCGCAGTCGCCCCCTTGAAGCCGACCGTGCTGGAGTTGGCGATGTTGTTGCCGATCGTGTCGAGCGCGTTCGATGCACCGTCAAGACCGCTCAAACCTTGTTGAAAAGACATGTTCTCTCTCCTGAAACCGTGTCAGTCAAATAATTAGATGATTTGCTGGATATCGCTGAGACTGAAGCGGCCATAGCTACCGACGTCAACACCGATTGTGCCGCTACTGCCAAGCGTGACACCGCTGATATAGCCGAACTGGAGCGGGTCTGCCTCGACCTTGTTGGTGCCCTGAGTGGCACTCACGCTGAAGGTGTAGTTGCCTGCCGGTTCGGTATTACCGTTGTCGTCCTTGCCGTCCCAGACGAAGTTCTGCGTTCCGGCATCTTGATTCTGCAGGGTGATCGTGCGCACGACATTACCGCTCGCATCAGAAACCTTGACTGTGACGATATCGGCATTGCTGGCGAGATTGAAGCCGCCGATGGCCGCCGAGCTGGTCGTACCGTCGCTCGCCGTGCTGCTCGTCAATGCCATGTTATTGCCGGCAACCAAGGCACCATGCCCCACCAACGCCGCTGCTTGCAGGGCCTGTTGGGTCGTGCTGTTGTTCATCATGGCCGTGAGCGTGGCGTTCAGCTTGTTGATGCCGTCCACCG
Source organism: Rhodocyclaceae bacterium (assembly GCA_035492055.1). Taxonomy (GTDB): domain Bacteria; phylum Pseudomonadota; class Gammaproteobacteria; order Burkholderiales; family Rhodocyclaceae. The sequence continues at coordinate 33,986 of DATJJR010000002.1, read as the reverse complement.
TATTGATCTGCGCCAGCTGCGAGGTCATCTGCGCGTTATCCATCGGATTCAGCGGATCCTGGTTTTGCAGTTGGGTCGTCAGCAGATTCAGGAAATCTGCCTGGGCACCGCTCACTGAATCATCCGAGTTCGACGTGGAACCCGTACGTACCGAATTCAGTTGATTGAACAGCGCACTTGCATCGTTGTTTACACTGGAAGCCATTTCAAATCTCCTTCATCACTGAGCAAGCGTCAGTGCTTTTTGCATCATCGTCTTGGCGGTATTCATCACCTCGACGTTGTTTTGATACGCGCGCGAGGCCGAGATCATGTTCACCATCTCGTCAACCACGTTCACATTGGGCATGGATACATAGCCGTCGGTATTGGCCGCCGGATTATTGGGCTCGTACGTCATGCGGAACGGTGCCGCGCTTTCAACCACTTGCGACACTTGGACCCCCATCGCACTCGGGTCGTTGTTCGCACCCATCGACACAGCCTTGAATACAACTTCCTTGGCGCGATACGGCTGACCGTCAGCACCCGCGACACTGTCAGCATTGGCAAGATTGCTGGACGTTGCATTCAAACGCGCTGACTGCGCAGTCAGCGCCGAACCAGCAATGGCAAAAACGTTAGTCAGGCTCATTTATCTCAGCTTCCTTGCGACTGCAGCGCTGCGCTCAGACTGCTGAACTTGCCCCGAATGACAGTCAGCGTGGTTTCGTATTGCAGCGCGTTCTCGGTAAATGCCGAACGCTCGACGTCCAGATTTACGGTATTTCCATCAACAGAACCTTGATACTCGGTGCGGTACTGCAGATCACTACTCGATGTCGCCCCCGAAGAGCCCGCGATATGACGCGACGAGGTCACTGTCATGTCGATTGCCCCCGTACCCTTGCCGCTTGTTGCATTGTTCAACGCCGTCTTGAAATCGAAATCACGCGCCTTGTAATTGGGCGTATCCGCATTGGCGATATTCGAAGCCAGCACCTCCTGCCGATACGCACGTAAATTGAGCGCGGAATGCAGGTTGCCGAGGTCGCTTTCGATACGATCAATCATGGCGCGGTTGGATATTGAGATGGCTGACGTCAGAAGCAATGCATTCTTCGTGCCAGCCACAAGAAAATCCAACACTCCCGCAGCAGAAGGGCTGCAGCCAGACAAGCGCACACCACCCCGGACCGCAGCGGCATTCTTGCCGTTTTCGGCCGGTTACAATGCCGCATCGGCAAAACTTGCCGCCACGCTTGCCTCTGGCGACCTGGCGTGTTTGAATCCACCCCATGCTGCTCCGTCGCCTGACTCCATTGCTTTTTGCCGCTTTTGCCGTTGCTGCCCATGCCGCCCGGGATGACAACGCTCAAATTCGTACTGCCGTCGAAAATTATCTGCGCAACCAAACCGCCGGCATGCCAGGCCAAGCCAGCTTCACGGTCAGCCCGATCGAAAACAGCGCCGGACGTCCCACATGCCCGTCCCTGGACGTCAGCATGGCGCCGGGGGCACGCAGTATCGGCCGCACCACCGTGCTCGTTCGCTGCAATGGCGGAGCAAGCGGCCCCACTTGGTCCATTTACGTCCCCGTACAGATCCGCCTTGTCGCCAGCTACATTGCGGCAAACCGGCCGTTGGCGCAAAACCAGTTGATCGGCGCAAACGACATCACCCTCCAAAGCGGTGATCTCGGAGACCTGCCCGCTGGCGTATTGCTTTCACCCGACAAGGCCATCGGCAGCGTTGCCGTCATCCCGATTCCGGCCGGACGACCGATCCTGCTTGAGCTTTTACGTCAACCTCCGGTGATTCAGGCCGGACAGACGGTCAAGGTCGTCTCACGTGGCCCCGGCTTTGAAGTCACCAATGAAGGTCGCGCCATTGCCGCCGCCGCCGAAGGCAAGGTTGTACAGGTGCGTCTGAACAGCGGCCAAACGGTCAGCGGCCTCGCTCGCGCCGGTGGTATCGTCGAAATTGCCTTTTAAACCAAGTGTTTTTCAAATTGCTCGATTTTGGTTTTCGGGTAAAATCACCTCAAGTTTCCGGCATTCCTGCCGTTGAGCAAGACGTAAAGCCTTTCGAGCACGAGGATTAACGTGAAGATCGACTCCAACAAGCCCGCCAGCACGCCAAGCAGCCCTACTGGGGCGGCACGCGCACGCCCTGGCGGTCAGGCTGGCGCCGCTTCCGCGACTCAGGCCTCTCCCGCACAGCAGCAGTCCACGGAAGCGGCGCTGAGCAACCTCGGTAATGTTGCCAGCGTTATTGCCAGCAGCCCGGTCGCCGATGCCGATCGCGTGTCCGAAATCAAACGTGCCATCTCCGAAGGTCGCTTCCAGGTCAATCCAGAGCGCATTGCCGATGGCCTCCTGCAAAACGTGCATGACATGCTCACTGCCCAGTCGCCTGACTACGCCAAGAGCTAAACCATACTCATGTCCACACAGCTTCTCGATGCCGTCATTGCGGAAGCCGAGATTCTCGAGCGCTTCATTGGCATTCTCGAACAAGAACAAAAGCTGTTGATTGGCAGCGATGTCAATGCGGTAAACCCGCTGCTTGAGCAGAAATCGACACTCATTACCGAATTGACCGAGGCTGGTCGGCAGCGTGAAACCGCGCTGGCTGAGCTGGGCGTTGATGCTGACAAGAAAGCGATTGAAACCTGGCTCATTGGCGCAACGCCAGAAACCCAGGCTGCTTGGAATAAATTAATGGAACTGGCGCGTACTGCCAACCAGTTCAACAACAACAACGGCCAGATCATCAATACGCGCATGCAGTACAACCAGCAGGCACTTTCGGTGCTTATGAGCGCCGCCAACGCTGATAGCGGCAGCACTTACGGACCGGACGGCCATCAACGTCATGGCACAGGTTCACGCCCGTTGGGCCAAGCCTGACCCTATCGCACACTACTCTTGGCCTTGCTCTTGATCCAAGGGTACATTGACACCCGGATCAACCTCTTGTGATTGAATCGTAATTGACACGCGTCTATTGCGCTGGCGACCGGTGACCGTCGCATTGTCGGCAACAGGGCGCTGATCGGCATAACCGCTGGCCGTCAGCAATCGTGCATCCACACCATTGGCAATGAACAAGCGCACAACACACGCCGCACGCGCTGCAGACAACTCCCAGTTGGACGGAAAGTAATCATTGCTGATCGGCACGTTGTCCGTATGTCCTTCAACTGCAATCGGGAAGTCATTGCCAGCCAGAATGTGGCCAACGTTTGCCAGTACCACGACCGCCTTTTCATCAAGGGTAGCGGCGCCGGGAGAGAACAATACACTGGCGTCGATATCAAGCGTAATGCCTTGCGCAGTCTCGATCACACGCACCTGGCCGCGCTTGACGAGCGGATTCAGCGTCGTCATGAGCTGTTGCGCCATATTGCGCAAACGCTCCTTGTTACGTTGCCGCTTCTCGTCACTCTTGGGCGGAGGCGCTTCCGGCTTGGCAACGGGCACAGCCTGCGGTACGGCCACCGACTGCGTGGCTCCTGACGTCGTACCAGGAATGTTGCGGAAAGCCGAATTGATGGCGTCGGACAGGACGCGATACTTGCCTTCGTTGATCGACGAGATCGCATACATGACAACGAAGAAGGCGAACAACAGCGTTATGAAGTCCGCATAGGATACAAGCCAGCGCTCGTGATTTTCATGCTCGTCGTCGTGGCGTCTTCTGCGTCGCATGGCTCAGCGCCCCGGCTTCACGCAAAATAGCCCTGCAAACGGCTTTCGATGATCCGCGGATTGTCGCCGTTGGCAATGCCAACGAGGCCATCGACATACATTTCGCGGACCGAAACCTGGTCTGCAACGTAGGCCAGCAATTTCTTGGCAATCGGCAGAAACAGGAGGTTCGCCGAACCGACGCCATAAATGGTAGCAACAAAAGCAACAGCAATACCCGCGCCCAGCTTGGACGGATCGGACAGGTTTTCCATCACATGGATCAACCCGAGCACGGCGCCGAGAATACCGATGGTCGGCGCGTAGCCCGCGGCAGACTCCCATATCTTTGCCGATGCCTTGAGCTGGTTCTCAAACGTCGCCAGCTCGACCTCCAGCACTTCGCGCAGACGCAGGGGCTCTGCGCCATCGACGAGTAATTGCAGGCCCTTGACCGCGAACGGGTCACGCAAGGTACGTATCTCGTTTTCCAGCGAAAGCAAGCCTTCCTTGCGCGCCAACCCACTCCAGCGCGTCATCTGGTTGATCACGGCTTTTGTATCGCTCTTGGGCGGCCGGAACACCCAGCGCAGCATTACCAGACCTTGCCGAAATATCTTGAACGGGCTTTGAAGCATGACGGCACCAAGTGTGCCACCAATGACAATCAGGCATGCCGCAGGTTGCAGCAACGCATCGAGATGACCGCCTTCGATCATATGTCCGCCGATAATGGCGACGATGGAAAACAGCAGACCAATCAGGCTGAGCTTATCCATGGATCAAGCCTCGGCCGCAGGTGATTTGCGCGGCCGGCCGCGGCGCTTGGCCGGCAGCTTGCCGTTTTCATCCAGCACCTGCGCGCGCAAGCGAGCGATTGCCTGGCTATGCAGCTGACATACCCTGGACTCAGTCACCTCAAGCACTTCGCCGATTTCGCGCAAGTTGAGCTCCTCTTCGTAATACAGGGACATTACCAGCTTTTCACGCTCCGGCAGAGCGTTGATGCCTCGGACAAGCACTGCGCGCAGATCATCTTCCAGCAAAAGCGACAGCGGATCTTGCGTCGTACCGGTTTCATGACGATCAAGGAACTCTTCGTCATCGCCAACACCACCGAGGTCCTCCAGGCTTAACAACTGATGTCCACGCGCATCGCCCAGCAAGCGCTGGTATTCGGCCAGCGGCATATCCAGTGCGGCTGCGAGTTCGGTTTCGGTTGGCTGGCGGCCGTGCTGGTGTTCCAGTTGCAGCATGGCAGTCTCGACGCGGCGCATGTCGCGGCGCACACTGCGCGGCACCCAATCGTTTTCGCGCAAGCCATCTAGCATCGCACCGCGTATCCGCTGCACTGCGTAGGTTTCGAACTGGGCTCCCTGTCCGTCTTCGAAACGGGCGCACGCATCAAGTAGGCCGAGCATACCGTTCTGTATCAGATCGTCGACCTGAACACTGGACGGCAGGCGAGCCATCAGGTGATAAGCAATGCGTTTGACGAGAGGTGCGTACTGAACGACAAGTTCTTGTTTGTCGAATACGCCTTGAGCGTTATACATCGATTCGGATAAACGGCCGTTTTCCCGGGAGCCGACTATACCATCGAATGGCGCGATGCCTGCTCTGATGCGAGGCCCAGCGCCGCGGCCATGCCGGAAAATTCGCGCGGATCGACACCCTCGCGCCCCAGCCCCGCATCCAGCAGATCGGCAAGCATGTCGCCACGTTCCGGTTCGGCAAGGCCGAGGTAGTCGAGTTGCACGCCCAGATGCTCGGCGGCCACTTTTCTCAGGTTGTTGAAAACAACACGCGCCTCATCGCGGCCGATCATGCCGCTGACGAGAATGCGGAAACGGTTGCGATGATGTTGTTGCGCCAGTTTCTTGATTTGCGTGTAGGCCTGCATGATGCCGGCACTTTCAGCCTTGACCGCAATAATCAATTCACCCTGCAAGGCCAGCGCACTGGCGGATCCGGCGCGTGCCACACTGGCATCGATAAGAATGAGGTCATGTCCATCGACCAGCATCTGGAAAATATCGGCGATACGGCGCGTAAATGGCAATCCCGCATTGACCAGACGAGCCGCACCGAGCACCGACAAATTTCGGTTGACCCGATAAACGGCCTGCTCAAGCGACACCTCGGCACGCACGACCTGCAACATGTCAGGAAACGCCGCATCCAGCAACAGACGACTCGCATTATCTGGCGCCGGGTTTTCATCAAGCACCAGCACGCGATGCCCGCGCGAGGCCAGTTGCGCCGCTGCGCCAACCACGAGCTGCGAGCGACTGCGCACGATAGTGGAAGCCGTCAGTGAAACGACGCGCGCACTGCGTACGTTGAAGAGTTGACGCAGACCTGCTGCTTGATCGTGGGCTTTCACGTGTCGGCCTTTCAGCGGAGCACTCGCGACATGGCTTGTGCTTCGCGGCTATTGGCTACAGCCACACCGACCTCATCGTGACGCAGATGATGCGGCGACGACTCGCCTGCAGTCTTGAAGCAACGATGCAGAAGGTAGTTGCGATTCGGCAGGTGCAAATCTTCCGGTACGCGCTGGCCGCTGGCAACATAGCTCATCAGAAGGCCATGACGCACGATGGTGTCGATTGCCGGCGCAATGGTCGCGGCCTCGTCGACCTTGGTCAGAATGCAACCGGCCAGATCCTCGCCGGCGTAAGCGCGTACGACATCATCAAGCGTATCGCCGCGACTTGTGGCATTGAGCAGCAACAAACGTTGCACCTGGCCACTGCGAGCAAGCATGGCAGCCTGCTCGGCCACCATGCGATCACGCTGACTCATGCCGACGGTATCGATCAGCACCATGTGCTTGTCGCGCAGATCCGACAGCGTATGGCGCAAATCCTCACCATCACGAACCACATGCACCGGCACACCGAGAATGCGGCCGTAGATGCGCAATTGCTCATGCGCGCCGATCCGGTAACTGTCCGTTGTCAGCAACGCCAGCTTGTCGGCGCCATAACGAACGACACAACGTGCCGCAAGCTTGGCTGTAGTCGTGGTCTTGCCCACGCCGGTCGGGCCGACCAGCGCAAACACGCCGCCGCGATCAATCAAGTCGCCTTCGGCACCGAGCGTGCGCAAATTACGGCCAACGGCTTGCGTCGCCCATTTGCGCGCCTCGGCAATCTGCATGTCAGCTGGCAGAGACTCGACTAATTGACGGCCGAAATGACCGGAAAACCCCGCGTCCAGCAGCTCACCAAGTAGTTGCGCACGCACAGGTGCTTCACGATTCATGCTGCCCCAGGCAAATCCTGCGAGCTGGCGTTCAAGCAGGCCGCGAATCACATGCATCTCGTCCATCAGCTGCGACACTTGCGCATCGTTGCTACCGACCGCGGCTGTCGTCGGGCGCTCGGCCTTCTGTTCACCAGGCCTCACATCACGGCCGACAGGCGATACAACCGACGCACCGCTCACCTGACGCAGGCTGTCGGCGACTTGATCAGGCGACGGCGCCACATCGATACGCGGACGCGGCGGCAGCGGACGCAAGCGCGTTGTTGCTTCGGCAGCGATCTGTGCTGGCGGCCACGGCTGGACCGATTGCTGACGCTTGCTGTTCGAGGATGAAAGAGAAACGGTGTAGTCATCGGCGCTACTTGTCGGCACCGAGACTGCACGTGCCGGAGGCGTAGCGGCAACGCTGGCGTAGTTGCTTGCATAGCTACCGGCACCGCCTGCGGCCGTACGCGGCTGTTGCTGGGCTGAAAGCGATTCCAGACTGGCGGCCGACATGGCCGTGATTTCAACGCCCCCTTCGACGGCCTTGTTGGAGACGACAATGGCATCCGGTCCAAGCTCCTCCTTGACCTTACGCAAGGCTTCCCGCGCGTTCTGGGCAACGTAGCGTTTGACTGTCATGTTTTAGCTCCAATAATCGATGTGACTTTAATCGTGCGCGAATCCGGGACTTCCGAATTCGCAATGACCTTGAGTGTCGGCGAGGCGCGCCGCAGGAAACGCGACAGCAGCCAGCGCAGATTGGCGGGCACCAGCAATACGGAAGGCAGCCCCATGTCTTCCTGGCGCTGCGATGCGGTAGCTGTTTCCTTGAGCAAGGCATCGGCCAGACCGGGTTCGATGCCGCCGGAACCGCCATTGCCCTGCACGGCCTGAGACAACATGCGTTCGAGCGAAGGATCGAGTGCCATGACCTGCAGCTCGGCATCGCCAGGGAACATTTGCTGGATGATCGAACGGCCCAGTGCAATACGCACCTGCGAGACCAGTTCGGTCGGGTCTTGCGTACGTGGCGCCTGCTCGGCCAGCACCTCGATGATCGTGCGCATGTCGCGGATATTGACGCCTTCCTCGAGCAAGCCTTGCAGCACGCGCTGGACAACAGCCAGGCTGAGCATTTTCGGCACCAGATCCTCGATGAGCTTGGGGGCATCCTTGGCAAGGTGATCGAGCAAGGCCTGCGTTTCCTGGCGCCCCAGCAGATCGGTGGCGTGCGACAGAATCAAATGGTTCAGGTGGGTAGCAACCACGGTACTCGCATCCACCACCGTATAACCCTGAACATGCGCCTGTTCGCGCAAAGCGGCTTCAATCCAATAAGCAGCGAGGCCGAATGCGGGATCCTTGGTTTCAACGCCATTGAGCGGACCATTGACACGTCCCGGATTGATGGCGAGGAACATGCCCGGATACGATTCGCCGCGACCGACTTCGACACCCTTCAGCGTGATGCGATAGGCATTCGGCTTGAGCTCAAGATTGTCGCGAATATGCACGGGGGCGGAAAGGAAGCCAATATCCTGCGCAAATTTCTTGCGCAGCCCGCGAATGCGTTTCAGCAGATCGCCGTCCTGACCACGATCCACAAGCGGGATCAGACGATAGCCGACTTCGAGACCAAGCACATCGACCGGTGCGACATCGGCCCAGCTTGCATCCTGCGACTCAGTCGGTGCGGGGGCTGCCGGTGCTGCCTTGGGTGCCGGCGCTGCGGCGGCGGCCATGGTGCGACGGCGACGATAGTAGGCGAATGTACCCAGCGACGTCGCCATCAGCAGGAACACAAAATTTGGCATGCCCGGAATCAGGCCCAACGAGCCAATAATGCCGGCGGTCAGAAAAAGTACGCTGTTGTTGCCCAGCACCTGCGTGCCGATCTGCTTGCCGATGTCTTCTTCGGTATTTACACGGCTGACGACAAGACCAGCGGCAGTGGAAATGATCAGCGCCGGAATCTGCGCCACAAGACCGTCACCAATCGTCAGCAGCGTATAGACGCGCGCCGCATCGCTGGCATCCATGTTGTGCTGGATGACGCCAACGATGAGGCCGCCAATAATATTGATAAAAAGGATCAGGATGCCGGCAACGGCATCGCCGCGAACGAACTTCGATGCACCGTCCATGGAACCGAAGAAATCAGCTTCCTGGGCGATTTCCTTGCGGCGCTTGCGGGCATCATCCTCGCCGATCAGGCCGGCGTTGAGGTCGGCATCGATGGCCATCTGCTTGCCAGGCATCGCGTCGAGAGTAAAACGCGCCGACACTTCGGCAATACGGCCAGCACCCTTGGTAATGACGACGAAATTGATGACGGTCAGAATAATGAAGACGATGATGCCAACCGTGTAATTGCCGCCGACGAGGAAATGGCCAAAGGCATCGATCACCTTGCCGGCCGCGTCCGGTCCCTTGTGGCCGTGCAAAAAAATGATTCGCGTCGAAGCCACGTTGAGCGACAGACGCAGCAACGTCGCGACCAGCAGCACTGTTGGGAAAGCCGAGAAATCGAGCGGCTTCATCGTGTACATCGCGACCAGCAGCACCATGATCGAGAGTGCGATGTTGAAGGTGAAGCTCAAGTCGAGAATGAAGGTCGGCAGCGGCAGCACCATCATCGACAGAATCATGATGATGAGCAGTGGTGCGGCAATCAGCCGCACATTGGGCCCGGTCAGGAAGTTGCGGAGCTGGAGCGCAAATGCGTTCATGCCATCGCCTCTTCAGACTGGCTTTGCACTTGTCGACGCGCCGCATCGTCCGGCGAGCCTGGATCCATGCCATCCGGCACGGCAATACGATGCGGTGCCATCGGCTCCGCCAAGCCTTGCCCGTTCATGTATTGCGTCAACTGATAAACCCAGGCCATGACTTCCGCTACCGCGGTATAGAGCGCGGCGGGTACCGGCTGCTCGACCGGCACATGCTTGTAGAGCGCACGCGCCAACGACGGCGCTTCGAGCACCGGCACTTTGTGCTCTGCGGCCAGTTCGCGAATATTCGCGGCAATCAGATTCATGCCCTTCGCCACGACTTGCGGCGCTGCCATGCGAGCGCCGTCGTATTTGAGCGCAACGGCAAAGTGGGTCGGGTTGGTAATGACCACATCGGCCTTCGGCACTTCCTGCATCATGCGGCGACGTGCAAGATCGCGCTGCTGACGACGGATGCGGCCTTTGACTTCGGGGCTGCCTTCCTGCTCCTTGCCTTCTTGTTTGACCTCGTCCTTGGTCATGCGCAATTTCTTGTAGTACTGCCAAAGCTGAAACGGCACATCGAGTGCAGCAATGATGGCCATGCCGCTGACAATCATCACCGTCGCCCACAACACCTCATGCAACATGCCGAACGCACCGGCCTCGATCGGCATGGCAACCAGCGCGAACAGCTTCTGCTGTTCATGATTGATCACCCACCAGATCACAAGACCAACCAGCAAAGACTTCAGCACCGCCTTGATCAGCTCGCCCACTCCTTGCATGGAGAAAACACGACCGAGGCCATTCAGCGGATTCAGCCGCTCAAAATCGGGCTGCAGCGGCGTCGCAGAGAAATTAAAGCCGCCGATCATGAAAGGAGCCGCAATCGCACCAACCATTGTCAGCAGAAACAAGGGCATCAAGGTAATCAGCGATTCTTCGGCCTGATGCGAGAAATGCAGAAACATGAGTGAAGGATCAAACGCATCTTGGCGTGTCAAGGTCAAGCTCGCGCGAAACAACGATGCCGTACGCTCGGAAAACCAGTCGCCCATGGCCCACAAGGTACCGACCCCGGCAGCCAGTACCATGAACGCAATCAGCTCGCGCGACTGGGGCAGGTTCCCTTCTTCACGGGCCTGCTCCAGTCGCCGCGCTGACGCTGGTTCTGTACGTTCGAGATCGCTCTCTTCAGCCAAGGACGCTTCCTCTTAGGCGAGCAACCCGAAAGAGTCACCCGTTTATGTGCGGCAATTATTGCCGCCGAGCGTGCGAAGCGAGGGAGTAAACAAATGGCAAATCGCCTGCCATTTCGGTGTACGAAAAGAGCAGGCGATGTTGTTTTTCAAACGCGCCGGGAAAGGCGCGAAAAATCAGGCAGCGGCAGTCAAGGCAGCTTGAAAGGCTGTACGCGGCACACCACGTCCGTCACCGAGGTCAGCCAGCAATTCCTTGATATCGAGGATGAGCACGATTTGACCGTTGGACAATGTGGTGACACCTGCCACGCCCTTCGGCCGGAAGCCTTCCAGCGACTTGATCACCGCATCTTCGCGGCCCATGAAGCCGTCAATACCCAGCACGAAAGCCTGCTCGGCAGTCTGCATCAGCACGCCGTATTCCGGCACGCGCTCGCTTGCCCAGCCCAGCATGTAGTTGAGCGGGTAAATAGGCATAACCTCACCGCGAACAACCATAGTGGCGCGTCCGCCAACCTCTTGAATTTCGGCCACATTGATGGGCAGAATTTCACGCACCATCGCCAATGGAACGGCAAAAGGCTGCTGTCCAAGCTGCACCAGCAACACCGGCAGAATCGCCAGTGTCAGCGGCAGGGAAATGATGAACGTCGTGCCTTTACCCAGCGCCGACTTGGTCTCGATTGAGCCATTGAGCTTCTGGATATTGGTCTTGACCACATCCATGCCGACGCCACGACCGGATACATCGGTGATTGCATCTTTGGTCGAGAAACCCGGCAGGAACACCAAATTGTAGCTCTGGCGCTCGTCCATGACACTGGCCTCTTCATCGGTGATGAGGCCTTTCTCCAACGCCTTTGCACGCAACTTTTCGGGGTTCATGCCGCGACCGTCGTCGGCAATCAGAAGGACGATGTGATCGCCCTCTTGCCGAGCCTCAAGACGAACCTCGGACTTGGCCGGTTTACCCGCCGCAATACGTTCGTCAGTCGGCTCGATACCGTGATCGACTGCATTGCGAATCAGGTGAATGATCGGATCCGACAAATCCTCGATCATCGTTTTGTCGATTTCTGTTTCCTCGCCGATCAGTACGAGCTCGACATCCTTGCCAAGGTTGCGGGCAAGATCGCGGGCGATGCGCGGATACTTCTGGAACAGGCGCCCAATCGGCTGCATCCGCGTTTTCATCACCGCGTTTTGCAGATCAGATACAAGCAGATCAAGCTGGCTTACTGCTTGATCAAGTGCATGCAGAGTGTCGGTATCGCTCTTGCCGTTGAGAATGTCACTGCGCAGCGAATTTAGGCGGTTTTTGGTCAGGCCGATTTCGCCGGACAGATTGAGCACTTGGTCAAGACGGCCGGTATCCACGCGAATCGTATTGTCGCCACCGCCACTGGAAGAACGCGTTGCAGTAGCAGGCTTGTCCGACTCACGGCGTCCGCCAGGAGCAGTAACGACGGCCTTATCGTTTTCACGACGGCCCACGGCCTGCTGAATGATTTGTTCGGGCGTTTTGCCACCGACATCAGACTGTCCACCGGTTGCGGCAACTACCCCCGGCGCCACGGCACTCGTTACCGCATCATGGAGAGCGTTCCAATCAGGCCCATTACTCGTGGCACCAGCAACAGGTCCCGCCGCTGCAGGCACAGGTACCGATGCTGGGGCTTCGCCCGCGATGGCAGCGCGCAAATTGTCGAGCAATCGCGGATCGGCAGGCGGCGGTTGTACACCCTGCTCCAGATTACCGAACATGTCGCGCACGGTACCTGTCGCATCCATGATGGAATCCATCACCACCGGCGTAATGGCAATCTGACCGTTACGCAGCAAGTCAAACAGGTTTTCGGTCAAGTGGCAGAGCGTCACCAGCTCGGTTGCATTGAGGAAACCGGCCCCACCTTTAATCGTGTGAAAACCTCGAAAGATGTCATTGAGCAGGCCTTTGTCATTCGGGCTCTTTTCAAGATCAACAAGCTTGTTGTCGACGCCCGACAATAGATCGGTTGCCTCGACCAGAAAGTCCTGCAACAGATCTTCCATTCCTTGGAAGTCACTCATGGCATCTCTCCTTGCCGTCTATCGGGTCTTGCCTGAGTTTCAGAAACCCAGGCTTTCCAACAAATCATCGACCTGTGACTGCGAGGTCACCACGTCGGTACGTCCTTCGGCCGAAACCACCGGGCCATTCATCAAACCTTCAGGTGCAGCCGCTTTGAGATCCTGCGGCATGGCTTCGATCAGCACGCCAACGAGTTGTCGCTCAAGGCCTTGGGCAACTTCAACGACCTTCTTGATCACCTGCCCGGTCAGGTCCTGGAAATCCTGAGCCATCATGATTTCGGTGAGCTGGGCATTGGTCCCGTTGATCTTGTCCGGAGCGCCACCAAAGAAATTACGTGTATCCGCAGCCAGTGCTTTGAATTCGTCAACCGAAAGCTGATTGGCGAACATTTTGTCCCAGCGCGCACCAAGGCTCTGGCTGTCGGACAACAGGCTATCCTGCAGCGGCTTCGCCACTTCAGTCGCGGCAAGCACGCGATTGGCGGCTTGCTCGGTCATGTGCGCAACATAGGTAAGGCGCTGCTGGGCATCAGGAATTTGACTGGCCGCCTCTTCGAGCATGCGGTCATAACCAAGACCGGTCAGGGAATCGTGCAACTGACGCGTCAATGAACCCAGACGGTTATACATGTCGTGTTCAGGATTACCCGTCGATACGGTGCCTGCTGGCTCGGATGCCTCGGAAGAAACAGAATCGAACAGCGCCTGCAATTCATCACTGTCACCGGAAGCACTCATGCTGGGCTTGCCGACCGGCGCGGGTGGCGTTGGCGGTACGCTGCCAACGGCAATACTGTCAAACAGGGCTTGCAGGTCGGCGGAATCGCCGGCTTCGTCGTTTTTCGCAGGAGTAGACATGCGGATTCCCTCGCCCGGCTTACAGGCCGACTTTCTCGAAGATCTTGATCATTTTCTCGTTCAGGGTCGCAGCCGTGAACGGTTTGACGATGTAGCCGCTGGCGCCCGCTTGTGCAGCGGCAATAATGTTTTCTTTCTTGGCTTCAGCGGTGATCATCAGAAAGGGGAGGTCCTTGAGCGCCGGGTCGGAACGAACAGTCTGCAATAGCGTCAGGCCATCCATATTGGGCATGTTCCAATCAGACACGACAAAATTGAAGCCACCGTTTTGCAGCTTCGATAGGGCCACAACACCGTCTTCGGCCTCGTCAACATTGGTGAAACCGAGTTCTTTAAGCAGATTTCGCACGATGCGGCGCATCGTCGAGAAATCGTCGACAACAAGGAATTTGATCTTGGTCGGATCAGAAGGCATCTATCGGGTTCTCCAGGTCAATCTCTTTGGGACTTCATCAGCAACGGCCGCACGGTGTCGGCGAGCAAATCGGCATCGAATTTGGCGACATAGGCATCCACGCCAACGCTGCGGCCCATGGCGCGATTGGCTTCGGATGACAGCGAGGAATGCATGACCACCGGAATACCGGCAAAACGTGAATCACTCTTGATGTTCTTGGTCAGCACATAGCCGTCCATTTCCGGCATTTCGGCATCGACCATAATCAGGCTCACTTCTTCACGCAGATTACGGCCGATAGCCTGCGCGTGCGAGGCCATGCCGGACAAGCGTTGCCAAGCTTCAGCGCCATTGACTGCATGCCGATGCTTGACACCCATCTTGTCGAGTGTTTCGGAAATTTTCTTGCGTGCCACGGCAGAGTCGTCGGCAAAGAAAACGCTCAGTTCGTCGCCGCCAGGAATTTTGTCAATTTGCCCTACCACCGCTTCGCCAAAGGTATTTGCCATGATTTGTTCGACATCGACAATCGAGACAAGTCGGCCATCCGGCAGTTCGGTAATGGCAGTGATGTTGGCATGCGTGCTGCTGGCTACAGAGTCTGGTGCGCGGACTTTGTCCCACTCGACACGAATAATGCGATCGACGCTGTGGACGAGAAAACCCAGTGTGCGCTTGTTGTACTCAAGTACCATCATCGACTTGCCCAACTCGTCGGGCGCACCGGCAAGCTGCATGGCCTTGCACAGCGACATCAATGGAATCACATTCCCGCGCAGGCTGATCAATCCCTCAACGCCTTTTGGCATGTTCGGCGTTTTCGTAATCACCGGCGTCTGTGAAACCTCACGCACTTTGAATACATTAATGCCGAACAATTCGTGCGTACCCAAGCCGAACAACAGAATTTCCATCCTGTTGGAACCGGCCAGCGAGGTACGGGCATCAACTGAATTGAGCAGCGAATCGCGATTTCCTGAGGCGAGCTGGGCTTCCATGGCTTCCCCTTTTATGCGCCGACTGCGAGCGGCGGTGCTACGTGGCGCGAATCGATGGTTCTGGTCAACGCGTCAGCCAAGCGTTGCGGTTCGAACTTGGATACATATTCGTCCACGCCGACCGATTTACCGAGCTGCTGGTTCGACATTGACGACAATGAAGAATGCATGAGTACAGGAATGCCGGCAAACGTGGGGGACGATTTGATGTTCTTGGTCAGGATATAGCCATCCATTTCCGGCATTTCCACGTCGGTCAAAACCAGATAGATCAGGTCACTGGCTTTTCTGCCGCTCGCCTCGGCATACGTGGCTATTTTGCGCAACTCGTCCCATGCAGCGCGGCCATTAATGGCGCTGATATATTTCACGCCCAACGCATCCAGCGTGCGCTGTATCTGGCCACGTGCTACCGAAGAATCGTCGGCAAAAACCACCAAGCCGTCGTCATGGCGCTGGATCGGGCGGATCGTCGCGAATTGCATGCTGTCATCCACATTGGCAGTTTCAGCCAGCACCTTCTCAACGTCCATCATCATGACCAGGCGATTGTCCTGCAATTCGGTTACGGCAGTGACAAGGCCGCCAAGTTTGGCGGTCAGCATGTCCGGCGGGACCCGCATCTGCGACCAGTCAAGGCGCAAGATGGTATCGACTGCATCAACCAGAAAACCTTGAGTATGTCCGTTGTACTCGGTCACGATCATGATGTCGCGTGATCGACCGGAATTGACGCCGATATATTCGGCCAAGTCGACGACCGGAACCAATGCCCCCCGCAGGGAGACCATGCCTTTGACACTCGCCGGCATGTCCGGCGCAGTCGTGATGGTCGGGGTCCGCATAACCTCACGAACTTTGAACACATTGATGCCAAATGTCTCGGTACGCCCGGTACGCTCATCAAGACCAAGCGAAAACAGGAGAATTTCCAGTTTGTTGGTACCCGCCAGACGGGTACGAGCATCAATGTTTTTCAGCAGTTCGGACATGACACCACCCTTATCTCCAGCATACGGCGCAGATCCGCCAAGGCCGCAGTACACACGACCATCGCACACTTATTCTTCAGCCTCGAGTCCCAACTTCCTTGCAATGCTCGCAAAGATGCTGGAAACACACACCCCTTTTAGGCCTGTTTGCTTTGCGCCCTCAGGCTCCCAGCGACATTCTCACATCATACAAGGCGGCCAAGGGGAATTTTTTGCCGATTTCCTCATTCAGCTCACCTCGAACAGCTTGGCGAAGTTGGCTATTTCCAACACTTGGCGCACCGGACCATGACAATTGATCAGACTGACACGTCGATTGCTGGCCTTGGTTTTGTCTCGCAGCATCAGCAACATACCCAGCGCCGAACTATCGAGATAATCGACCTTGGCAAGATCAACCTTGAGCGACTCCACTGAAGCATCCGAGAGAATGCTTTCAGTCGCCGCACGAAAATCCCGGTGCGCATTGAAATCGAACCGGCCCTGCAAGCCCAGCGTGGCAACTCCATCCGCCACCATCGTCGTTACCTGCATCGCCCCCTCCTTCAATCATCACTGATTCCAGTATATGACAGGCTTGCGCCGAAAATCACGCCGTCCCGCGATCCAACTGGCGCAAACGTCCCATGATGCGCGAGCCGATATCATTCAACGGCGCAACTTCGGTCAGCGCACCGATTTCAGCCGCCTCGCGCGGCATGCCATAAACAACACAACTGTCCTTGTCCTGGCCGATGTTCCATGCGCCAGCCTGTTTCATGGACAACATGCCACGTGCACCGTCCTTGCCCATGCCGGTAAGGATCACACCGACTGCATTGGCGCCGACCTGCTCGGCGACGCTATCGAAAAGCACATCAACGGACGGACGATGACGGTTGACCGGTGCCGTCGCTGCGAGTTCAGTCACCCAGCCATTGATGGTGCGTTTCACCAGCAAATGAGAGTGGCCAGGTGCAAGATAGGCATGCCCGGGCAGGATGCGTTCACCACCTTGGGCTTCGACCACGGTCAATTGCGACAAGGTATCCAGGCGACGTGCAAAGGAACCCGTGAATGTATCCGGCATATGCTGCACCATCACCACGCCCGGCACATCACGCGGAAGATTGCACAGAACGGCACGCAAGGCTTCGGTACCACCGGTCGATGCGCCAATGGCAATCAATTTCTTTTCAAGAACGCGTGACGACAGCGGGGTGCCGGTCTCTGCAGCAGCCGTCGGTGTCACGACACTGCGCGTCGTAGGCTTGAGACTGGCGCTATAGGCAGCACGAACCTTCTCGCGAACTTCCTCGGCATATTGGCGCAGTTGTGCCGGGCTGTCGGCGCGCGGCTTGGTCACGTAATCGATCGCACCCAACGCAAGCGCCTCAAGCGTGTTTTCGGAACCACGCTCGGTTGATGACGACACCATCACTACCGGCATCGGACGCAACCGCATCAAACGCCCGAGGAAATCCAGTCCATCCATGCGCGGCATTTCAACATCCAGCGTCAACACATCGGGCGCCAGGGTCTTGATCATTTCGCGCGCGGCAATAGGATCGGGCGCCATCCCCACGACCTTGATATCGATCGCCTGTGACAGCACCTCCGACAACAGCGAACGCATAACCGCCGAATCATCGACGATGAGTACTTTGATCACACCGCTCATCCCTGAAACATTTCAACCGCGCCGGACACGTCACCGTCTTTGAGCAGCGCCGCGTATTCGCGCTCCCGTCGCATGAGGGTGTCATTGTGCAGCCTTGCCAGCCGTCTGACCAGCACTCGGCCGGTTTGCGTAAAGAAATACACTTTGCGTGGATGAACATCGAGCAAATCGTGAGCAACCACCGGGATTTGTTCCGCCTGCAAATACTTGACGGCAAATTCGGCATTGCGTCGACCGATACCTGTGCCGGACAAACCATCGAGTACACGCCCGCCACCAAACAGTTTGGCCTCGAGCCGCTCGCGCTTTGCACCGCACTTGAGCAAATGGTTGATGAGAATCTCCATCGCATAGGCACCATATCGCGCCGAAGCGCCGAAAGGATCGTCACTGCCATCGGCAAGCATGAAATGATTCATGCCACCAACCCCGGCTTCGGCATCACGGATGCAGGCAGTGACACAGGAGCCCAGCACCGTGACCAGGACCGTGTCGTCGTCCGAAATGCAATACTCGCCCGGCAGGACTTTGATTGCTTCGTTTCCGAACACATGGTCGTAGTAGCGATTGTTCGAGTAATGCTCGTCAAAGCGTTCAGCGTGCATGTTCATAGATGGTGCGGCCACAGCTGCGGAACAAATCGGTGGCCTGCAAAAAACTTTCGGAATGACCTGCGTAGAACAAGCCATGTGCAGCGAGGCGGCCCTGAAATCGCTGCAACAGCTGGCGCTGAGTCTCCTTGTCAAAGTAGATCATGACATTGCGGCAGAAAATGGCATCGAATACGTCCGACATCGGCCACGGGCTGTCGAGCAGATTAATGCGCTGAAAATCGACCAATGCCTGCAAGGCAGGCCGCACACGGGCATAACCTGAACGTTGGCCTACACCACGCAAGAAGAAATTCCGCAGCCGCTCCTGTGAGAGCTTTTCCACACGTTCCACCGGATAAATACCGGCGCGGGCAGTATTCAACACATGCGTATCGATATCACTGGCAAGAATACTCACCGGTGGCGTATCCGTACCAAAAGCCTCGCATGCCGTCATGGCCAATGAATACGCTTCCTCGCCCGTGGCTGAGGCTGCACACCAGATACGAAACGGTCGCGCATGCGACGCCTGCATTTGATCTAACAAGCGTTCGAAATGATGCTCTTCACGAAAAAAGGAGGTCAGATTCGTTGTCATTGCATTCACAAAGGACTCCATTTCACTGGCGTCGCTCTGCAAATGATCGAGATAGGTCTTGAAGCTCGTCAGCCCAAGGGCACGCAAACGGCGTGCGATGCGGCTGTAGGCCATTTCGCGCTTGATTGGGGAGAGCGCAATACCTGCCTGCACATGGATGATTTCGCGAATCCGCGCGAAATCATCACGTGTGTACGAGAACTCACGGACGAAAGGACTTCCGCCACCTTGGGCACCGTCGTTCTCGTCAACAAGTTTCACTGGCGTATTCACGGAAGATCAAAACTCCTGCCATTCGTCTTCATCCATCGCCGGCACGCCTTGTGCACCAAGACGCGGTGTCGGACGAAAACGGCCTTGAATACGACGCGGCGTCGCATCACGCAGCACTGATGCATCACGTCCATCGATCGGCCGGCCGCGCACCTCGTCGCCACTGAGACGGAAACGCGACACCAATTCAACCAGGCCACGCGCCTGGTTTTCCAGGCTTTCGGTTGCTGCTGCTGCCTCTTCGACGAGCGCGGCATTCTGTTGCGTCACGCGATCCATCTGCGTCACCGCACGCGTCACTTGGTCGATACCACCGGCCTGCTCGCGACTCGCGGCACTGATATCCGTCATCAAACGCGCCACACCAGCGAAACTGTTGACCACTTCATTCATCGTGCCACCCGCCTCCTGCACTAACCGAACACCGTCATCGACGCGAGTGGATGCAGACAGAATCAATTCACGAATTTCCTTGGCTGCCGTCGCACTCCGTTGCGCCAGGCCACGCACCTCGCTGGCGACCACTGCGAAACCACGGCCCTGTTCACCCGCACGTGCGGCCTCGACCGCAGCATTGAGAGCAAGAATGTTGGTCTGGAACGCAATGGCATCAATGACGCCCACGATATCGGCGATGCGCTTCGAACCTTCCTGAATATCCCCCATGGTTGCCACGACACGCTGTACGGTCGCGTCGCCTTGCGCGGCAAGCGCATTGGAACTTGCCGCCAGTGCATTGGCCTGGCGTGCGCTTTCGGCGTTCTGGCGCACAGTCGCGGACAGCTCTTCCATTGAGCTTGCCGTCTCCTCCAAAGAGCTCGCCTGCTCTTCGGTACGACTCGACAGATCGGCATTTCCGGCCGCGATTTCGCGGGCGGCAATATTGACTTGCCCGGACATGTCGCGAATCTGCAAGACAAGCTCGCTGAGGTTCGCAACCGTGGCATTTGCATCGCTTTGCAGGCGTGCAAACAAGCCTTCGTAGTCACCATCGAGATGCTGCGTCAAATCACCGCGTGCCAATGCCTGCAGCACTACGGCCACCTCATCCAAACCTCGCTCGCCGGTCTCCAGCAATTGATTGAGACCACGCCCGAGATTGAGGAAAAAACCACTCTTGCCCGCTAGATTCACGCGCGTGCTGAAATCACCGGCCGCGGCAGCATGAACAATTTCGGCCAACTCACGTTCCATTGCCACTTGATCCGTGCGATCCAGCCATTCGCCCACCGAACCAAGGCGTTCACCCTGATCGTTGAAAACCGGCGCCGTCGTGACATTGAAGACACGATCACCAATCTTCATCTCGGCTATGGACAAGGTTTTCAGCTCATCCAGTCGGCGCAGGTAATCCTCCGGGTTTTCCATCAGTTGGCCGACATTGCTGCCGACAAAATTATCGACGCTGAAATCGGGGTTACGCAAACGGACGTCGGCTTCGATGCTCTGCAATACATCGAACATGCGCGGATTGGCATAAATCACGGTACCGTCGCGATCGGCAATCCGAAATGCGGTACCGGCATTATCAAGCGCCTTTTTCACACGCAACATGTGTTCGGACAATGCTTGTTCCCGCTCAAGTTGCGCCTCAAGCCGCTCAGCAAATGCGCCCAATGCATCGTGCGCATGCGTAGCCTTGGAACGGCGAAATCGGCCCGCCGCCATCGAACCCAGCGCATCGTGCATATTCGCTACTTGATGTTTCAACGAGCTGCGCAAGGCCGCCAGCAGATAAATCGCCAGAAGGAAGGCCACCACGCTCACCAGAACGTCCCTGTACAAACCACTCTGCAATCGGTCGATCCGCGCCACAAGCGCTCCGTCAAGCGCCGGAATCAACTGGTCAAGCAATTGCGACTGCGCCACCACTGCATCATTGCCCAAGGCAGCCACGGCAACGGCATCGACCTGCAATTTTCGCGCATCGAGAATGTCCTTGCGTATGACCTGGAGAAACTCAATCTGCCGATTGCGCGACTGCGTCAGCGACGCACCGAATCGTTGCTGCAAGCCGGTTTGCTCGTGAACAACCTTGGCCAGTGCGGATTGCACGTTGCTAGCAGCAGACTCGGCATTGCCGATCCAATCGTTGAGTCGTGCAGCATCTTCCGGCAATAGACGCTTCGACCGCACAACCTGCATGGAGCCCAGGCGCAACAGATGCAACCAGTCCATTGCTGCAGGCAAGCGCTGAACCAGTGTGTCCTGCATGAAATAACTGGGGGTTTCCGGATCGGTGCTGAGGCCGCTGTTATCACCAACCAGCTCGAGATAGGCGCGCACGGACGCGATCAGTCGATCATGGGCACTCGCATCCGTCACTGCCATCGTTTGCAATGCCGCCCATTGATTGCGAATGTCGGCCAAGGCTGAGGAGGCACCGAATTTTTCACCATAGCGCGCATCTGCCGCAATCCACTCATCGAACTGTGCGCCAGCTTGTGCACGGGCATCATTTGCGGCAGTACCGGCCTGTAGATCGCGGCTGTAATAGCGATTCTGCTGCTCTGCCTGCATGAAGCGCAATGCGGGTACGACCAGCCGCAGGCCTTCACGCTCATGCACTGTCGCAGTCACGTTGGCATCAACACTATGCCAATCGGCATACATCAGTACCGACAATGGCACCAACATGAGCAGACCGACGAGAGTGAATTTCGTACTGAAACGGAAGCGGTCGATCAAGCTCCTGCCCGGCGCAAATAGATCAAATGTCATGACCAGTCTCTTTCTCAAAAATCATTGTTCTGTCTCAAGCTCATCCGTCAGCGCCATGTCGGCCGACAGCATCAGGTTTTCAATATCCACCACGATCAACATGCGCTCATCCAATGCTGCCAATGCAACGATATGGCGTACATCGATCGCTCCCGAAAATGCAGGAGGAGGCAACAAACGCTCTTCGCTCACGCTCACGACATCGGAGACGGCATCCACCACGATGCCAACCGTACGATCCCCGACGTTAAGGATCACCGTCACCGTGAACGACGTGTACTCCACGTGCCCAAGGCCGAAGCGAATTCTCAGGTCAATCACCGGCACGATGGCACCGCGCAGATTGATGACGCCCTTGATGAAATCAGGCGCCTGTGCAATCGGCGTTGCCGGCTCCCACGCGCGAATTTCCTGGACGCGCAGAATGTCTATCGCATACTCTTCATCACCCAGCAGGAATGTCAGGAGTTCACGATGTGTCTGTGTGTTCATGGATATGCTCTCAGGCCGCCATCGACACGTCAGCACGTGCCGTCAACGCCACCGCGTCAAGAATAAAGGCCACACGCCCGTCACCCATCACGGTCGCAGCGGCCAGACCAGGTACTTTTCGGTAATTGGCTTCGAGGCTCTTGATGACAACCTGATGCTGTCCCAACAATGCATCGACGAAAAGCGCAACACACCGGCCATCCGCCTCAAGCAGGACCATGATGCCGCGCGTAAAGTCGCGTTCAGCATCGCGGATACCAAACAGCGCAGCCAAGGCAATCACCGGGATATATTCGTCACGCACTTGCAGCACAGTGCGTGTACCGCCAACTTCGTGCAGCATGCTTGGTACTGCCTGCAATGATTCGCGGACGTGACCGAGCGGAACGATGTAGGTTTCCGATCCAACCGCCACCGACATGCCGTCCACAATGGCAAGAGTGAGTGGCAATCGCACGCTCACGCGCGTACCGGCACCAGCGGTCGATTCGATATCGATGCGGCCATGTAACGCATTGATGTTGCGACGAACCACGTCCATGCCGACACCACGACCGGAAACATCAGTCACGTGTTCGGCGGTGGAAAAACCCGCCTCGAAAATCAAACCCCAGACTTCCGCATCGGCGGCCGTATCGGACACATTCATGCCACGCTCACGCGCCTTGGCAAGAATACGTTCACGATCAAGCCCTGCACCATCATCCCCGACTTCGATAATGATCATACCGCTGTGCTGCCACGCCTTCAGTGTCAGGGTTCCGGTCGCACGCTTGCCGGCAGCCAGACGGTCATCGGGTGTTTCGATACCGTGATCGAGACTGTTGCGTACAAGATGCGTCAGCGGATCGACAAGGCGTTCGACGAGACCGCGATCAAGTTCGGTCTGCTCGCCAATCAGCTTCAGCTCGACCTGTTTGCCGAGTTTGTTGGACAAATCATGCACCACACGCGGAAAGCGATGAAAAACATTGGCAATCGGCACCATGCGCATAGCCAGCACCGCGGCCTGCAAGTCACGACTATTGCGTTCGAGCTGGGCAAGGCCGGCGTGCAAGCGTTCGTGCAGGATCGGATCAAGCACAGTGGCCGCTTGCAGCAACATTGAATGCGTGATGAGCAATTCACCGACTTCATTGACCAGCAAATCCACCTTGTCGATATCCACGCGAATCGTGGTTTCGCCGTTGGCCGCCTGAACGGCTTTCCCCGGCTTTGGTTCAAGCTTTTGCCCAGACCTTCGGTCCGGCTGTTGTTGCGTCTTTTGTTCTGTTCTCTGTTCTGGCTGTGGTGGCGGAAAATCAACGAAGAAACCAAAACTGTCGTCAGCGGCGTCGTTGTTTTCTTGTGCTGCATTCGCTTCTTCGCCCAACTGCCGTACTTCACTGGCGACAAAAGCAATCACATCGGTGATGCCTTGCGGGTCTTGGCAACCCTCCATACGAATTCGCCAAAACGGTTGTGCCTCAGTAGCGCTAACTTCCACTGATGGCGTACCAAAATCGGCCAATTCAACAAGCAAGGCCGTCAGCGTTTCCTCCCATCGCGCAGGTTCCGCATCGAACATGAATTCGAAGGCAACGCCGTCGTCCGTGTGGTTCATCAACCCGGAAAGTCGCTTCGCCACGGCCGTTGCCCCTGCAAGGTCAATTGTCGTGCCGGCGCGATGCGCAGCAAGCAGATCGCCCAGCGCATCACGCGCGGCCAGGGAAACCTCAATCAATTCGGCGTCACACACCAGTTCGCCATGGCGCACCCGATCCAGAACACTCTCAAGCGCGTGTGTCAAATCGGCCATGTCGATAAAGCCAAAGGTACCTGCAGCACCCTTGATGGAGTGAGCAGCCCGGAAAATGGCATTCAATTGCTCGGCATCAGGCCTCGCACGATCGAGCGCGAGCAGCAACGTCTCCATGTTTTCCAGATGTTCTGCCGCTTCGGCAAAGAACACCTGATGAAACTGCGTCATGTCATACGACATGTGCTCCCCTCCTCTAGGGCCGGCATGCCGGCGGGGTGTCTGATCGACGGCCTTCTGTGTGCCAAGCGATCAGTCGCAATCGCAACGGTCAGCCGATCACTTTCTTCACGACCTCGACCAGCTTCTGCGGGTCGAAGGGCTTGACCAGCCAGCCCGTCGCACCTGCAGCACGACCTTGCTGCTTCATCACATCGGACGATTCGGTGGTTAACATCAGGATCGGCGTCGTCTTGTATTCGGACATTGCGCGCAACGTACGAATCAGTGTCAATCCGTCCATGCGCGGCATATTCTGATCGGTCAACACCAGATCGATACGTTCGGTCTTGGCTCTGTCCAGACCATCCTGCCCATCCACCGCATCGAGCACTTCGTAGCCGGCCCCCTTCAGCGTGAACGCAATCATCTTCCGGATCGAGGCCGAATCATCAACTGCCAGAATTGTCTTGGCCATTACTGAGCTCCAGGTTTCGCGCCAACGTCCGGCACACTGAACACGGAATCGTCATCGCTGACGTTTTCCGGCTTGCCGTCACGCAGAATGGCATCTTCAGTACGTTTGTTGAGAACAATGATGCTGATGCGGCGATTGCTCGCGGCATATGGGTCGCTGGGGTCGAACAGGACTGTCGAAGCCTGGCCGACGACGCGCAGTACCTTGTCCATACTCATGCCGCCTGCGAGCAACTCACGGCGCGAGGCATTGGCGCGATTCGTGGACAACTCCCAGTTGCCGAAACCTTGTTCACCGCCGGCATACGGTGTGGAATCGGTATGCCCCGTCAACGAAACACGATTGGGCACGTCGTTCAGCACCTTCCCAATTTCGTGGAGGATGATCTTGGTATAAGGCTTGAGCTCGGAGCTTGCCAAATCGAACATCGGACGATTTTTCTCATCGATGATCTGGATGCGCAAACCTTCGGTCGTGATGTCGATCAGCAGCTGTTTCTTGAATTGATTCAGCAGCGGATTCTGTTCAATGAGCGTCTGCAATTCCTTCTTGAGATTCTCAAGCTTTTCGCGCTCCTGCTGCTCGAACTGGATCTTCTGGTTGGTCGGATCAATCGAACGGCGTGAGCTTTGATTTTGGCCGCCCTTGACCTGACCATACTCTCGGGTCAGATCGTTCCCACCACCTTTGATCACCGAGGAAGCATCGCCGGCGCCATCGCCGCCGAACATTGCAATCTTGAGTGGCATCTGGAAATAATCAGCGATGCCCTTGAGATCCCCCTTGGCCACTGAGGACAACAACCACATCAGCAGGAAGAAAGCCATCATTGCCGTCACGAAGTCGGCATAGGCAAGTTTCCAGGCACCGCCGTGATGGCCGCCGCCACCCTTTTTCGGGCGCTTGATGATAATGGGCTGCTGGTCTTCTGCCATGTCTGTTACACGCTCACTCGCGGCTTATTTGCAACGTGTTATTTGCTCTTGCGTGACTTGAGATCCTCTTCAAGTTCTGCAAACGTCGGACGCGCCGTGGCGTACAAGGTCTTCCGGCCGAACTCGACCGCAACCTGCGGCGCATAGCCATTCATGCTGGCAAGCAATACGGACTTGATGCACTGATATACCTTGCCGTCCTCTTCAATCTGCTGCTCCAGTCGCGTAACGAACGGAGCAATGAAACCGTAAGACAGCAGAATACCGAGGAAGGTACCCACCAGCGCACCGCCGATCATGCGGCCGAGTACCGGTGGCGGTTCGCCGACCGAGCCCATGACGTGCACCACGCCCATCACAGCCACAACGATACCGAATGCCGGCAAGGCATCTCCGAGCTTGCTCATGACGTGCGCCGGTACATGCGCCTCCTCATGATGCGTCTCAATTTCGATATCCATCAGCCCCTCGATTTCAAAGGCGTTGAGATTCCCGCCAACCATCATACGCAGATAGTCGGTGATGAATTCCATGACGTGGTGATTGCCGGAAATGTCCGGATACTTCGAGAAAATCGGGCTGGCTTCAGGGTTTTCGATATCGCCTTCGATGGCCATCAGACCTTCTTTGCGAACCTTGCCGAGCACTTCGAACAACATGGCGAGAAGCTCCATGTAGTAAGCCTTGCTGGCTTTGGAGCCCTTCAGCACGGCAGTCAGGGACCCGAGTGTCGCCTTGACAGCCTTGGTGCTGTTACCGCCAACGAAAGCCCCGAGGGTCAAGCCGATGATGGCCAGATACTCCATCGGCACGAAGAGTGCGCCCAAGCTTCCATGAACAGCATAAGTGCCAATGGAAGCGGCCAAGATGATTACGTAGCCGACCAGCAGTAACATCGATTCCCCCGCAGAATCGGGCGCCGCACAGGCAAGCGCCTCATCAGTTCAAGACAAATCCCTAAAATCAGATCGGATAATAGCCGTAAATGAAACAGGGTCGGAGGAGATTCCCCAAAAAAACAAGGCCCGGAGGGCGTCTCCGGGCCTTGTTGTATGGTGCGTGCGACAGTTTAGTGGTGAGCCAAACCTTGTTCGGCAGCCGCCTTGGCTTCAGCCGCGCGGCGCGTCTTGCCAGCACGTGCAGGCATATGACACAAACCGCAGACATAGCCTTTGGTCGGATCATAGGCATGCGAAACGAATTGGCCGCTGCATTCACGGCAAGTCGCCAGTTGCAGCATGTTGGCATCAAAGAAACGCACCATGGTCCAGGCACGGGTGAGCGACAACACCATGTCCATCCCGCAACGCCGAGTCTGGTCGAGATACATGCGGTAAGCCTTGATGACCAGCTCCAACCCCTTCAGCTCGGTGTTCTTGGCGAGGAAGCGGTGGTAAGCCATGAACAGCGAAGCATGAATATTCGGTTGCCAAGTCATGAACCAATCGGTCGAGAACGGCAACATGCCCTTGGGTGGAGACTCGCCTTTCACTTCCTTGTAGAGCTTCAGCAGACGTTCACGCGAAAGATTCGTCTCAGCTTCGAGCATCTGCAGGCGGGCGCCCAGCTCGATCAGATCAATCGCGAGGCGAATGTCTCTCGCTTCGGAGATGACGGACTTGTTGCGCATGCGCACCCCCGTACTCACGCGACAGCTTCAACAGGCTTGCCAGCGGCAAGGATGGCGGCATGAATCTGGCCGACGCCGCGATCGCGCTCGTGATTGGAGAGCAGATTGAGCAGTAGCGTATCGTCGAAGCGGAAGTTGCACAGCAGCATGTCAGAACCCGCCATCTTGAGCACTTGACCCGGGGTCAGTCGCTCGAGGATGTCGGCGATTTCAGTGCTGATGCCGAGACGGAAGATGGCACCCTCGCGATCCGAGCGAACCATGTTCTGCGCCAGCATCAGGTAGGCCAGATTGACTTCCTTGATATCGTTGTAGGTATCGGTCGTACTCATCGTGCGCTCCTGAATATTTGGGGCCGCACCTGAGCACTCAATCGAACGCCCTCTGCGGCAGTGGGCACATTATTCGAGGGAACGCAAAGCAGGAATATCGTCGCTTTTGTCTATTTACTGTCTGAATCAATTGCGACAGCCATGTCAGAAAAACACTGACAAAAACAAGGCTAGCCGAATGATTCGTCAGTATTTTTTAGCAGCGCTTCTTCAGCTTCGGCATTTCAGCCCCGCTTGCCGGCGTTCGCAACACGCTGAAAAGCTGCTGCTTGTGAGGCCACACAACGATTGCGGCCGTTCGCCTTGGCTTGATAAACCCCCTCGTCCGCAACCTTGACCAAAGCATCCGGGTTCATCATCTCTGGCTCACGCAAGGCAATGCCAATACTAGCGGTCATTTCCATGTTGCCTCCAGGAATCGGGATGCGCTTCTTCGCAACCGCGGCACACACACGCTCGGCACAACGCGTTGCTGCCTCCAGGCTGGTATCCGGGCAGATAACGAGAAACTCGTCGCCACCGGTACGGCACACGACATCGTGAATACGCAAAGCTTCCTTCATTGCGATTGCCGCCAGACGCAAAGCGGCATCACCGACGTCATGACCGTTGTTGTCATTGATGCCTTTGAAGCCGTCGAGGTCAACAACAAGACACGCCAGCGGGCGGCCGGTACGCACCGACTCGCCCCATTCCTGCTGCAACCGATCCAGCGCGTAACGACGATTCGGCAAACCGGTCAGCGGATCCGTTTGCGCCATCTCCTGCAAACGACGATTGGTTACGGCCAGTTCGGCGGCAAAGCGCTGAATTTCGGTACGATCGCGTTCAATCTCCTGCTGCAGCAGTACCACGCGTTGTCCGGCACGCAAACGTGCCTCAAGCACACGCGGCTTGAGTGGCTTGCCAAGAAAGTCATCGGCACCGGCCTCAAACGCTTCGACCAGGCGCGCATCATTGTCGATGCCCGTCAGCATGATGATGTAAATGGCGCGGCCGATGCGCGTCTGTCGCAGCGCGGCCGTCAGTTGCAGGCCATCCATCTCCGGCATCATCCAGTCGGCAATCATGATTTGCGGGCGCAAGTCCAGTGCGAGCTCAAATGCCTGACGCCCGTTTGCCGCAACGAAAACCTCGTGTCCGGCACGCTCCAGCAACGCGGAAAGCATGGCACGCATGCTGACATCATCGTCCACGACAAGGATGCGCATACCATGTTTTTCGCTGACCGCCGATTCGCCTTCCTCTTCGACCGTACTGGCCAAGGGCGGCGGGGCTGGTGGATTGCTCAGCTCTTCGAACGATGGCAAAGGAAGCGTTTCCACTGCAAGCAATACACCCCACGCTTGCCATTCAGCGACGACCTGATCGCACAGCTGCATGATGGTTTCGGCATTCAGCGACACGCGGCTGCCGAGCATGTAAAGCTGGGGAATCATGCCGCGCCGTACGTCATCCGGCGCCATGCAGACATCGGCAATGTGATTCGCCAACACCAGTGACTGCAGCATGCCAGCATGCCGGGAGCCTTCAGCAAAGCTTGCGTTTTCGGGTCGATCAACCAGCCCGACCACGGACGTAAAAGGCGTCGGCATGCCCCAATCCTGCATCATGGCGGAGGTCAGCGCATTACAGTCAAGCACAAAGGCCGCACGTTCGCGTGACAGAAGGACGCTGCGAGGACTGCTTGTCGTTTCGGCAAGAATCTTCGAAAACTCATCGGGGTAGAGTGTCGCCAGGGCAAGATCCCCGATATCGGCCAGCAAGCCGAGGCAAAAAGCCTCCTCCGGCACAAAGTGCATGGTCCGCGCAGCAAGCGACTGCAACGCAATCGCACGTACCAATGCCTTCGACCAGTAACGTCCGTAATCAAAATTGGCGCATGCACCGCTGCGATGGGAGGAAATCAGGGAAAACCCAAGTGCGAGACCGCGTACCGCAGGCAAGCCGAGAACCGTCAATGCCTCTTGAATAGAGGCAATCGGCCGCCGATGACCTTGCCCAACCCCATTCGAAGCCTTGATCAAGCGACCAACCAGCGCAGGGTCACTTTTAACGGCATTGGCGAGTTCAGCGAAGGAGACATCGTCACGCTGGGTCATGCGCACGATAGCAAGAGCAACACCCTTGGGCGACGGCAATTCGCCATTCGCCTTCATTTGCTCGAACTTTGACAACTCGGGCGTACTCATGGCCTCTCCCAGGACGTATTCACCTGCTTGCCACCCACTTTGCCACCGTATCCGTTCGTCATGCCGTTGCCTGCTGATATCCGGAAGTATTATTGCATATTGCATTACAAGACCAAGCACACTTGTTGGCGGATAGAATGCAGCATGCACGCCAACGCGATACTTCCCGCCTCGACCGGTCTTCCTGCCTATTGCCGCTACTGCGGTCAGCGCACCGAACTTCTCGTTCCATCGGGCGACAATCGGCTACGCCAATGCTGCAACCATTGCGGCGCGATCCATTACGACAATCCCAAACTGGTGCTCGGCACATTGCCAATCTGGGAGGACAAGGTGCTGCTGTGCAAACGCGCCATCGAACCGCGCCTCGGTTACTGGACGCTGCCGGCCGGCTTCATGGAAAATGAAGAAAGCACGGCCCAGGCAGCGCAACGTGAGACTGCCGAGGAAGCTGGCGCCCAGATCGAATTACTCGATTTCTATACGCTGATCAGTGTTCCGCACATCAGCCAGATTCACGGTTTTTACCGCGCTCGCTTGCTCAGCCCGATTTTCGAGCCGGGTGAGGAAACACTTGACGCACGTCTCTTCAGTGAAGCCGAGATTCCCTGGGAAAACATCGCTTTCCGTACCGTCAAGCTCACGCTTGAACATTTCTTTGCGGATCGCCGCGCTGGCCAACACTATCCATTCCGCACGCTCGACATCATCGGCCCGCCACCTTGGGCAAGCCCCTAAGCACGCGCTGTTTCCTTCCAAGCCGCCGTTGTATTCACCGGCCTGTCATCGCCGCCCTCAATCGCCAGTATTGATGCGCAACGACACAACAGCCCCTGTGCCACGCAAGACGACAGGTACCGCAACCTCCTGTACGGCAGCGCGTACCGCATCAAGTACACGCGCATCCAGTTGCGCATCGCCGCTGCCGCGAATCAACCCGACAAGGGCCGTATCCACCGCAATGCCAATCTCCAGCTCGGCCTGCGGCAATTCGCTCAATTGCAACACGGCAAGCGCCGGCATACGCGCCAGGGCAATGCGATAAGTGCGCACGCCACCCGCATCAAGCCCCGTACTAGCCATCATGAGCGGCGATGTGGCAGTCATGTCAGTCTGTGACTGCAACGGCGGAGTCCACAACTGGGTTGGTGGCACAACACGTGTCGACGCCTTATCTGCAACAACAGACGGCATGATCGTCGGCGGGGTTATCTCCGCCATGCGCAATTTTGCGCGCAGGTGTGAAGCAGCTGGGCTGTCAGCGGTTTCACGCAAGCTCTGTGGCCAAAGCAATACGGCATGCACGACCAATGACAACAAAAATGGCCAGCGCCAATGCGCCCACCACGGTTGCCAGGATGCATTCATGACAGGCAGATGAAATTGCCTTACAAAACCCCGGTATTCGCCTGTATGCAAGTGCTCGCCCCTCTGCTAGGCTATCTACAAAGATTGCAGCTAAATCACTGACCAGATTCTGGATTTTAGTCGAGGAAAGCAGCATGGTCGCTTCACCGCTGATTCTCACGCTGGACATGTACGGCACGCCCCATCGCTGGGTGAGCTGGCAGATGGCTTGCGTCTATCAGGCCAAGGAACTCGTCGCCTGGGAAACTGGCGATCGCAACTTCGTATTTCAAGGCGGCATGAGCCGTGTAACGGGTGAACGCTCACATATCGCCACCAACAGCATCATCGCGATCAAAGGCAAATCGGTGCTGGGCAAAATGCTGCACCAGACGCCGCCGCTCTCAAACCGCGAACTTTTCAGCCGCGATCGTCATATCTGCGCCTACTGTGGTGAACTCCTCCCCGGCACCCGTCTGACGCGCGACCACGTCGTGCCCGTCTCCCAAGGCGGGCGTGACCGCTGGATGAACGTTGTTACTGCCTGCCGTCCATGCAACCAGCACAAGAGCGGTCGCACGCCCGAAGAAGCACACATGCCTTTGCTCTACGCGCCTTACGTGCCGAACAAAGCGGAATACCTGATCCTGTCGAATCGCAACATTCTCGCCGACCAGATGGAGTTCCTGGCCAAGCACCTGTCGGCCAATAGTCGCTGGAAACAGGGTTAAAACACGGCTAAGTCCGCGTCCAGCCTGTAAAATACGGGCATGAACGCTCCCGCTCCAAAAGCCCTCTTCTCGTATCGCCCGTACTGGGCCAAGCGCTTCGGCACTGCGCCATTCTTGCCGATGTCGCGTGCCGAGATGGAGAAACTCGGCTGGGATTCGTGCGACATCATTCTCGTCAACGGCGACGCCTACATCGACCATCCGAGTTTCGGTATCGCGCTAGTCGGGCGACTGCTTGAGGCACAGGGCTTTCGCGTCGGCATCATCAGCCAGCCGGACTGGAAGTCGGCCGATGCGTTCAAGACGTTGGGCAAACCCAATCTGTACTTCGGCGTCAGCGCCGGCAACATGGATTCAATGGTCAACCGATACACGGCTGATCGCAAAATCCGTTCTGACGATGCCTACACGCCCAATGCGGAAGCGAACCGTCGCCCAGACCGCGCCGTGCTGGTGTATTCGCAGCGCTGCCGCGAGGCTTATCCAGACGCCAACATCATCATCGGCGGCATCGAGGCCTCGTTACGCCGTATCGCTCATTACGACTACTGGTCGGACAAGGTACGCCACTCCATCCTGCCCGACAGCAAAGCGGATTTGCTGTTGTTCGGCAATGCCGAACGGGCGCTGGTCGAAGTCACGCACCGCCTCGCCAAGGGCGAACCGATCGAAAACATCCGCGACGTACGCGGCACGGGCTACATGGTTCCGCACGGCTGGCGGCCAGAAGGCTGGAGTGAAGCCGACTCGACCACCGTCGACACACCGGGCGCACCGTTGACGCAGCATCCTGATCCCTATGCAATGGAACCGGCCAAGACCGCGACACCTGCGCCTGCCGTGTCACCCGTCAAGCTGGACGAAAAACTCACCGCCGCGTTGAATGCCAAGTCCGAGCGCCAGGCGCAGCGCAAGCTTGAGCGTGCCATGACCGTCGTTCGCCTGCCCGCATACGAAACCGTGCAAAGCGACGACATTCTTTATGCGCACGCATCGCGTACGTTCCATCTCGAGTCGAATCCCGGCAATGCCCGCGCGCTGGTGCAATCACACGGGACAGGCCCCGGCCGCCGCGATGTATGGCTGAATCCGCCGCCACTGCCACTTTCCACGCCTGAGATGGATGGCGTCTACGACTTGCCCTATGCGCGCGCGCCACATCCAGCTTACGGCGACGCCAAAATCCCGGCCTGGGACATGATCCGCTTCTCGGTCAACATCATGCGCGGCTGCTTCGGCGGTTGTACCTTCTGCTCGATCACCGAGCATGAAGGCCGCATCATCCAGAGCCGTTCGGAAGAATCCATCCTCAAGGAAATCGAGGAGATTCGCGACAAGGTGCCTGGCTTCACCGGGGTCATCTCCGATATCGGCGGCCCGACCGCAAACATGTATCGCATGGCCTGTAAGGACAAGAAAATCGAGTCCAACTGCCGGCTATTGTCTTGCGTCTATCCGGACATCTGCGAGAACCTGAATACTGATCACTCCGCGTTGGTTGGCTTGTATCGCAAGGCGCGCGCCATTCCGGGCGTGAAAAAAATTCTGATCGGCTCCGGCCTGCGTTACGATTTGGCGGTGCGTTCTCCCGAGTACGTCAAAGAGCTCGTCACGCACCACGTCGGCGGCTATCTCAAGATTGCACCCGAACACACCGAACAGAACGTGCTCTCGAAGATGATGAAGCCGGGCATGGGCGCCTACGAGAAGTTCAAGCAGATGTTCGAAAAGTTCTCGAAGGAGGCGGGCAAGGAGCAATACCTGATTCCCTACTTCATCGCTGCGCATCCGGGCACGACGGACGAGGACATGCTCAACCTGGCGATCTGGCTGAAGTCGAACAACTTCCGCCTCGACCAAGTGCAAACCTTCCTGCCCACACCG
>DATJJR010000001.1:0-37068 GCA_035492055.1 Rhodocyclaceae bacterium | reverse complement strand
TGGCGCGGATAACCGTCGGCATAACCGCAGGCAACGATGCCAACGCGCATCGGCTTGTCGGCGACAAAGGCGCAACCGTAGCCAATCGAATCGCCGACTTGAAGATCGCGCACGGCAAGCAATTCACTGTGCAGACTCATGACCGGTTCCAATCCGAGCGACTCAGCAGAAACCTCGGGAAACGGCGACGCGCCATATAGCATGATGCCCGGACGCACCCAGTCAGCGTGCGTTTCGGGGTAACGCAAAATGGCAGCAGAATTGGCCAATGAAACGGGATAAGACAGTCCACGCGTCATTTCACTCAGGCGCACCAACGGCATGGACACGCCGGTCGGGCCATCGGCATCGGCGAAATGCGTCATGAGCATCAGGCTTCCGACCTGAGGGCTGGATTCAAGC
Source organism: Rhodocyclaceae bacterium (assembly GCA_035492055.1). GTDB lineage: Bacteria > Pseudomonadota > Gammaproteobacteria > Burkholderiales > Rhodocyclaceae. The sequence continues at coordinate 36,666 of DATJJR010000001.1, read as the reverse complement.
AGTGCCAGTGCGTCATGCAACTCCACGGCATTGAAACCGAGTCGATTCATGCCAGTATTCAACTTCACTGCAATGGCGACAGGCGTCGACAAGTCCGCGGCAGCGAGCGCCTGTGCCTGCGCCATCGAATGCACAACAGTCGTCAAACCAAGGTCGACGCAGCGTTGCAAATCAACATCACTGTAGCAACCTTCAAGCATCAGGATGGGCTGCCGAATGCCCATGTCGCGCAAGGCTTGGGCCCCTTCGAACTCGACCAGCGCAAAACCGTCCGTGTGCGGCGCAAGCGCGGCTGCTATGCGCGCCAAGCCATGACCATAGGCGTTTGCCTTGACCACGCTCCAGATTTGGGATTTACCGCCATGTTCCTTGATCTGCGACCGCACTCGCGAGTGATTGCGAACAAGCGCAGCCAGATTCAGCGTGGCGCGGATAGGACGAGGCAAAACGGATTCCTGAACTGATTTCCGAAGTACTGATTGCTGAATTTATTCCCGGGCAAGCTTGGCTGCATTTTCACGCATGCGCTTGGCGGCAAATTCGACAAAAGTGGTCACCAGTCGCGAACGGAATTTTTCCTTCGGATACACCATGTACAGCGTACGCATCAGGCGCGGCTTGAGCGGCACGGTGACGAGGTCGCCCAGTTTTTGTGCCTTGATTACGGAAGCACGGGAGGCAATCGCAAAGCCAAGGCCGCTTTCCACCACGCCATTTAGCGCTTCGGGACCGCCCAACTCCATGACCAGCTTCATCTGATCCGGCTGCACGCCATGCTCACGCAGGTAGTTTTCGGTGTACTCACGCGAACCAGAACCGATTTCGCGCGATACATAAGGATATTCGGTCAGTTGCTGCGGCGTGATTTCGCTGAGTTTGGCAAGCGGGAAGCCAGGGCTGCACACGACCTGAAGTTCGTCCTCGGAACAGACTTCGACATCAAGCCCGCTCTGGCTTGGCGGCGATTCGATCAGGCCGATGTCCAGCATGTGCTCAGCCACGCGTTGCTGAATGGCTTCGGAGTTCGCCACGACAAGGCGTTGGCGCACTTCCGGATAGGAGGATTTGAATTCACCGAGAATACGCGGCAGCATGAATTCAGCAATCGTCATGGAGGAGCCAACCAGCAGCGAGCCTCGCACTTCGCCCGTCATTTCGGCAACACGCAAATCCATTTCGCCCGCCAGGCTGAGAATGCGTTCAGCGTATTCAAGTACCAGCTCACCGGCCGGCGTCAGCGAAATCTTGCCGTGACCCCGATCAAACAGGCGCGTATTGAAATGCTCCTCCAGCTGCTTGATCTGGAAGGTCACTGCAGGCTGCGTCATGAACAGAACTTCAGCCGCGCGGGTGAACGACATCTGCTTCGCCACCGCATGAAAAACCTGCAATCTTCTATCCGCCATCAGACTTTCTCCGTGAATTGCCTTTATGGGGGTATTCAATCATATTTTCATTTTTCGCGATAGCCTGCCCCACAGTCGGGCACTTATGGCCATATCCATCGGAACTCCGGGGCAAACCTGACGTCTGGTAATAAATTCAAACTTTCGTGATATAAACCCGACGCAATGAATCTGGGTTTCTACATCATCATGGCCGCGCAGTTTTTCTCCGCGCTGGCCGACAATGCGTTGCTCATCGCTGCCATCGCCATGCTACGGGACATGCATGCGCCCGCCAGCTATGCGCCATTGCTGAAGACTTTTTTCACCATTTCCTATGTTTTGCTGGCGGCATTCGTCGGTGCTTTCGCCGACTCGATGCCCAAATGGCGCGTCATGTTCATCAGCAACACCATCAAGATCGGTGGTTGCCTGATGATGTTCTTCGGCGTGCATCCCTTGATTGCTTACGCCATCGTCGGCCTCGGCGCCGCAGCTTACTCACCCGCCAAATACGGCATCCTCACCGAATATCTGCCGCCGCGCCTGCTCGTGGTCGCCAACGGCTGGATCGAGGGCTTGACCGTCGGCGCAATCATTCTTGGTACCGTGCTCGGCGGCCTGATCATCAAGCCCGACATTGCTTCTGTGTTGCTGGGCTTCGATCTGCCTTTCATCGATACCGGCATCGACACCGTGCCCGAGATGAATCTCGCCATCGTCGGTTTGCTTTATCTCATTGCGGCACTCTTCAATCTCCACATCCCGGATACGGGGGTTGATCATGTGCCGCTGAAAAAAAACCCGATGTACCTGCTGCACGAGTTCAACCACTGCGTAAAACTGCTGTGGCGCGACAAGCTCGGCCAGATTTCACTGGCTGTCACTACCCTGTTCTGGGGTGCCGGCGCAACATTGCAATTCATCGTGATCGAATGGGCGCGTGCCGCGCTGGGCATGAACCTCGCCAGTGCCAGCATGCTTCAAGGCGTGGTCGCCATCGGTGTCGCCGTCGGTGCCGTCATGGCAGCCAAGATGATTTCGCTACGCAAATCGGTTCGCGTCATTCCGCTCGGCATTTACATGGGCTTCGGCATCATGATCATGCTGCTGGTGCCTTACGTGCCCGAATACGTGCTATCCAGCCACCAATTCATGATGTTCGGCCGTGAAGTCAATATCTTGTTCGATCTACAGATCGCGGTTTCATTCGTGCTGCTCATCGTCGTCGGTGCACTATCGGGCTTTTTCGTGGTGCCGATGAACGCGCTGCTCCAGCACCGTGGTCATGTACTGATGGGTGCCGGCCATTCCATCGCCGTGCAGAATTTCAACGAGAATCTTTCGATCCTGATCGCCACGACGATCTATGCCTTGTTGATCCGTGCGCACTTGCACATCTACTGGATCATTTGCCTGTTCGGGCTGTTTGTCGCCAGCTTTATGATCCTGATCAAGAAGCGTCACGAGATCAACCAGCGTCATCATGACGATGTCGCCCTGCTGGACGACAGCTGCGCGCATTAAGTTTTTATGCTGACGACCAGGTCGTCACGCTCAAACCGTCATTGTCTTGCGCGCAAAACAAAGATCTTCCCAGGCCTTTGCCTTGTCCGGCAGATTACGCAGCAAGTACGCCGGGTGATACATGACGATCAGCGGAATACCTTTGTAATCGAACAGCTGGCCGCGTACCGCCCCGATTTTGATTTCGCGTTGCAGCAAAGTTTGCGCGGCCGGACGGCCCATGGCGACAATCAGTTTCGGTTGCAACAACTCAATCTGTCGCGCCAAAAATGGCCAGCAGGCTGCCGTTTCCTCGGGCTCTGGTGTGCGATTGCCGGGCGGACGGCATTTCACCGAATTGGCGATATAGACATTCTCGCCACGCTTCAGATCGATGGCTGCCAACATTGAATCGAGCAACTTTCCAGCCTGTCCGACGAAAGGTTCACCGCGCTCGTCCTCTTCTGCACCGGGCCCTTCGCCGACAAAAAGCCAGTCTGCCTGTGTATCACCAACCCCAAACACGGGCTGCTTGCGCGCCTTGCACAAACCACAGGCCTGGCATTCGTTCACGGCAGACTGCAAAGCATCCCAATCCATGTGCGACGTATCGATTGCGCCAGATACAGGACTGACCGCAGAGATGGGGCGGGGGGCGACTGCATGAGAAGACGCTGCGGGCACAACTGCACTCTCCGCAACCGGCACATCAGGTTTGCCAACAACTGCCACTTCTCGTAGCCGCCATTGCGGGCCGATGCCGAGTTCACGCAAGAGATGGTCACGCTGCGGGTTCATAGTGTTTTTGCCATCAGGATCGCGTCTTCGCGTTGATTGCCGACAGTCGCATAGTAATTCCTGCGCACGCCAATTTCACCAAAGCCGCCACCGACATAAAGCGCTCGTGCGGAGTAGTTGGACTCACGGACTTCAAGAAACATGCGTTTCGCCCCCTGCATCTTGGCGTCGATACCAATCTGTTGCAGCAAACGCCGCCCCCAGCCCCTGCCTTGACGCTGCGGCGCGATGGTGATGTTGAGCAATTCGATTTCCTGCGGCAATGGCATCAGCACGGCATAGCCGAGCAGATCATCGTGTTCGCGCATCACCACGGCGACATGACCTGCATCCAGGGAGTCCGTAAAGTTGCCGCGTGTCCAGGGCGAATGATGGGCTTGTATCTCAATTGCCAGCACGGCATCAAGATCGTTGGTCGTCATTGCATCAAAACAGATCAACGCACACCACCACGCGCCAGTCGTTCTGCCGTCGTCAACGCCACCTTGTCACGCACATAAAGCGGCGCTGCGGAAGCGGCAACCTGCCCTTCACCACGGAGAAAGCGTGGCGCAGCCAGTCTTGCCACGGCGGCTGCCGTCGGCAATACAGTCGTATCGGCTTGCGAAAAACGCGACTGCAACACTGGATAGGCAGCAAAACCATCGCCTGCCGCATGCCAAATGCCTTCGGGTGCAGCCACCATTTCGGGCGGCATCACTGTTGGCTCGGAAGTGCAGTGGAATACATCGGCTGCCTCTCGCACATACGCAGCAACGTAGACCTCGTTCATGCGCGCATCGAGACAGGCAAAAATACGTTCAGCTGAAACGCCTGCTGACGCATTTGTTGCTGCATTGAATGCAACCGCCTCCAGTGTGCATATCCCAACCACCGGCAAATCGGCACCAAAAGCCAATCCTTGCGTCACACCGCAGGCCAGGCGTAATCCGGTAAAGGCGCCAGGGCCGGCACCAAAGGCTATGCCATCCAGTTGCGCGAGGATGAGTCCCGCCTCGGCAAGTAATTCGCCCACCCAAGGCAGGAGTCGTTCGGAGCCGCCGTTGGCGAGATACGCGCTACGTACAAGGCAATGATCGCCTTGCAACAAGGCAGCGGACAGATGATGTGTGGAGGTTTCAAGGGCAAGGAGATTCACCCTCATATTTTACACGCGGCCCCTCTTCTCACGCCAAGACGGGCAAGGCATCCGCGATATGCGCGAACAATTCCACGCTGTGAAGCGGGAATATCAGCGTCTAGCGACGCGGGCGGCGATACATGTCGCGGGCATCATTCACGTCTCGCCGCAATTGGCGACGATCGGCATCGCTCATTGGATCGTTAGCGCGCTCGTTCGGTTGCTGGCGGTCGCGACTGAGATCCGGCCGTAAATCCTGTGGCGAAAAGCCTGTATTACGAGCCCCCATTGGCGCACCGTTCATCGGTGCAGGCTCAGGCATACCGGCCGGAACGCCCGAACGCAGACCGCCGGGCCCGGCAGCCTGGCACAAGCCAGTCACGGCAAGTAGTGCGCAACACAACAGGAAATGCGGTAATTTCGTGTCCATTCGATCCAGACCTTGCTCATTGCCTCTCACTGACGCCCTTGATTGCCAGTGCGAACCAGGTTCTTTTGCGTATTGTCGCTCAGGCCTGTTCCTTCGTTATTGCGAGAGACCTCAAGGTTTGTAATGTTTTGTAATGCCCGTGCACCAAGCGCTTTGCGTCGTTACGATAGCCCCCATGACTTCGAGCGGACCTGACATGAACAAGGAAGAAAACCACAAGATTCTCATCGTTGATGACGACCTTCGCCTGCGCCAGCAACTTGAACGCTATCTCAACGACCAAGGCTTTCACGCACGTAGTGTTGACGGTGCGGCTGGCATGGACAAGGCGCTGTCGCGCGAACTGTACGATCTCATCGTGCTTGACCTGATGATGCCCGGCGAAGATGGCCTCGCCATCTGTCGCCGCCTGCGTGGTGCCGGCAACGATGTTGCGGTCATCATGCTCACCGCCAAGGGCGACGACGTCGACCGCATCGTCGGCCTCGAACTGGGTGCTGACGACTATCTTGCGAAGCCGTTCAACCCGCGCGAACTCGTAGCGCGCATTCATGCAGTGCTGCGTCGCCGTACAGCCCCTCCCCCTGCCGGCGCACCCGCCGAAGGTGGCATCGTCACCTTCGGTGACATCACGCTCGACCTCGGTACGCGCGAGCTTAAGCGCGGCGAGGAAGTCACGCGTCTGACGACCGGGGAATTTGGTCTGTTGCGCGTTCTGGTCGAGCATCCTCGTCAACCGATGAGTCGCGACAAGCTGATGGAGCTGGCACGCGGACGCGAATACGAAGTCTTCGATCGCGCCATCGACGTACAGATTTCCCGTCTGCGCAAGCTCGTTGAAGACGATCCGGCGCGCCCCCGTTACCTGCAAACCGTATGGGGTTTTGGCTATGTCTTCGTACCCGACGGCATGCCGAACGGCGGGAAATAAATAAGCGATTCAAACAATACGCATGGATCGAGCATGAATCGTTTCGTGCCGCGTACCTTGATGGTGCGCACCTTCCTGCTGATCGCGACATTGATGCTGCTGTCGTTGTACGCATGGTTTGCCATCTTTACATCGCTTGAGCGAGAGCCACGTGCACGCCAGATGGCGCAAACCATGATCAGCGCGGCCAATCTGACACGAGCCGCACTGATTTCGGCACGGCCGGAAGCACGTCACTATCTGCTTCGTGAATTGTCAGACCGCGAAGGCATTCACGTCTACGTTTCCGACCCGAGCGACGATGTCGAACCGAAGGAAATTCCCGATTTTCTGCAGGATACGACCGAGTTCGTGCGCAAGGAGCTCGGGCCCAAAACGCGCTTCGCACTTGAGTTGAATGGCGAACGCGCCCTGTTCGTAAGTTTTCGTATCCAGGACGATGAATACTGGGTAGCAATGCCGCTCGACCGCATCGAACATCGCCGTTCGCAGCAATGGCTGGGCTGGATGGCGGCAGCTACCTTGCTCGCCATGCTCGGTGCCTGGCTCATCATGTTTCGCGTCACGCGACCGCTCAAGGCGCTTTCCCACGCTGCAGAGGAAATTGCGCACGGCCGTACACCGCCAAAACTGCTTGAAGACGGCCCGGGAGAAATCGTCACCGTCGCCCTTGCCTTCAATCAAATGAGTGCCGCACTGACACGCATGGACAGCGATCGTGCACTGATTCTTGCCGGAATCTCGCACGATCTGCGTACGCCACTGACACGCTTGCGCATGGGCGTGGAAATGAGCGACACCGACAGTGCAAGCCGCGACGCCATGGTTTCGGATATCGAGGAAATCGACAGGACCATCGGCCAGTTCCTCGACTTCGCCCGCGCAGATGACGGTGAACCGTTCGAACTCATAGATCTGTCCGCCATGCTTGATGAGGTGGTATCACGCTATGACCGGCTCGGCTACCCGCTGATCGCCAGCATCCCACCCGATCTCGTAGCAAAGATGCGCGCGAAGGCACTTCGTCGTGCCGTCTGCAACCTGATCGACAACTCGATCAAATACGCTCCCAATACACCGATCACACTCAGCCTGCGCAAGGAACGGCAACAGATGGTCATCGAAGTTGCCGATCGTGGCCAGGGCATTCCGGAAGAAGAGCTCGAACGCCTCAAGTTGCCATTCACACGCCTCAACGAAGCGCGCAGCAACACGACCGGCGCCGGCCTTGGCTTGGCCATCGTCGAGCGCATCCTGCGTGGACACGGCGGACGTTTCGATCTCATGCTGAATGAAGGTGGCGGCCTGCTGGCACGCTTGACCCTGCCCGCCTGACTTGCCTGCCCCATCGCCGCCACCGATACAATGGCGACATGAATACAGACGCAACTCCTTACGACATCATCGGCGGTGCCGATGGCATTCGTCGGCTCGTGCATCGCTTTTACGAACTGATGGATGAACTCCCGGAAACCTACGGCATCCGCAAACTACATCCACAGGACTTGTCAGGTTCGGAAGAAAAACTTTTCATGTACCTGTCCGGCTATCTCGGCGGGCCCAACCTCTTTGTCGAACAATTCGGCCATCCGCGCCTGCGTGCGCGCCATCTTCCTTTTGCTATTGGCAAGAACGAAGCCGAACAATGGCTGATGTGCATGCGCATGGCGATGGACGAATGTGTAGCGCACGAAGGCATGCGCGGTGCTCTCGACAAGGCGTTGACCGATCTCGCACATCACATGCGCAATCTCGATTACGGCCAGGATTGATCACAGCATTTCGGGCCGGAAATTGCGTCGGCGGCTGATTGCTTTTTCTGTCGTCACGAACACACCGTCGCCGGTGTAATGCAGTGTCTTCGGATGTTTCGGCGATGGCGCCACATGCGCCTTCACGACTTCAAAAATGAAATAGTTGTATTGATCCACCAGACGGTCATCGACGAGCCTGCACTCGAAACTTGAGTGGCATTCAGCAATGAGCGGAGACTTGACCTTCTGCGCTCTTTCAGCCGTCAGATCGAAATGCGCGAATTTGTCGATCTCCGCGCCGGTGCAGTTGCCGACTCCGACAACGCTATCGATCAAATCAGCGGTCGGTAGATTAATGACGCATTCGCGACTTTGGCGAATCAATTCGAAACTGTGGCTGGCGCTCGAGATGACACAGCCGACGAGCGATGGCACAAACTCCATGACTGTCTGCCAGGCCATGGTCATGACGTTGCGCTCTCCCTTCCAGGCCGATGTCACAAGCACAACCGGCCCAGGCTCGAGATAACGACGTACCTGCCAGACCGGAAAATCCTGTTTCACGTACGTCCGCATGGCATCGCCCTTTCATGCTGTTTACATCAGGCCGGTTTCCTCATCGGTAACGAGGAAAAAGTGACGGCACCAATCACCAGGGCGCCACCCATCAATTGCACTTGCGTTGGCGGTGTTCCACCGCACGCAGCGATAATCATCGACGCCACCGGCACAAGATTGAGAAAAATCGCGGCGCGCGCAGCACCCAGCACACCAATTCCGGCATTCCAGAACAAATACGCCAACACGCCACCACCAACCGACATGGCAAGCAATGCACTACCTGCATACACACTCGGCATGACAAAGGCTTCGCCAGACATCAATGCTGCTGCCGTCAACGCCAATGCGCCCACGCTCATGATGCCTGCAGTGCTGGCAATACCGCTCGTGTCTTTCGGCATGAGCTTGCGTACCAATACGTTGTAGAACGCCCAGTTGATATTGGCAATCATCAGGAACAGATCGCCGCGCGCCACATGCAATTCAGCACCGGCACCAAGCACAACGATGCATACGCCAATAATCCCGACCGGAAACGCCAATATCTGACGCATGCTTGGTTTGTCGCCCAGGACGAGATACGCAAACAAGGCTGTCGTCAGGGGATTCAAGGCCATGATGAGTGCACCATTGACGGGTGACGTACTGGTCATGCCAAGGAAGAAAAACAGATTGAAACCGAACACGCCCACGAGCCCCAGCACGACATAGGCACGGGCATTCCGCAGCGGTACGCGCTCGCCACGCAGCAGCATGAGGATCAGCATGATCAGTGCTGCAATCACATAGCGGCCCGCACCTGCCATGAAGGGATGCATTTCAGCCAGCACCGGCTTGGCGAGATTGAAATTCGCGCCCCACATGATCGCGGTCAGCGCGACCAGTACATACGTTATTGGCAAAGACATTTTTTGATTCAACCGCGTTTTACGGCCCCGAGAATTGCACCTGCAGTGATCAGCAAGACCCCAAAAATGGCCAGTGCCGACAAGGATTCACCCAATATCGGTACAGCCGCAATGGCCGTGATACCTGGCACCAGCGCGAGCATGAGACTCGCCTTTTGCGGACCGATGGTCAGGTTGGCATGGTTATAAAAAATACCGGCGATGATGGCCGCAACAAAGCCTTGATATGTGCCTTGCAGCAACACAGCATTCATTGGGGCTTCATGCAAATGGCTTGGCAGAAATAGCACATACACAGGCAAATAAAGAATTGCCGCCAGTCCGTTCATCATCGCGACGGTCGGAATCGGCTTGAGATGCCATCGCCGCATCAGCAGTCCGGCAATGGCCCATGAAACTGCACCGAAGACGAAAAATAGATCGCCAATCCATTGATTTCCACCGGCCAGCGCAAAACTTTGCAGGCCGATCATGACGATGCCAGAAATCGCTATAGCAAGAGAAAACGCACCCCAGCCGCGCGGGCGCTGCCCGAGTGCAAACCATGCGAGCAATGCGGTTGCCAGGGGAATGCCACCATTCACCAGCACACCGGCATGCGCCGCAGGCGCAAAGGCAAAGCCGCTATAAACCGGCAAGGCATAGCCAAGACTGCCAAAAATGGCGATGGACAAATATTGCAGCAGTAAGCGGACATCGGATGCCTGCAGTGCCTGCCAGAGTATTCGCACAAATAGCGGGAGAAGAATCAATGAGGCAATACCGACGCGCAATGCGGCAATGTCAAACGGCGTCAGAACGCTACGGCCGGCCAAACGTGAAACGATATTGAAACCGGACCAGCAGAAGATGACGACAAGCGCCGCAAGATAACCGCTGCGATGTGTGGAGTTGTAATTTTCGGTGGTCATGGCGCAGGTATTTTTCCGAGCGATGCTAACATCGCTGCTGGTTCACCACATTACGGATTTGACAGCGATGACCTCACCTCTCCTGACCGCCACTACCGGCAACGTTCCCTACACCATCACGCTCACCGACAGCACCCACAAGTGGCTGGGTGATGCACCCACCGAATTTGGTGGTGCCGACCAAGGTCCGTCGCCGCATACGCTGCTGCTCTCCTCGCTCGGCGCATGCACCGCGATTACCTTGTCCATGTATGCCAATCGCAAGACCTGGGCGCTAGAAGGTGTGGAAGTCGTGCTCGGCTACGCCAGCGAAACACCGGGCGCAACCACCATCACGCGCGAAATCAAGTTGAAGGGCAAGCTCGACGACGAGCAACGCGCACGCCTGCTGGAAATCGCCGGTGCCTGCCCGATTCACAAGATCCTGTCGGGCGACATCAAGATCGAATCGAAACTCGCCTGATCAGGGCGCCGTTGCCGGAGCCGATGCAGGTGGCGTTTGCGCTGCCGCATCGGCTTTTTTCTTGGGCTTCGGCCGCTCCGAGTACGGTCCGTTCGGACCATAAAAGTACAGGACGTCGTCACAGTCTTTCTGCAAGTCACCTGCAGATTCGGACTTCATCTTGTCGATCGGATCGTGAACATAGCGATCCAGATCATCTTCAGCCTGAACCAGATCACGTGCTGCCTCGGCACGAAAGAAGGCATCGCCAACACGCAAGCGCGCCTCATTACGCACGGTCCAGCGGCGCAATAACGGCTTCAGTTTGTCGCCGAAATCAGTCAGGTTACTCGCACAAATACCGGCTCGCGCCTGGTATTCGAGGCTCCTCAGGAACAGGATTCGATCTTCCTCGGCGGTCGTGACGATTGGCTGCGTAGGCGGCGCTGGCTTGATTTCTGTTGGCTGTGCTTGCGGCGCTTGTGTTTGTACCGGTTGCGTCTGTGCCCGTGGCGTTGACGCAAACAATGCGAGTGATAACAAAAGCAGTATTTTCTTCATGGATGCGAGCCTACCAAGTTTTGTGTGAGACTGGCGGCCATCATCTTTTGGAGCCTCAATCATGCAACGACTTCCCGCCCGCAACAGCATTCTTGGCGAAGGCATGTTGATCCGCCGCGCATTGCCACACAAGGAACGCCGACTGATTGGCGCATGGTGTTTCCTCGATCATGCCGGGCCGGTCGATATCAGCAACGGTGACGGCGTGCGCGTCGGTCCGCATCCGCATATCGGCCTGCAAACCTTCACCTGGATGATTGAAGGCGAAATCCTGCACCGCGACAGCCTTGGCTACGCGCAAATCATTCGCCCCGGACAAGTGAACCTGATGACCGCAGGGCGCGGCATCTCGCATTCCGAAGAAACTCCAGCCCAGCATTCACGGAACGTGCAACTCGCCCAATTGTGGATTGCCTTGCCCGACGCAAAACGCCACATCGAGCCGGCCTTCGAACACTATCCAGACCTGCCGCGTTTTGCCATGGGCGACTTCAATGCAACATTGCTCGTCGGTGAAACATCCGGCTATGTCTCGCCTGTGCGCGTGCATTCACCGCTGGTCGCCATCGACCTTGTCACCCAGGCTTCAGCGACAGACACGCTACCGCTGCAAGCCGATTTTGAACATGGTGTATTGGTACTTGAAGGCAGTGCTGATGTCGAAGTAGCAGGAGAAACGCAAACGCTCGAAGCCGGTACTCTGCTCTATCTGGCCCCCGGTCACACAATACTGAATATTAAAAGCAGCTCTGCCTGCCGCCTGCTCATCATCGGCGGCAAGCCCTTCGAAGAAAACATCCTGCTCTGGTGGAACTTCGTCGGCCGCACGCGCGAGGAAATTGCGGTCGCTACCGAGACATGGAACTCACACACCGCCTTTGGCAAGGTCGAAGGCTATCCAGGCGAAGCAATTCCCGCACCGGCAGTGCCGATGGAGATCAAGGGATCGCTTTAATCAAGCTGTGAAGATCTGTTTTCTACTTGGACGCTTAAACGTTCCCACTCCGCCTCCAGCGGATTCGTTGTCAATTTGCTGCCACCACGGCCGTACCAGTAACTTGCATTGGACAAATCGCCTTCGACACGGTGCAAGTAGCCGTGGATCAGGCAAGACAGGCTATCCGAATGCACTTGCACCATGCTGTGCGCGCCCTCCCAGTCGCCCGATTTAGCGAGATCAAGAACACGGCGGTGATCACATGTTTTCTTTTCCACTACATTGACTCCACGCTGTATTTCACGTTCAAGGTACGCACCTCGCCGGGTTGCACGATAAGTTTGTTGTCCCAGGCATTGGCTGACTCCACACAGACGAATTCGCGCCACCCGGCAGGTTGCCCCAGATCGCCCATGCGCTCGGCCTTGGCCGTCCACGGATTCCAGACAACAGTGCTGAGACTGCCAGTCTTGTCGACACGAATACGCCGACGCAAAACAGGATCTTCAATGACACAGGTCGCCGAGGTATCGATGTACACACGATCGGTTTCCGCACCGAAACGAATGTCGCCTTCTTGCGTTTTCCTTTCCACGCCGCCCACCGTATCCCAGTATTGACAGCCATCAAGGCCATGCACGCTGATCGATTCAATGTCGCTGATACGGAAATACGTGTGCAAGGCCTCGCCCAAAGTGAAAGCCTCATCGCCGATATTGCGCGTCACCAGCGATATTGAAAGTGACGCGCCGACGCTGACCGTCAATTCGAGTTCAGACGGATATGGCCACATTGCGCCGGGCGCTCCGTTTTTCTCCAATGCCAACGTGAGCCACGCTTGGCCATGTTCATCAGCGCCACCCTTCACGACATGCCATGCCGATGTTCGTGCAAAACCATGGGCAGGAAAATCCGGGTTATCGGCATGCGGACCAAACCATGGCCAGCACACAGGCGTTCCGCCGCGGATCGACTTGCCCGGTTTGAATTGCGCTTGAGGCGACAGCCACAATACCGGCGCCTCCGTGCCGCTCACCTGCCAATCGAACACATGCCCGCCTTGCAGGCACACGCTGGCATGGCCGCCTGCGCCATGCAAATGTGCGAGCGCCAATCCATCTGCGCCGTCTTCAAAAGCAAGTACGCCTGAAATACCAAAGGCGCGATTGAGATCCGCTGTCTGATTCATGTGATTCCTGCCATGATTTTTCCAGTCGATTTTAACGCGCGACGATCACAGACAACTTGTCTCGCGCCGGCGATCATTGTTAAGCTCTGGACATGCTGCAGTTGACCATATCCTCAGAATCCCCGCCTGCCGCGAGCATTGCACGCGGCGCACAATTGTGGCGCGAACGTCTTGATCTGCTCCTTGAATCAACCGGTGAAGGCGTTTTCGGCGTGGACATGCAGGGCAACTGCATCTTCATCAACCGCGCGGCAGCGGCGATGATCGGCTACGCACCAGACGAGGCAATGCATCGCAACATGCACCACCTCATTCACCACTCGCACAATGACGGTAGTCACTATCCGGTCGAAGAATGTCCCATCTTCAATGCCTTCAGTCGTGGCCTGCCGTGCCACATTGAAAGTGAAGTCCTGTGGCGCAAGGACGGCACATCCTTTGCAGCCGAATACACCTCGCACCCGATCATCGAACGCACACCGGATGGGCAGGAAACCATTCTCGGCGCGGTCGCGACCATCAAGGACATTACCGAACGCAAGCAGGCGGAAGCCTTGCTCAAGCAAACCAACGACGAGCTTGAACGACGCGTCGGCGAGCGCACGACAGAATTGACGCAAGCGCTTGCGGATCTTCGTGAACTCGCGGCGTATCTCGAAACGATCAGGGAAAGCGAACGGACGCGCATCGCACGCGAGATTCACGACGAACTCGGCTCATTGCTGGTCGCACTGAAAATGGACGTCAACTGGCTGGGGAAGCGCATCAGCGAACAGGCGCCTCTGGCACAGAAATGCCAAGGCATGGGGCAATTGATCGATACCGCCGTCGAAAATGTCGACCGCATCATTACCGACTTGCGGCCGAGCATCCTCGATCATCAGGGGCTGTGGGCCGCATTGTCCTGGCAAGCACAGGAAATCATCAACAGCGCGGAATTCCAGTCGGATGTACGCATGCATATTGCCGCCGGCGCAGTGCCGCCTGAACGCAGCCAGGCAACGGCCATCTTCCGCATCTTTCAGGAAATACTCAGTAATGTTGCACGCCACTCTCAGGCGAAGACACTCCAGATTCGCGTGCTCGTCGACTCACCGCCTGCACCTGTGATTTATATTGAAGTGCGCGACGATGGTATCGGCGCCACGCGAGAGGCGCTCAACAGCCCGCAGAGCTATGGCGTGGCCGGCATGCGCGAACGGGCAGCCCATTTCGGCGGCAAGCTGACCATCGACGGATTGCCGGGGCAAGGCACCAGCGTCAAACTGGTCATGCCTTTGCAAACAGAAGACACGCCCGCATGAACAAACACAAAATCCGCGTCCTCGTCTGCGACGATCACCTGATCGTGCGACAGGGCATCAAGCAAATTCTCGCGGATGCCGACGACATCGAAGTCGCCTGCGAGGCTGCCAACGGCCCTGATGCGATTCGGCTGGTGCGTGATGCCAAGAATGCCATCGATGTACTCCTGCTTGACATCGCCATGCCGCAACGCGATGGCCTCGACATGTTGAAGCAATTCAAGCGTGAATTTCCCAGGCTACCGGTGCTGATTTTGAGTACGTATTCCGACAAGCAATACGCCGTCTTCAGTCTTAAGCACGGTGCAGCAGGTTATCTCAACAAAAGCGCTGACTCCGAGCAGATGATTACCGCCATCCGCAAGGTTGCAACAGGTGGCTTGTTCATCACGCCATCGGCTGCCGAATTACTTGCATCTTCTGTTGGTGCAGGCGCAATCGATATTGAGAAACCCGTGCAGGATCTGCTGTCACATCGCGAACTGCAGGTTTATCAACTACTCTCGACCGGACATAGCGTCGGCGAAATTGCTCAGCAACTCGCGCTATCGCCAAATACCGTCAGCACTTATCGGGCACGCATTCTCGAGAAAACCGGCGTGCGCAACGATGTCGAACTGGCGCTCTACGCCGTCAGGAAATCGGGTAATGCCGGTTCGGCGTGATTTCGATCAAGTGCCAATGTAGTTGCAGCACTACACGGGCTCGTTCCAACACCACGCAAAATCGGCGCCCGGCACGATAGCCTCGGCAAACCCGGCTCCCTAGACTTCGGTCACGCACTCACTGCGACAATTTTCCTCAAAGGAGCCGACATGAAGCGCATGGAACTTACTCTGAACCGGATGGACATCACCGAAATGATCGTCGAGGCCAAGATTCGCAAAGGCCTCAAGTGGAAAGATGTGGCTGCGCAAGTCGGACTGTCCAAGGAATGGGTCACTGCCGGCTGCCTTGGCCAGATGACCTTCACCGAAGAGCAAGCCAGAAAGATCGTCGAAATCTTCGATCTGCCGACCGAAGCATTGCCGCACTTGCAAGTGGTTCCGTACAAGGGTTCTTTGCCAACGCCTGTCCCGACCGACCCGCTGATCTATCGCTTCTACGAAATCGTGCAGGTCTACGGCACCACTTTTAAGGAACTCATTCACGAAGAATTCGGCGACGGCATCATGAGCGCCATCGACTACAAGATGGACATCAGCCGTCTGCCTGACCCAAATGGCGACCGAGTGCAGATCGTATTGTCGGGCAAGTATCTGGCCTACAAGACATATTGATCCGTCACTCCCGACCAAGAGAAGAGAAAGCAAAAGCGCCGGCCGAGCCGGCGCTTTTGCTTTGTGATTTTTCTTTGCAGCTTTGTCTTCCAATGCTGGGTAGATTGACAGTCTAGTTTCGCAGGCGCTCTAATTAGACCAAGCGTTCTACATTGGATGATGACTCATGCGCACAAGCACCCGCCCGACCCCTGCCAGAGATGCGTTGCTCGAAGCCGCTTGCCAGCTGTTCTACACGCAAGGCATACGCGGTACCAGTGTCGATGCCATTCTCGAACGCGCAGGCGTCGCACGACAAAGTCTCTACCAGCATTTCGAATCGAAAGACGGCCTCGTCGCCGCTTTCCTGAATGTACGCGACGAGCGCTGGTGCGGCTGGATGAACGATTTCGTCGTTGCGGCCAGTGACGATTCATTGGAGCGTGTCTACGCCATCTACGATTTCCTCGCCGACTGGTTTTCCCAGTCCGACTTCAGCGGCTGCGCCTTCATCAACACAGCCGCCGAATACGGCAATCCCGAGCACCCATTCCACATTCTTTCCTCACGCCACAAGGCACGTGTGTTGAACGACATCGAAACACTGTGCAAAGCCGCCAATCTGCCTGACCACAAGGCGTTAGCACGACAACTAGCGTTATTGATGGAAGGCGCCATTGTTACGGAACAAGTCACGCCGGGCAGCAATGCAGCTGCCGAGGCCAAGGGCATTGCCCGCATCCTGATTCAGTCCCGCAGTAACAAAGCCGCACCCTCTCGTGCCGTTCCCCTTCAATCAAGGAGCAAGAAATGAATACCCCAGCCAACGTACGTCCACCATTGCCGCCATTCACTGCTGAAACTGCCGCACAAAAAGCCCGTGCTGCCGAAGATGGCTGGAACTCACGCGATGCCGCCAAAGTTTCCATGGCCTACACCGAGGACAGCAAGTGGCGTAACCGTGCCGAGATTTTCAGCGGTCGCGACAAGATCGTCGAATTCCTGACCCGCAAATGGGCGCGCGAAATCGAATACCGCCTGATCAAGGAAGTCTGGGCCTACAGCGACAACCGCATCGCGGTGCGCTTCGCCTACGAATGGAAGGATGACTCTGGCCAGTGGTATCGCTCGTACGGAAACGAAAACTGGGAATTCGACGAAAATGGCCTGATGCGCGCACGCCACGCCAGCATCAACGATTTGCCCATCAAGGAAGCCGATCGCAAATTCCATTGGCCGATGGGCCGTCGTCCCGACGATCATCCCGGCCTGAGCGAACTGGGTCTGTAATCACGGCTAAACACCCGGCCTGAAAGCGCTCGAAACAGGCGTCCAAGGGACTTGAACACTGGCAAAAAGCGGTGCGATAAGCGACAATTACACGTTTATTGCACCGCCTTTTGCCAATTCCGCCATGAGCGAAGCCGAAAACAACATCGAAGCCCCGGTCCAGCAGGACGAAAACCACATCATCGCCGAGCGCCGCGCCAAACTGGCTGAATGGCGCCAGACCGGTCGCGCCTTCCCGAACAACTATCGTCGCGAAAATCTTGCCGGCCGCCTGGCCGAGCTTTACGGTACCAAGACGCGCGAAGAACTCGAAGCCACGCCGATTAGCGTGCGCATCGCCGGTCGCATCATGTTGAAGCGCGTGATGGGCAAGGCCAGCTTTGCCACCATCCAGGACATGTCGGGCCGTATCCAGCTTTTCATCAGCCGCGACAACGTCGGCGAGGAAATCTACGCCGACTTCAAAAAGTGGGACATGGGCGACATCGTCGGTGCGGCTGGCAATGTGATCAAGACCAAGACCGGCGAGCTGTCGGTTCAAGTCACCGAATTGCATTTGTTGACCAAGACGATCCGCCCGCTGCCGGAAAAATTCCACGGTCTTTCCGACGTCGAGCAGAAATACCGCCAGCGCTATCTGGATCTGATCACCAACGATGCTTCTCGGCAGACTTTCATCGCGCGCAGCCGCATGATCCAGGCCATCCGCAACTACATGGTTCAGCACGATTTCCTCGAAGTCGAAACACCGATGATGCATCCGATCCCCGGCGGTGCTGCGGCCAAGCCCTTCATCACGCATCACAATGCGCTCGACCAGCAGATGTTCCTGCGCATCGCGCCGGAGCTGTATCTGAAGCGCCTTGTCGTCGGTGGTTTCGAAAAGGTGTTCGAGGTCAATCGCAACTTCCGCAACGAAGGCGTCTCGACGCGGCACAACCCCGAGTTCACCATGATGGAGTTCTACGAGGCTTACGCCGACTACACCATGCTGATGGACTTCACCGAAGGCCTGCTGCGCCATGCTGCCAGCCAGGCGCTCGGTACCGAAGTGTTCGTGTATCAGGGTCGCGAGATCGATTTCGCCAAGCCGTTTGATCGCTTGACCATTGTCGAGGCAATCAAGAAGTACAACCCGGAATTGACGTTCGAGCAACTGAACGACGAAGCCTGGCTGCGCGATCAGTTGAAGCAACACAAGGTCAAGGTTCTTTCGCACGAAGGCATGGGCAGTCTGCAACTCAAGCTGTTCGAGGAAATCGCCGAAGGCCAGTTGTGGACGCCGACCTTCATCATCGACTATCCGGCCGAAGTGTCGCCGCTGGCGCGTCGCAGCGACACCACGCCTGAAATCACCGAGCGTTTCGAGTTGTTCATGGTCGGTCGCGAAATCGCCAATGGTTTCTCGGAGCTGAACGATCCGGAAGACCAGGCCGATCGTTTCCTGCAGCAAGCCAAGGCCAAGGAAGCCGGCGACGAGGAAGCCATGTACTTCGACGCCGACTACATTCGCGCACTCGAATACGGCCTGCCGCCGACCGGCGGTTGCGGCATCGGCATCGACCGCCTGATCATGTTGCTGACCGATTCTCCTGCGATCCGCGACGTGATCCTGTTCCCGCAGATGCGCGCGGAGTAACACCACCGGAAGGATGCCAACCCGCATCGTTCCTGCACGCCTGTCCTGGTCGTCCGAACATGTACCCCGTTCGGACGACTATGACGACGTCTACCACACCACTGAAGGCGGGCTCGAGCAGGCTCGCCAGGTTTTTCTCGCCGGCAATGCCTTGCCGGAGCGTTGGCGCCAGCGTTCGAACTTCACCATTCTGGAAACCGGCTTTGGCCTCGGCTTGAGCTTTCTGGCCAGCTGGCAAGCATGGCGCGACGATCCACAGCGCAGTACGCACCTGCATTTCATCAGCACGGAACTGCACCCTTTCACGCGGAATGATTTGGCCCAGCTTCATGCACAGTGGCCTGAACTCTCCGAACTTTCAGCCGAGCTCCGTCATCACTGGCCGCCGCTCACGCCCGGCTTTCATCATCTCCTGCTGGATGGCGGCCGCGTCACGCTGACGCTGCTATTCGGAGATGCACGCGAAACACTGCTGCAACTACGAGGCAAAGCCGATGCAATTTTCCTCGACGGCTTTGCTCCCCAAAAGAACCCTGCCTTGTGGTCATCGGAATTTCTTGCCCTGCTCAGTCAGCACGTGGCGCCCGGCGCGACCCTGGCAAGCTGGTGCGTCGCCGGCGACGTACGCACGGCGCTGAAAAATGCAGGATGGACATTGCAGAAGAAAGCCGGCTTTGCGCGCAAACGCCATATGCTGGTCGGAGCGCATGGCGCCGACGCGGCAATTGCGCCAGCCGAAGAAAACAGCGCCGTCATCATCGGTGCCGGCATTGCCGGATGCAGCATGGCGGAAGCGCTGGCACGACGCGGCTGGCAGATCACCCTGCTTGAAAAAAATGCCGGCGTGGCACAGGAAGCCTCCGGCAATCCGTCCGGCCTGCTGCACCCGATGCTGGCAAAAGACGACAATCTCGCTGCACGGTTTTCACGGGCGGCGTATCTCTACACCTTGCGTCTGCGCAATCGTCTTGGCGTTCAAGGCGCAAGTTCCGGCATTCTCGAAATTGCCGCCGATAGTGCCGATGAAGCTGCGCAACAGCTGCTGGTTCAAACATATCCCGAAGACTATGTTCAATGGCTGAATCGTGCTGAAGCCAGTACGCTTGCCGGCCAAGCACTGGCACATGGTGCATTGCATTTTCCACATGGCACCTGGGTCTCGCCGCCTGATTTCTGCCGTTCATTATTGGAGGCCAGTGGCATTGCACCACACTGCAATAGCGCAGTCGCCACATTGCAGCATGACGGTACCCACTGGCATGCGCTGGACGTCAAAGGCCAGCCAATCGCCTCTGCCACCCATGTCATCCTGGCCAATGCCGCCGCCGCTCAAACCCTGTTGCCACAGGTTGAACTTGCATTACGGCAGATACGTGGTCAGTTAAGTTATTTACCGAGCGACTCACTCGGTGCACTTGATGATTTGCGCATGTCACTGTGCGGTGTAGGTTACGTCATCCGCATGCCAGAGCAAACCGTGATCGGAGCCAGCTTCGTGGAACAGGATATTGATGCGTCAATGAACGCAACCGAGTGTCCCGCCGAGCACGCTGAAAATCTCGACAAGCTTCACGCGATGCTGCCTACACTCAAGCTTGCCACGACACCCGATCAGATGACAGGCCGTGTCGCCTTCCGTACTGCCAGCCGCGATCGCTTGCCGCTGGTCGGGACGCTTCCGCAAGTGCAACTCAAGGAACAACACACGCTCGCCAACCTGCCGCGTCAGGCCGGACTGCATGCCCTGCTCGGCTTCGGTTCTCGTGGCTTGACCTGGGCACCGCTGGCAGCAGAAACACTCGCAGCACAACTGAATGGCGAAGCGCTGCCGATTGAAACCGATCTCGTGCGCGCACTTGATCCGGCGCGCCACCATCTAAGGCTCGTCAGACGCGAAGCCAATCGTCAATGAATGTAAAAATTCATTGGTACGCCCCATCGAAGCTATGATTGACTTGTTCAATCACATTGCATAACCACCCTACAACAAGAGGCTCCAACCATGGAAACCCCAACCAAAACATCGTTGCATCCCGTCATCTGGATTGCAGCCATTGCCGTCACCTTGTTCAGCCTGGTCGGCATCGCCAAACTGACGGGCCTGTTGCCCGGATCGTCGACAGCATCCCAACCCGCCTCGGCAACGACTGAAGCACCGCCGCCTGTCACGGCAAGTGCGCCTGTCACCCCGCCGCCGGCTACCGCGCCGGCACCAGAACCTGCGCCCGTGGCAGCTGCCCCGGTCAAACCGGCCGCACCCAAGCCGGTCGTGGCAAAGAAAAAAGCAACGACCTACTCCAGCAATCCGACGGAGCCGATGCCAGGCGACACGTACACATCAAACATCCCACCACCGCCAGTGTGCACAACCTGCGGTGAAATTTATGCCATCACGCCTGTACAGCAAAAAGGCCAGGGCTCCGGTCTCGGGGCGGTCGCTGGCGGTATTGTCGGCGGCCTGCTCGGCAACCAGATCGGTCGCGGTACCGGTCGCGACATCGCCACCATCGGCGGTGCCGTCGGTGGCGCATTTGCCGGCAACGCAGTCGAGCAAAATACGCGCACCAAGACTGTATTCGACGTCACCGTACGTTATCTGGATGGCGGCACCGAGGTCTTCCGTGAAAACCTGCAGCCGGTCTGGCAAATCGGCGACAAGGTGCGTGTCGACAATGGGCAGATCGTGCCGCGCTGATCACGTTGCCGGCCAAATCGTTTAACGAGAAACAGTCGTCCCTGGACGGCTGTTTGCTTTTGCGCGAGCGCTTTCGCATCGCTTAGAATCAAGGCATGGAACCCAAGTACACAAAACCTTATCCCGACTCCCCTTGCGTGGCGGTCTGCTCGACCACGTTCGACGATGTCTGCCGCGGCTGCGGCCGGACCGTGCAAGAGGTCGCCAACTGGGTTTTCCTCTCGCAGGAAGAAAAAGATGTTGTATGGGAGCGCATCCTCGCCGACGGTTACCCGCGGCGAAATACTTAAGAAACCGACCTGATCCGCTACCAGCGGATTTCCGTTTTTCCCTGACCTTTCAGGAACGCATTCGCCCGCGAGAATGGTCGGCTCCCAAAGAAGCCACGTCGGGCCGATAGCGGGCTGGGATGGGCCGACTCGACAATGCAGTGTTGTGCGCCAATCAGGTCGCGCTTGGCCTGTGCATGCGCCCCCCAAAGGATGAATACACGCGGCGAGGCGGATGCACCCAATGCACCGATGATGTGATCGGTCACGCGCTGCCAGCCGAAATCCTTGTGCGAACCGGCCTCGCCTTTGTTCACGGTCAGGCTGGTATTGAGCAGAAGCACGCCCTGTGCTGCCCAGTGCGACAAATCGCCGCTGGCCAGCTTTGCGCCGACATCGCTATCCAGCTCCTTGGCAATGTTCTTCAAGGAGCGCGGCGCCGGCATACCTTCAGGAACAGAGAACGACAAACCCATGGCCTGCGGCAGCAACACGCCATGACACAGGTCTTCGCCGTGGTACGGGTCCTGCCCGAGAATCACGACAGACACTTGGCCCGGCTGCATGGCCAAGGCGCGGTAACGCAAATCGGGCATGGGATAGACGGTATGTGTGGCCTCGACTATCGCCACCCGCGCCTCCGCATTCGCCACATCCTGCGCCAGTTGCGGCGCGCAAAACTCCAACCAATGTCGCGGAAAAGAACTCATGAATTTGGATTCGTAGACCTCATTACAAACTCAGCGTACGCAGCGCTTCATACACACGAATCGCTGCGTACGCATCATTGGCTGCGTAAAGCACCTGCTGATCGTTCAATTGCGCAAGCGACCAATTCGAAGTCGAAATACGTTTCGATTTGACGAAGCGTTGCTTGAATAAAATCGCGATCGCGCCCTTTGCGCCCACGGCATTGCGATAACCGAGGCGACGAAAATCGCTGTCGAGGTCGATCAGGTTTTGTGGACTGATGCTAAATTTATGGGCCAACTGGCTTGTGTCGTTGGCCAATCCAAAACCAGCCTTGACGATGCTCGCATCGAGCAGCACATCGGCAATGGCGACGCGCGCCGCCTGCGATCGCACCTGGAACAACCACGCGCGCTGGGCCGTGGCAAATTGCACCAGATGCGGACCGTCAGAAACCTCGCCCTTATGGAAAGTCGGTTTCGATTCAGTATCGAAGCCCAGACAAGGCTGTTTTTTCAGTTCAGCCAGCGCAGCCGCAATCTCCTCAGGTGTGGCGGGAATACAGACGGCAGAACGCACCAGCGACACGAATACCGGCATCGTGGCAATCAGTTCCTTGTCAGGTGCTCGCAAGGCAGGAGAAGAAGCGCTCATGGTGCGACTGTGCCACAGCGAGGCTGCTGAATCTGTCAGCGTTTTGATGACACGGTGTCGCATTTTTCATGGATTGCCAGCGCCGACCTGCTCCGTTAAGGTGCGCGTCCGGTTCCATCACATTTGTTTGCTTCATGCTGCCTTCCATCGAATCCCGCATCGCCGCCGACATTGGCGCAAACCCCGTCCAAGTCGCTGCTGCCGTTCAACTGCTTGACGAAGGTGCCACCGTGCCTTTCATTGCACGCTATCGCAAGGAAGTCACCGGCGGTCTCGACGACACACAATTGCGCCTGCTCGAAGAACGCCTCGGCTATCTGCGCGAGCTTGAAGAACGTCGCGTTGCAGTCATCGCCAGCATCGAAGAGCAAGGCAAGATGACGCCAGCCCTGTTGCTTGAGGTTCAGGGCGCCGAAACCAAGCAACGCCTTGAGGATTTGTATCTGCCCTATAAGCAGAAGCGCCGCACCAAGGCGCAAATCGCCAAGGAGTCCGGCCTTGAGCCGCTGGCCGATGCATTGCTCGGCAATCCGATGCTGAAACCCGAGGAAGAGGCCGCGCAATACGTTGCCGCAGACCGCGCCGAAAACCCCGTTGCAGACGTGAAGGCAGCCCTCGACGGCGCGCGCCAAATTCTGATGGAACGCTTCGCCGAAGACGCAGCACTGCTCGGCAAGCTGCGTGAACAATTGCAGGAAGACGGCACACTGACATCGATCATGGCCGAAGGCAAGGAACAGGCGGGTGCAAAATTCCGCGACTACTTTGCGTACTCGGAAAGAATTTCAGAGATCCCATCGCACCGCGCGCTGGCGCTGTTCCGTGGTCGCAACGAAGACGTATTGCGCCTGTCGCTGAAAATGCCAGAAGAAATGCTGGATCCGCCGCAGGCATCGCCCTGCGAACGCCGCGTCGCGTCGCATTTCGGCATCGCCGACCAAGGTCGTCCGGCGGATCGCTGGCTTATGGAAACCGCGCGCTGGGCGTGGATGGTGAAGATTTCGCTGCACCTCGAACTCGAACTCATGAATGCGCTGCGCGAACGGTCGGAAGAAGAAGCCATCCGCATCTTTGCGCGCAACCTGAAAGACTTGCTGCTGGCCGCGCCAGCTGGCCAACGCGTGACCATCGGCCTCGATCCGGGCATACGTACTGGCGTCAAGGTTGCGGTCGTCGATACCACCGGCAAGGTCGTGGATACCGCCACCGTGTATCCGCATGAACCACGCAACGATTGGGACGGCGCGCTGCATACGCTGGGCTTGTTGTGCGTGAAGCACAAGGTCAATCTCATCAGCATCGGCAACGGCACCGCTTCGCGCGAAACCGACAAGCTGGCTGCCGACCTGATCAAGGGCTTGCCCGACCTCAAGATGAACAAGATCGTGGTGTCTGAAGCCGGCGCGTCGGTGTACTCGGCCTCTGAACTCGCGGCGAAGGAATTCCCCGATCTCGATGTCTCGCTGCGCGGCGCCGTATCCATTGCGCGCCGCCTGCAGGACCCGCTGGCCGAACTGGTGAAGATCGAGCCAAAGGCCATCGGTGTCGGCCAGTACCAGCACGATGTGTCGCAGACCAAGCTGGCACGTTCGCTCGACGCCGTGGTCGAGGATTGCGTGAATGCCGTCGGCGTGGACGTCAATACCGCCAGTGTGCCATTGCTGACACGTATCTCCGGCCTGAATTCGACGCTCGCTGCCAATATCGTGGCCCACCGCGATGCCAATGGCCGCTTTGCGACCCGCGATGCGCTGAAGCTTGTGCCACGTCTCGGCGACAAGACGTTCGAGCAGGCTGCCGGCTTCCTGCGTGTCAACGATGGCGAGAACCCGCTCGACGCCTCTGCGGTGCACCCGGAAGCCTATCCAGTCGTCGAGAAAATGTTGAACGACATCCAGAAACGCGTGAAGGACGTGCTCGGTGACAACAGCATCGTGCGTTCAATCGATGCGAAAAAATACACCGACGAGAAATTCGGTCTGCCGACGGTGCAGGACATCCTCAAGGAACTTGAAAAACCCGGCCGCGATCCGCGCCCGGAATTCAAGAGCGCGACCTTCAAGGAAGGCGTCGAAAATCTGAAGGATCTGCAACCGGGCATGTTGCTCGAGGGCGTGGTGACCAATGTCGCCGCCTTTGGTGCCTTCGTCGATATCGGCGTGCATCAGGATGGCCTGGTTCATGTCTCTGCGTTGTCGAACAAGTTCGTCAAGGATCCGCACGAAGTCGTCAAGGCGGGCGACGTGGTCAAGGTCAAGGTGCTGGAAGTCGATGTGCAACGCCAGCGCATTGCGCTCACGATGCGCCTGACGGATGAAGTGACACAAAAACCATCAGGTGCATCGAGCATGCAGCGGGACAATCGCCCGCGTACGCAGCAAGGCGGACAACAACGGTCGCAGTCGCGTTCACAACCCGACATCGGCAGCAATGCCATGGCAGCGGCATTTGCCAAGCTGAAACAACCGGGTTAACGTCTTCGAGAAATTGCTCGAGTGATAGGCAGACGTTACGCCTTCAGTTTCTGTTCGGCCTGCCCCATCGATAGCTTTACCTGATCCGCAGGCATGGGGCGGCCGAGTAAATAACCTTGCAAAACGTCGCAGCCAAGCCCGGTCAGGAAGTGTTGCTGCGCTGACGTTTCCACCCCTTCGGCAACAATCCGTAATTTCAGGGTCTGGCCCAGCGCGATGATGGCGGACACGATCGCGGCATCTTCATTATTTTCAGCCAATGACTGGATGAAACCGCGATCAATCTTGAGCTCGGACGCCGGCAGGCGCTTGAGATACAACAGGCTCGAATAGCCGGTACCGAAGTCATCGATGGAAATATCGACGCCCATTTCCGACAGGCGATCGAGAATGGCGAGGCTTACATCGGCATTACGCATGGCCGTCGACTCGGTCACTTCCAATGTCAGGCAGTGCGCCGGCAATCCGTGGCGCTCCAGTGCGGCACGCACACCATTGATCAAGTTCGGATTGGAAAACTGTACCGCCGACAGATTGACGGCCACCTTCCAGTCGGTATGCCCTTCGCGATACCACATGCTCATCTGGCGACACGCTTCATCAAGCACCCAGTCGCCAATCGGGATAATCAGGCCGCTCTTCTCCGCATGCGGAATGAACTTGTCCGGCGGAATCATGCCGCGTTGCGGATGTTGCCAGCGCAGCAAGGCTTCGACACCCGTCATCGGACCTGCTGGCGCCACATATTTTGGCTGGTAGTGCAATACAAACTCACGTCGCTCCAGCGCGCTCTGCAAATCATTCTGCAGCTGCATTTGTTCCCGGGCATTGATGTTCATCGAGGTTTCAAAGAAACCGTAACCATTGCGACCGGCATGTTTGACGTGGTACATCGCGGCATCCGCGTTACTCATCAAATCCTGTGTCGTTTGGCCGTCATTGGGATACAAGGCGATACCGACACTGGCAGATACGCGCAAATCGCGCCCTTCCAAGGAAAACGGACGGGCAATCGAATACACCAGGCGCTCGGCCACCGTCGCCGCGCCATCGGCCGTGGCTGACTCCAGCAACAGTACGAACTCATCGCCGCCGATGCGGCCCACCGTGTCCTGAACACGCAGCAGTTCGCGGATGCGCTCGGCGACATCCACCAGCAGGATGTCGCCGAAATGATGGCCATACGCATCGTTCACGGCCTTGAAGCCGTCAAGGTCCATGAACAGCAATGCGAATGTCTCCGACTCGCGCTTGGCGCGTTCGATGGCATGTTCGATACGGTTTTCCAGCAAGAGGCGATTAGGCAATTTCGTCAGGGCATCCTGCAGCGCCAGCTCGCTCAATTCGCGATTCGCCTGCTCCAGGGAATTCGCCAATATCGAGGTACGGGCGTCCATGCGTGCATCAAGCACCGATGTCAGCAATGCCACCGCCAGCACACAAATCGTGACAACAATAATCAGCAGTGCCAGCCATTGTGTATTCAAGGTCTTGTCGGCAGCTGCCATGCAAACGCTGCCTTCGGGAAAGCCTGCCGCAGCCATGCCGGTGTAATGCATGCCGATGATCGCCAGTCCCATGACGATGGCGGCAGCGAATCGGTGCACGCTGATGAACGCACGATCGCTACGCAACAAAAAGAATATCCACAAGGCGGCGCCCGATGCGCCAACCGCAATCGCAATGGAAACCGCAAACAGCAGTGGATCGTATTCAATGCCCGGTGACATGCGCATCGCCGCCATACCGGTGTAATGCATTGCAGCGATGCCAACGCCCATCAGCACGGAACTCACCACCAGGCGGCGCACGCTCAGGCGCTCCGCCGTCACTTGCTTCAGGGCAAATGCCGACACGGCAATGGCCGGGACAATGGACAACAACGTGAGGCTGACGTCGTAATCAATCGGAATCGGCAAACTGAACGCCAACATACCGATGAAGTGCATCGACCAGATGCCCAACCCCATGGCAAATGCGCCACCGATCAGCCAGTTACGTGCAACGTGGTCTGCCGATGACGCGACCCGTCCGGCCATGTCAAGCGCCGTATAAGACGCGAGCGTAGCAACCAGCCACGACACAAGTACCAGCCAGTGGTCGTATTGACCGAGCAGCATGGTGGTTCCTTCGGGCATGCCCTGTTCTCCGCTTGCCAAATTTGATATATCAGATCAGTTGTCTGACAAATAATACCGGGATCGTCATCCCTGTGAAAGCTCGCCATTGTCTCAATAAGCCGCCCTTGCGGACATGCGAAAATAGCCGCATGACACTTCCAGTACTTGACCCATCCTACGCGCAGCTCGGCAAACCTTGGCATTTGCCGGTACCCGCCACGCCTTTGCCTGACGCCAGGCTGTTGCATGTTTCCCATTCCTTGGCCGAATCGCTGGGTTTCGATACGACGACGCTGGCTTCCGGCGAATTCCGCGATGTGATGGCCGGCAACACACCTTGGCCGGGTTACGAAACGCGCGCTTCGGTTTATTCGGGTCATCAGTTCGGCGTGTATGTTCCGCAACTCGGCGATGGTCGAGCCTTGATGCTGGCCGAAATCCTCGATCACGATGGTCGGCACATGGAATTGCAACTCAAGGGAGCCGGCCTCACGCCCTATTCGCGTCAAGGCGACGGTCGCGCCGTACTGCGCTCGTCGATTCGTGAATATCTATGCTCCGAAGCCATGCATGCGCTCGGCATTCCGACCACGCGTGCACTCTCGCTGATTGGTTCGACGCTACCGGTATACCGCGAACGCGTGGAGACAGCCGCTGTGGTCTGCCGCGTTTCGCCGAGCTTCATTCGCTTCGGCCACTTCGAGTTTTTCTATCACACGGGACAACACGAAGCGCTTGCACCGCTGGCTGACCACGTCATTGATGTGCACTTTCCGCATCTTGTCGGCTGGCCGGATCGCTACGCGATGTGGCTGATCGAAGTCGTCGAACGCACCGCGCGTCTCATTGCACACTGGCAAGCCGTCGGCTTCTGTCATGGTGTGATGAATACCGACAACATGTCGATCCTCGGGCTCACTCTCGATTACGGCCCGTTCGGTTTTCTCGACGCATTCGATTTCAACCACATTTGCAATCACTCCGACGACCAGGGACGCTATGCCTATGGTACGCAACCTGAAATCGGCCAATGGAATCTGTCACGCCTGCTGCAAGCCTGTTTCCCGCTGCTGTCCGACAATGACGATGAAGCACTCGACATCGCCCGGAACATCTACGACAAATACGCACCCGCCTACGGCACGGCAGCACGACGACATTGGGCCGACAAGCTCGGCTTTCGTGATGTACACGACGATGACGACACCATCGTCAATGAGCTGCTGACGATCATGCACCGGAGCAAGAGCGACTTCACGCGTACCTTCCGCAACCTCAGTCGCATCGAAGCCAATGGCACTGGACCGGCAACAGGCGTACGGGAAGACATTCTCGATCTCGCGGCCTTCGATGCCTGGGTGGATAAATACCGCACACGGCTACACGCAGAAAACAGCAACGATGTCGAACGCGTAGCACGCATGAATGCCGTGAACCCTGCTTACGTTCTGCGCAACCATCTGGCACAAGCCGCCATTGAGCAAGCCGAGCGCGGCAATACCGAAGAACTTGACCGCCTTGCACGCGTGCTGTCGCAACCCTACACGGAGCAAGCTGGCATGGCGGCCTATGCCGCGCCGCCGCCTGAAGCACTGCGACATCTCGAAGTCAGTTGCTCGTCCTGATCTCCCGCCGAAAGGATCAATCCATGACCGCAGAAGCACAACTCCAGGCACTCGGCCTCATGCTGCCGCAACCCAAAGCGCCTGCAGGCAACTACGCGTCGGCGGTTCGCACTGGTAATCTCCTTTTCATCTCGGGTCGAATTCCCGGACCGATTGAAGGTCTTGCCGCGAAAGGAAAACTGGGACGCGAATATTCGGCGACGGATGGCTATGCGCTGGCACGCGCTGCCTGTCTTGACCTAATCGCCGTCATCAAGCACACACTCGGTTCGCTGGATGCCGTAGCTCAATTCGTGGAACTTCATGGCGCATTGAATACCGTGCCGGAATTCGAAGATCACGCCAAAGTATTGGACGGCGCATCTGATCTGCTGGCTGCCGTCTTCGGCGAAGCAGGCAAACATGCGCGCTCGGTCATCGGTGTCGATTCGCTGCGCAACGGCGTACCGCTCACGCTCAAGGCCATCGTCGAGCTAAAACCAGCGCAATGAAAAAGCCCCGCATTGCGGGGCTTTTGTTTACCAGGAACCGCGCGCTGGCGAGATTTCAGGCCGCTTTCTTCTGCGGGCCAATGCCCGTGCCTTCGCTGAAAAAGCCCGGGACACGTCCAAACAGGAACCACGGACCGAGGCCGATGGCATTGTGCGCCGCATATACTGCGTCGAGGTCGGACACCAGCTTGCCGGATGCATCGCGCACATAGATGTGCTGTTTCGCACTATCGGGCGTCAGACCATCGCCCAGCTTGACGCCTGCCTCGGCAGCATCAATGAAAACGAGTTGATTCCGGCTATCGCGCGATTCAATGAAATGTACTTCCTCATTCCAGCGCTTATTGGTGCTGCTGTAAATCACGGTCAGAGGCAACTTGAGACTGTTCGGATCAAACTTGTAAAGGCTCATCTACATCTCCTTATGTGACAGAAAAGACGGGGAAAACAGAAAACCGATAACGGATATTACATCCGGCCGGCCGTATTCTTTTCAAGTCGCACTACAGCCCAGGCTTTAAAATGCAGGTTTTCGTATCTGGCAGTGCATTCCATGAGCAATATCCACATTTACGGCATCAAAAACTGCGACACCATGAAGAAAGCCATGGCGTGGCTGTCAGCGCGTGATATCCCGCATGAGTTCCATGATTACAAGAAGGAAGGCGTGGACGAAAAGCGCCTGATCGAATGGTGCAAAACGGCTGGCTGGAAAGCCCTGGTCAACACCAAGGGAACAACATGGCGAAAATTTACGCCCGAGCAACAAGCGATCAGCAATCAAATGCAAGCTGTTGCACTCATGCTCGAAAATCCCAGCCTGATTCGCCGCCCTGTGGTGGAAACCGGCAATGAATTGCTGATTGGCTTTGATCCCATGATGTTCGAGAGCAAGTTGGTATGAGCGACTCTTTTCAGCGCTTCATCTTTGAAGAACTCGATATTCGCGGCGCTTTCGTTCAACTTGAAACCAGTTGGCAAGCCATGCAGCAGGGACGCGCCTATGTACAGCCGGTGCTTGAACTGCTTGGCCAAACCACGGCAGTCACTACGTTGATCGGCTCTCAGCTCAAGACAGCCGGTCGACTGACTTTCCAGATTCAGGGCAATGGTGCCGTGTCGATGCTGGTCGTCGATTGCGACGAGCAATTACGCCTGCGCGGCATGGCAAAAGCTGAACCCGGCATCACAACTGGCAACGCAGCCACACTGATCGGCGATGGCCGTCTTGTCCTGACGCTGCAGACCAACGACAACCGCCAGCCTTATCAAAGCCTCGTACCACTGCAAGGCGACAGCATCACAAGCATTTTCGAGAATTATCTGGCTCAGTCGGAACAGCAACCGACGCGCCTGTTCTTGTTTGCTGATGCGTATCGTGCCTGTGGCCTGTTCTTGCAAAAACTGCCGCACACGGCTGGGCGTGAACACGATGAAGATGGTTGGAATCGCGTGCAACAGCTTGCCGCCACCGTGCGTCCGGATGAGTTCGCGCTGCCGGTTGCAGATTTGCTGCATCGACTGTTCAGTGAAGAGAACGTACGTTTGTTCGAGCCGCATCCGGTCGTTTATCACTGCCCGCGCGATGAAGAAAAAGTACGCGGCGCGTTGCTTTCAATCGGTCGTGATGAAGTACAGGCCATTCTCGATGAGCATGGCGAGATTCGCGTACACGATGACATCTGCAATCACGACTACGTCTTTGGCGAAGAAATTCTCGAAGAATTGTTCCCGGCGCAACCGAGGATGCTGCACTGACTCGACCGCGCTTCGGAGACAGAAATTTCGGCGACGGTTCGCCTCAAGCCGGAACCATTGCTTGAATTGAAGCCATGTAAAGCATGGCGCCGCAGTTAACCTTCCTCGGGAAGGTGGATGGGAGGAAGTTTTTTGTCCATAGATATCAGCGAAGAAGCCGGTGTACGCTACCTGCACTTCGGCTCGGACTGGATCCAGGGGGCCATGCGCATTGCACGGCCATGGGCGCTAGAACTTGAATACACGCGCGAGATGATGACGGCATTGCTGTTACGTGGCGATGCCGAATGGCCACGCAAGGTGCTGCAAATCGGGCTGGGCGCAGCCTCGGTCACCAAGTTTCTCTACCGGTATCGTCCCGGCTGCAAAATCATGGTCGTCGAGATTGATCCTGCCGTCGTGCCGATGGCGCATCAGTTTTTCAAGTTGCCGGATGACCCGCAGCGAATCAATATCGAGATCGCCGACGGTGCGGATTTCGTGATCGGGCACAAAGGGAAATACGATCTGATCCTGGTCGACGGTTTCGATGCCGATGCCAAAGCGGGACGGCTCGACAGCTTGCCCTTCTATCTCGACTGCAAGGCTCGCCTCGCGCGCGATGGCCTGCTGGTGGTGAATCTGCTTTCACGCAGTCGCAAGTTCAAGGCCAGCGTCGAACGCCTCGGTGCAGCATTTGATGGCCGCGCTCTGGCCTTTCCGTCGTGCGACAGCGGAAATGCCATTGCACTCGCCACCATCGATGACTTGATCGACATCGACATGGACGAGTTCAAGAACAATGCGCGCACCTTGAAGAGTGCAAGCAATCTCAATCTGTTGCCAACCATCGCTCGCATCGAAAGCACCAGCTACTGCAATGGTGGCAGATTCGTTCTGTAACCTCACGGAGAAAACACATGAAGCTCTATTACGCTCTCGGCAGCTGTTCGACCGCCCCACGTATTCTGCTGGCCGAAGCTGGAATCGCTTGTGAACAGGAAGTCGTCAATCTGAAGACACATGAGACGGCCAGCGGCTCCGATTTCTACAAGATCAACCCGAACGGTTACGTGCCCGCACTCGTGCTCGACGACGGTACGTTGCTGACCGAGGGCGCAGCGATCAACCAGTACATTGCCGACCTCGTTCCGGCAAAGAAGCTTGCGCCCGCCAACGGCACCGTGGAGCGCTACAAGCTCCAGAGCTGGCTCAACTTCATCGCCACCGAATTGCACAAGAGCTACAGCGTGCTCTTCAATCGCAATGCCGCCGACGACTGGAAGGCCGACGCAAAAGCAAAGCTCGCCAAGCGCTATGAATACGTCGACACCGCGCTCGCGAAGCACGCCTGCCTCATGGGCGACGACTTCACTGCGGCTGATGCCTACCTGTTCGTCGTGCTGGGCTGGAGCGATTTCGTTGGCGTCGACCTTTCCGCTTTCCCCAACATCAACGCCTTCATCGAACGAATCGCGGCGCGCCCGTCTGTGCAGTCGGTCAAGGCCGCAGACAAGAAATAAAAGTGATGACGCAAAACAAAACAGCCCGGTCAAAGCCGGGCTGTTTTGTTTCAAGATTACGCCGAGAGCCGC
Organism: Rhodocyclaceae bacterium; assembly: GCA_035492055.1. Classification (GTDB taxonomy): domain Bacteria; phylum Pseudomonadota; class Gammaproteobacteria; order Burkholderiales; family Rhodocyclaceae. The sequence continues at coordinate 3,391 of DATJJR010000001.1, read as the reverse complement.
GGATAGTCGGTGTAGCCCTTTTCTTCGCCTGCATAAAAGGTAGTCGAGTCCAGCGCGTTGAGCGCTGCCTTGCGGCGGAAACGCTCGACCAGGTCAGGATTGGCAATCAGTAAGCGACCGAAGGCAATGGCATCGGCGTTACCGAATTCGATATCGGCTTTGGCAGTGGCAAAATCATAGCCGTTGTTGAGAATCAGGTTGCCTTCATAGATCAAGCGCGTGCGCTTGTAATCGAAGGGTAGCCATTGCGCATGCGGAGCACCGCCAGTTCCTTGCAAAACGTCAAGGAAAGCCAGGCGCAGCGGATTGAGCTGCGCCACGACATAGTCAAAAGTTGCCTGCGGATTTTCGTCGGCAATGTCATTGAAAGTGGTCACCGGGGAAAGACGCAGACCGACGTGATCGTTACCGACCTCGGCGCAAACGGCCTCAAGCACTTCGAGCAACAGGCGCACACGTTTTTCCTTGCTCCCACCGTAAGCGTCGTCACGCTGATTCGTCGAGGAACGCAGGAATTGATCGAGCAAGTAACCGTTACCGGCATGTACTTCGACTCCGTCAAAACCGGCATCGATGGCATGACGTGCAGCGCGCGCATACGTTTCAACGATCGCGGAAATTTCGCCAACTTCAAGTTCATGCGGCGTGACGAACTCCTTCATGCCACTGCCGGTGAACAACTGCCCGGCCGGCTTGATTGCCGACGGAGCAACCGGCACCTTGCCGCCAGGTTGCAGATCGGGATGTGAAATGCGGCCGACATGCCACAGTTGCAAGGCAATCTTGCCGCCTGCGCCATGCACGGCCTTGGTGACCTTCTGCCAGCCGGCGATCTGCGCTTCGCTGTGAATGCCAGGCGTACGCGGATAACCATGTCCCTCCGGGCAGATCGGTGTCGCTTCCGTCAAGATCAAGCCACAACCTGCGCGCTGACGGTAATACTCGGCCATGAGATCAGTCGGTACGTTGCCCTCTCCGGCACGACAGCGCGTCAGTGATGACATGACGATACGGTTGGACAACGCGATGGCCCCAAATTTGGCGGGGGCGAACAAATCGTTCATTGCTTGCCTTTCTCCAGAACAGTTTCAACCAATGTGACCCAATAGCGAATGCCGGTGGGAATCACTTGGTCGTTGAAATCGTAATGCGGGCTGTGCAGCATGCAGCCGCCCTCACCCATGCCATTGCCAAGCCATACATAGCAACCCGGCTTTGCAGCTGCCATGTAGGCAAAATCCTCGGCACCCATGCTGGGCTTCAGATGCGTCGCAACACGCTCCGTGCCGACCGCCTTTTCTGCGGCGATGCGCGACCAGTCAGTGGCCACCTTGGCATTGAATGTCGGCGGGTAACCGTAGGAATAGTCGATCTTGATCTCGACGCCGAACATGGCCTCGACACCGGCGCAGATGCGACGCACGCCGGCTTCCATCATCGCCTTCAGTTCAGGCTTGAAGCTACGCACGGTGCCGCCGAGGACAACCGAGTTGGGCAGAATATTGTCGGCATGGCCGGCATGAATGCGTGTCACGCTGCACACAGCCGCTTCCTGCGGATCGACATTGCGCGAGACCAGCGTCTGCAGATTTGTAATCAGGGTTGCCGAAGCAACGATGGCATCGTTGGCCTGATGCGGCATGGCAGCGTGACCGCCGCGGCCGGTCACGGTGATTTCAAAACGATCCGTACCGGCCATGACCGGACCCTCGATGATGCTGATCATGCCAGCCTCAAGCCCGGGCCAGTTGTGCAAACCGAACACCATCTCCATCGGGAATTTCTCGAACAGCCCTTCCTCGACCATGACGCGGCCACCGCCTTCATGCTCTTCGGCTGGCTGGAAAATCAGGTACACGGTGCCGTCGAAGTCGCGCGTTTTGCTGAGTGCTTCGGCTGCACCGAGCAGCATGGCCGTATGACCATCGTGGCCGCAAGCATGCATGTGGCCTTCTTCGGTCGAGCGATGAGCAAAGGTATTCAACTCCTTCAGCGGCAACGCATCCATATCGGCACGCAAGCCGATAGCTTTTTTACTGTTGCCTGCGGAAATTTTGGCGACGACACCTGTGCCGGCAAGGCCGCGATGAATCTCCAGGCCAAGGCCTGCAAGATAATCGGCCACGACATCGGCAGTACGGTGTTCGTTGAAGGCCAGTTCAGGATGTGCATGAATGTCGCGGCGGACAGTCGCGATCTTGTCATGCAGGACAGGTAGCAACGTATCGAGTTCCATGGTGCGGCTCTACTTACATAGGACCGACAATCTTACCGCGAAGGCTGCGGTGGCGCGCCTGATAAAATAACCCCATGAATTCGACCGACCTGCAACAGCGCAGCCTGCGCGCCGTCTGGCATCCATGCACGCAGATGAAGCGCCACGAGCAACTGCCGCCGCTCGCAATTGCACGCGGCGAAGGCCCATGGCTGTATGACCTCGACGGCAAGCGCTATCTCGACGGCATCAGCTCCTGGTGGGTCAATCTCTTCGGCCATGCGCATCCGGCCATCAACGCTGCATTGAAAGACCAGCTCGACACGCTTGCGCATGCGATGCTGTCGGGCTGTACGCACGCACCGGTGGTCGAGCTGTCGGAACGCTTGTCAGAAAAAACCGGCAATGCGCTCGGCCACTGCTTCTATGCCTCGGATGGCGCGTCTGCCGTCGAGATTGCACTGAAGATGAGCTTTCATTACTGGCGCAATATCGGCCGCCCGGAAAAGCGTGAATTCGTCTGTCTGCAAAACAGCTATCACGGTGAAACGCTCGGCGCATTGGGCGTGACCGATGTCGATCTGTTTCGCGATGCTTACGACCCGCTGATTCGTCACGCGCATCGTGTCGCTTCGCCGGCAACCTCACCACAAACGGCGCTCGCCGAACTCGAAATACTGCTTGAAGCCAGCCAGTCGCGCATCGCCGCATTCATTGTCGAGCCGCTGGTGCAATGTGCCACCGGCATGGCGATGTACGAACCGCACTATTTGAATGAGGCCCGCAAACTCTGCGACCGTTACGACGTGCATTTGATTGCGGATGAAATCGCCGTCGGCTGCGGTCGCACCGGCACTTTCTTTGCGTGGGAACAGTCACTTCAATCCAAAGCTCAAACAAATCAAGGCTGGCCTGATTTTCTCTGCCTGTCGAAAGGCATCAGCGCGGGCTATCTTCCATTGTCATTGGTCATGACGACCGACAAGATTTACAGCGCGTTCTACGACGACGACGTGACTCGCGGCTTCCTGCATTCGCATTCCTACACCGGCAATCCAATGGCCTGCCGCGCCGCATTGGCGATGCTCGACCTGTTCGATTCACAAAACGTGCTGGCACAAAACCGCATGACCGCAGCACGTCTCAACGAATTGCTGCAGCCGATCTACGCCGATA